>CAZAKE010000207.1:0-7823 GCA_964485495.1 uncultured Spirochaetales bacterium
TGATCGGCGTATTCCCCTTCCGAGTGAGTCTCGGGTTCGACGTGGGGTTGTACTAACCTATCAATTTCTCACCGGATAGTTCCGCACCCACTCACATACTCTTTTCACCGTTTCCGGACGGCTCAAGGGTGGGAGAACTCCGGCGGAGGTGACGATGATACCGCGGTGGTGGGGAAGCACATCTAATTCACCCCGAATATAGTCGATGATCCGGTCTACCGGCCAGGTCCATACGACGGCGTTGGTTCCGCCTACGAGGCACGTATCGGGGCACGCCCCACGACCGTCGACAAAACGGGTGTCCGCTAAGGTAGGGGAGGTGAACGCTTCGAAGACATGGGCGGAACTCTTGGCCAGGTCCGGAAGCAGGGCCTTGAGATGTCCGCACATGTGAAGGGCGTAGATTCGGTCCATGCCCGTGATCACTTGCCCATACTCTTCGAGATGCCGGAAACAGTATTTCTTGAACTGGTCGGGCGAGATCAGCGACGTCGAAGTGTTCTCGATGAAGTAGATGGCGTCCGCCGGCGACTTGTCGGCGATCATCTCACTCCGTCGCAGGTTGTTCCTGTGGATAGTCTCGAAGAGCTCCTCCACCTCTTCCGGGTAGTCGGCCAGCAGGTAGTGGGCATCCTCCACTCCCGCCAGCTGCTCTACGAACAACATCAGGGGGGACTTGGCCACCCAACTCATGGAGGACGCGGTTTCTCCCCGGTCTTCGACTATCGTAACCGCCTCCCGCAGGGTCTCTTCGTCGATCTCCGGTTCGGCGTCGGCGTAGAACCGTGTCATGATACGAATATCTTCCAGGCTGGAAACCGGGAACTCCACCGGGTGCCAGGAGGTCGAACCTGCGTCGTACTTGTGCACTAGACGAGTCTCGCCGATGGGCGTGATATACACGGTGGTCCGGACATTCGGTTCGTTTTCTTCTCGAATCGCGCACTCTCTGCGTTTCACGTCGATGAAATCGGGGAGTCGCATGAGTTCGTCGCTGCCGAAGTATTCGTTCAGTTCCCGCAGGGAGAGATCTCTCCTGGGCAGCTCACTCGCATATAACTTGATATAATGATTATGGCTCCCTATGATTTTCGGCCACACCGGCAGTCGGTCCACCGGCCGCATGCGCATGGCTGCATTCCATCGTTCTCGTACCGTCATATTTGGTGCGTTCATTTGTGTATGGTCCTCCTTAGCCTTTGATCGCCCCGATCATGACTCCCTTCACGAAGTGCTTCTGCATGAAGGGGTAGATCATGATGATGGGCGCAACTGTTATCATGATAGCGGCGTACTTTAGCTGTTGTGCAACGAATAGCTTGTCAAGGGCTTCTTCGATCCCCTCCTCCATCATGGCCGTGTCGTTCTGGATCAGGAGCTTCATCAGAAAGAGTTGCAGCGGGTGCAGCTTGGAGTCGGGCAGGTAGATCAGGGCCGTGAAGAAGCTGTTCCAGTGGAATACCGCATAGAAGATGGTCAGCACGGCGATGATAGCCTGTGAGATGGGGAGGATGATCCTGATGAGGATCACCATATCGTTGGCGCCGTCCAGTTTGGCCGATTCGGCCAGGCTGTCGGGATGCCCCTGGAAGAAGGACCGGGTGATGATGGTGTTCCAGGCGGCGATGGCGGTGGGCAGTACCAGGGCCCAGCGGGTGTTGAAGATGCCGATCTTGTTCACCAGGATATACAGTGGGATCAACCCGCCGGAAAACAGCATCGTGAAGGTGACCATGAACATCAGGAAGTGCCGTGCACGGAAGTCATGTCTGGCCAGCGGGTACGCCAGCATGACCGTCAAGGTCACGTTGATAGTGGTACCCACCAGGGTATACCATATGGTGTTGTAGTAGCAGCGCCAGATCTGCGGATTCTCGAACACTTTCTGATAGGCCAACACCGAGAACCCTTTGGGAAATAGCCATAAGGTTTCCTTGGCGATCCTGATCGGATTGCTGATGGACATGGAGAGTACATATAACAAGGGATAGAGGCAGATCAGGCCGATAAGGGCCAGTACGAATGCGATCAAAATTTGCGATAGCGTGTCGCTCTTACCGTAAATATTGGATGCCATGCTATCTACCCCCTACCAAAGTCTGGTTTCCGAGAAGGTCTTGGCCAGCTTGTTGGCCGTGATGATCAGGATCAGGTTGATCATCGAGTTGAACAGCCCCACCGCTGTGGCGTAGCTGTACTGCATCCCCAGTAGTCCCTTGCGATACACGTAGGTGGCGATAACATCCGCAGTCTCGTAGATCCCCGGTGAGTACATCAGGATGATCTTCTCGAACCCCACGCTCATGATCCTGCCCATGCGGATGATCAGCATGATGATGATCGTCGGTGCTATCGAAGGTAATGTGATGAAGATGAGGGACTGCCATCGTTTTGCACCGTCAATTACGGCAGATTCGTACAATTGAGGATCGATCGCAGACAGAGCGGCCAAATATATGATCGACGTCCACCCGGCGTACTGCCACATGTTGGAGGCCACGTATAACGGTCTGAACCATCCGGGTTCGCCCATGAAGTGGATCGGCTTGCCCCCCAGTAGCTTGATGGCTTCGTTCACGATTCCGTTAACCGGATTTACGAAGTTGACCAAGATTCCCACCACCACCACCAGCGAAATGAAGTGGGGTAGGTAGGAGATGGTCTGAATTACCCGTTTGTAGAAGGAGAACTCGCTTTCATGCAGGAGCAGGGCGATGATCACTGGTGCGGGAAATCCGAACATCAGGGTGTAGAAACTCAGCAGCAGGGTGTTGCGGATGATGCGCCATAAATACCTGGATTCGAAGAACTCGATGAAGTACTTGAAGCCCACCCATGAACTCCCCAGGATTCCCTTGTGCATCGAGAAGCGTTTGAACGCGATAATAAGTCCGTACATGGGGACGTAATGAAAGATGATATAGTAGATGATGCCGGGAAGGACCAGCAGCCAGAGGTACTTCTCCCGGTTCAGCTGCCGCAGGTCGGTAATCCCTCCGTGGGTTTTTTTCATCCTGATACTCCTTATCCTGATTCTGCATCCCACTTGAAAAATGGTGTCACGAACGATTTAGCGGAGAAACCCCGGCATCAACTCGGATGCCGGGGCTCGGAGTGTACTATCACTCGTGTCATGTACGGGATGGATACTGCTGCATTACCCGTGCGTGTACCGATCGTACTGTCCCTGGTAGATCTCGATTAGGTCGTCGATTCCCATTCCCTTCAACTCCTCGATGAAGTCGTCGAACTCGGAGAGCGGTTTCCGTCCGGTGACGAAAAGGATCGTCATCTCGTCGATATAGGAGTTGATATCCTGACTCAGGTTGACGATCTCCTCCTGCTCATCCGCGGTGGGGATGATGATCGGGTATCTTGCGGCGATACCCGACTCGTCTATCGCTACCAGAGCCTCCTTGAATTTGCCCTTAAGTCGGGCGTTGTTGAACTCCGCCGGCTGGCAGTCCATGTAGCATTCGAAGGCACCGATCTGACGGAGGAGGGCGATGATGTTGTAATTGGGATTGGTAAACATCTCCTCCTTGAACTGGAGTACGCCGTCCACGATGTCGTACTGTTCTCCCTCGAAACCGCACATCAGGTACCGGGTTCCCTCGGTGGAAGCATAGGTGTAGTCCAGGAACTTCATGACCACCTTGGGGTCTGCGGCGTCCTTGGTGATCGACCAGCGCCTGGTGTTACGGCAGAAGTTGAGAACCGAGAGTTTCGATTGCCCGTTCTCATCCTTGGGGGGCAGGATGGTGAGATGATCTGCATCGGGAAACCCGAGTTGGTGGAGTTGGGCGTCGTGGGTGTCCTGTCCTCCGGGGAAGGCGGTGTAGCAGGCCACCTTGTTCTGCTGCCTCAAGGTATCGGTCATCGATTCTCCGGCTCCGTACATCGGATCTATCAGTTCCTCTTCATACAGGGTATTGCAGAATTCGAGGAATTCCTTGAATCGGGGATGGAGCGCGAAGAAGTATACATCTCCGTTTTCATCGGACCAATATTGGGTAGCGTTTACGTTGTTGACTTGCCCGAAGTTACAGGAGACCATGCCGAAACCGCTGAGGAAGTAGCCGAGGTGTCCTCCGAAGGGGATCACGTCGCCGGCGCCTTCGCCGTTCAGGTCGGTGTTCTTGAATTTCGTAAGAAGTCTGTACCAGTCGTCGATGGTCTCGGGCAGCTCCTCCCCTACCGCTTCGACGAAGTCACGACGCAGGAGAACCCCCAGCCCGTTCGGTAATCCGGTGATGTAGTTGGCCAGGAAGTAGATTTCGCCGTCCGGGGCGATGTGTCCCTTCTTGAGGTCCGGATACTTGCCGAAGAGTTTCTGGATGTTCGGCGCGTAATACTGAATCAGGTCGTTCATGGGCAGGATCAGTTCGTCCTGAGCGTACCGAACCGAGTCCCCCACGCCACCGGGCAGATGGATCAGATCCGGCAGGTTCTGGCCTGATGCCAGGCGGATCTGAAGGTTTGTTTCAGCCTGATTTCCCGGGTGTACCTCCCAATTCACCGTGATTCCGGTGCGCTCCTGGATGGCCTGCCAGACGGGAAGGTCGTTGTTGTACGATGTTTCTGTCCACCAGGTGTCCGGCTGGGCGATCGTCAAGGTGTAGCTCCCCGGTTCCACGATGGGCATCGTGTTGGGCTCGGTGCCCTGGGGCTTCGCTTGCGTGGTCGATGCGGCTCCCCCCTCCTCCTGTCCACCTGCGGCGAACAGGAGACATGCGAAGAACAGACACAATGTGATTACGATGATTCTTTTAGCCATACGGCTGCCTCCTATTGTGATTGATATCATCTGTATAGTACCGGCGGTTTCTGAAATCACGCAAGGAACAATTCTTGAGAAAGAGGGCGAAATGTGCAGGAGATGGGACAATATCCGTGTCGCACCAGAGTTCTTAGTCTTATACCCGTAGCGGATAACGCTGCACCCATTCAAACACATCCTTGACGGTGTGCGGCTCACAGGCAGGAGGCATGACACCGGCGGAACTCACGACGATGCCCCGGTGATGGGGCAAATCATCCAACTCGCATTCGATGTCGGCGATTATCTCATCTACCGGTCTGGTCCAGAGCATGGCATTCGTTCCGCCGACGAGGCATTTATCCGGGCAGGCTTCGCGCCCGTCTATGAACCTGGTGTTGCCGAGGGTTGGGGTTGTGAATGCCTCGAAACCAGCCACGTTTAGCGTCGCCAGATCGGGCAGCAGATGCTTTAGATGGCCGCACATGTGTAGCATCAAAGGCCGATCATGTCGGGCGGCAATCTCGGCATAATCACTAATGTGGCCGTAGCTGTGGCGCCTGTACTGGTTCGGTGAGATCAGTGTGGTTGATGTGTTCGGCGTTTCGTAAGGCACTTTCTACTAAATGGGATCGCCTATGGATATAGGTTTTTTACCGTTGGCGAGCTGGGGGGAAAGGGCTATTCATGCACCAACCGGTACTCCGTCGGCGTCGAGCCGGTGACCCGTTTGAAGGAGCGGCGGAATGTGACAGGGTTGTAGTAACCGACCCGTTCGGAGAGATCCTTCATCATGAGCCCTCTCTCGGCGGTCATGAGCTCGATAGCCTTGGTGATGCGGAAGTGGTTCAGGTAGTCCGGGAAGCTGCGGTTGAAGTGGCTGTTGAAGAATCGGCTGACATGGGAGGTAGACATACCGAGATGATCGGCAAGGGTGGTGAGGGAGAGATTCTTGTCTGCGTAATGTTCGGAAACGAACTGTTCGATTCTATGGACCATGATCGCGGTGTGGCCTGCCCGGCCGTTTCGGCAGTTGCTGCAAACCCGGTGATAGAATAGGGCGACGATCTCCCGCATGTCGTTGATAGTCTCGGAGGACATCAACTCAGCCGGGTCGGACTCCTCCAGATTATGACACTCCGATTCACTCATGATCCTGAGTCCGATCATGTAGGCCGAGAAGAAGAGGTTGCGGATCGCCTTGGGTGAGATATTCTGTATGCCGGTGTTCGTCTCCAGGAGCGAGTCTACGATTTTTAGACTCCGCTCCGAATCTCCGGTTCGCAGAGCGGTAGCGATGTCGATCTCCCGATCGATGGGAAAATAGAAGTAATCCATTCCCTCTTTTATATATCTATATACGTGTACGTCTTTTTCACTCTCTAACATATGGTACTCGATGGCGAATACCGCCTGCGTGTAGGAAAGATGCAAATCCTCCATGCGATTATAGATACCGCCGACGCCGCAATAGGATTCCTGCTGTATCTCTCGGCGTATTCCGGCCGTCAATCCTTTGGCCAAGGCGATGACCTCATCATCGCCCACGGTGTTGACGATTAGGCAGGCGTACCGGTTATAGGGGATTCGAAACGCCACATGGGGGATGACCTGGGGCAGGCACTCTACCGCGGGTAGTTCATCCGGATCGGACTTGTGTACCACGATGCAGGCGAATACCTGGTACGGGAATTCGACCTCCAGTACTGTAAAGCGCCGTTCGAGCTCCTTCAGGTCGCTGTAGTTATGTTCCACCAGTGCTCGCAGATACGAACGTATCAGTTGAGGTTTCTGCTGCTCGAGTACGACGAGGTGTTTACGCTCAGGCATATCCGAGAGGTGATCGAAGATGTAGTCGTATTCGTTGATTCGCTTTTCCGGTATCGCCATTTCACCCCATTTCGCCTGCACCAGTTTATAAATACGTTCCACTGGGCGGTAATTTCTGTTGGAGAGAAGATACGCGGCGAACGTTCCGGCGCCGATGGCGGGTATGAAGGCGAGGATCCAGAGGATCAACAGCTTCGTGGCCTCCAGGTACAACCCCCCGGCAGAGACCTGGTAGGAGAGCCACAGGTCATGGGATACAGGAACGTCGATGACGACCCGCCGTCGGCTCCTCCTGGTGGTGACCCGCCCCTGGTTCAATCCGATGCCGGTGGTGGAGAGAACCTTATCGGCGAAATTGCCGGGCACCGTCTCCGTCTCGGAGACGGTCCGGGTATGTTCCACCACCACCCGATCATCGGGAAGCTGCAGGGTGAGTCTGCCGTTGTACCGCGGAAAGGGATCGGTGACCAGCCCCTTCAGATATGGAGGATTGATGATGAAGATCAGCGTTCCCTTGATCGACTCCAGCGATTTTGTCGGTAATGAGACCACATAGAGCATCCCCGCCTTATGAGGTATTGGGCTCCTCACCGTCACCGGCCACACCAGCTGACCGAACTTGCTCCGCTCCGGTATCCCCGCGAAGTAGAACTTCTCAGCCTGGGTCATGTCGAAGTAGGTCTCGATATATAGGTCCATGTCGGCGATCTGGATCTCACCGGTAAAGATCAGATTCTTCTCGTTCAGATACAGCGCCGCCGCGGCGACGAACCGGTTCGAAACCGAATACACCGAGAACTGCTGATTGAAGTCTCGGATGCTGATCGGGTCGATCCGATTGATCCGGAGCGGATCACCTTGTGTGTACATCAGCTTCTGCAGGAATCGGGTCTCGCTGAGTCGGTGTGCAAACCTATCGAGCTGCCCGAACTCACCGGATATCTCTTGGGCCATCGATTCCACCACCTCGCGACACTCGTTTCGAGCGTCTTCCCGTGCGTTGGAGACCGTTAGGATCGCGAATAAGGTTCCTATCGCAAGGAGGGGGACGAAAAAAAGGCTGAAATAGGTGTAGAAGAGCCGTCGTTTGAGATTCGCGTTGTACCGCATCTTACTCACTGCCACATTCTCATTATCGTTTACTCGACATGGGCATTATATCATGGATTTGACATAACCCTATAGAATAAAATCCAGGTAATTGTCCCGATTGATGACCTGGAACTCTGCCGAG
>CAZAKE010000208.1:0-7805 GCA_964485495.1 uncultured Spirochaetales bacterium
AACTTGAGACAATCTGGTCTTGATTTCGAATATCCCCATCGTCTTCATGGGATTAATCTACTAGACAGCTGGTCTGTTATCAAGACGGCCGAAACTCCTTGGGCATTGGTTCCGGACGTGTACAGGTGCTCTCGATCTTGATGCGTCTGCCCAGCCTGGCCGACTCCTCGACTGCGAGGAGCACATCCAGAACATGATACGCCACCTCGGCGCTCGCCCTATGAGGACGATTTTCTTCGATCGCGACGGCCATCTCCGCCATCCCGAGTCCCCGCGAATTTGATCCGAAGTCGAAGGAGAAGGGGATCTTCTCCTGAGTATCGCGGCCCTCCCAGACGGTGACATCCCAGTCGAACATGTTCGGATCCCCGATGGTCATGAATCCGTCGGTGCCCATTACCTCGATCCCCGGTCGGTAGGCGTCGCCGCCGGTGACGAAGGTGAGGGACGCGACTATACCACTCTCCGTGAGCAGCGAAGCCGAAGCGGTCTCCGCTACCGCTTCACCGAAGTCCGCCACGGCAGCTACCTCCTTCACTGGACCGAAGAGGGTCGCCAGGGTAGTGACGAAGTATGGACCCATGTCCAGCAGGATGCCGCCGATCCTCCTGGTGAGATATCTTCCGCTCCGTATGGTCATCACCAGCCGGCAGTTGACCGCCATGGGTGTTCCGATCCTGCCTCCGTCGAGTAGCTCCCGGGCGGTCTGCACCTGAGCCCCGAGTACCGTATCAGGCGCACACCCGATTCGCAGTGAGGTGGTTTTGCTCTTGTCGAGGAGGGTCCGGGCCTCCTCCCTGGTCATGGCCAGCGGCTTCTCCGTATACAGGTGCTTTCCTGCGTCAAGGACGGCCATGCCGATCTCGAGATGGGCCCACGGGTTCGTGAGATTCAGTATTCCCTGGATTTCCGGGTCCGCCATCATCTCCTCGGTGGTGCATACCTTGCCGATGCCGAACTGGGACGCCCGTCTCTTGGCGGCCTCCGTGTCTATGTCCGACACCGCCGCCACGGGCAGGGTCTCCGGAAACCGCTCGGTGATCACCTGTAGATACCGCTCGCTGATGATGCCGCATCCGATTACTCCGATTCTCATCTTTCACCTCGCTTATTCGGACATGAGGGTATTCGATTCCGGGAGTGCGATCAAGAGAGGAGCTATTGAAATATACGAGAATGCGGGGTACAGATGGTATGTCAGGCTTCGACCGAACCAAGGGAGGTTCTTCGAAATGGACAGAAACGTCATCGTCTTCATGCTGGATCAGCAGAACTATCGCTGCCTGGGATATGCGGGGCATCCGGTGATAAAAACGCCCAACATCGACAGGCTTCGAAATGATTCGGTGGACTTCTCCTGCTGCTACGTGCAGAACGGCTATTGTCTGCCCAGTCGGACCAGCTACCTTTCGGGCCAGTATCTGTTCTCTCACCGGCAGTACGGGTTCACCGGGCTGGTTCCCGAGGATACTCCGAGCATGGGGATGTACTTCAACAGTCGGGGATACCGTACCGCCCTCGTCGGCAAGGCGCATGTTAACTCGTTCGGCGAGAGATTCGGCTTTGATGAGTTTGTCCCGACTCTGCCGGAGGACATGTACCGGGCCACGAATCCTTCTGTCAGTTATCTGTCTTACTGCCGGGAACACGGCCTTCCCTATCCAACCGATCAGGTTCATGGTGACTCCAGGCAGCCTGGAAATGTATACGGCGTCTCGTCTGTTCCGGCGGAACATAGTCAGGAACGCTACACCGCCGACCAGGCCATCCGGATCATCGAAGCGCACAACAGCGCGGCAGGTTCTGCCGCTGATTCCGCGACAGAACCTGCCCCACCAATACCATCAATGGAGAAGGCCGGCGACGTGCCTCCACTCTTCCTGACGATCTCCTTCGACCGGCCGCATCCGCCCATCACGCCCAGCCCCGAGTATGCCGACCTGTATCCTCCGGAGTCTATCCCAATCGGAATCCCCTGGACCCCCGAGCAGCTTTCTCGGAAGCCGGAGTATATCCGTCGCTACGCCCAATCAAAAGACTCCCTGCAGAAGATGGGAGAGAGTGAATTCAGGCAAAAACTCAGCCTCTACTACGCCCTGATAACCCACATAGATGCCGAGATCGGCAGGATCCTCGAATCGCTGAAGAAGAACGTCATGTATGAGAACGCTGTGATCGCCTTCTGTTCCGATCATGGAGACCTGGCGGGGTATGTCGGACTTTCGAATAAGTACTCCAATCGCTGCTACTACGAGCACATCGTGCGCACACCTATGTTGATCAAATTCCCCGAGGGCCGGCATGCAGGCAAGACAGTGGGTGCGCCGGTGGAGGCCGTCGATCTGTTTCCCACGTTGTGCGTTCTGAGCGGTGACCGGACGCCGAGTACCGAACTCGACGGGAAGGACCTGACCATGTACGTCGAGGATGAGCAGGCGGCAGTCGGAAGACACGGCGAGACCGCCTTCAGTGAATCCTACTCGATCAAGATGATTCGGGACGGGCGATACAAACTGATCTATACCGTGGTTACCGGAGACCGGGAGTTGTACGATCTGGAGGCGGACCCGGATGAGGCGGAGAACCTATACGGCCGTCCCGAATATGCCGAGACGGTCCGACGGCTTAAGCTGAAGCTCATAGAAAAGGTGACGGCGAGTCCCTCCCGGGAGCGTTCTGAATATATCGATGCGCTCTTCGATAGCAACGTCATCGCATCGATGGGTGGCATGGGGAAGCTTGCCAAATGGAACGACGGTATCATGGACGGCGGCGGATTCTGGATGATCTATGAGGAGCCGTACAGGATGTCGGTCTTCCCCTGTAAAGGCGAACTCATCCTGGAGAAGGAAGATACTTCACTGAGAGAGAGTAAGGATTTCCGGACCTATGGGGATCTGACGGGAGACGAGGCAGATCCGGAAATCGAGGACCGGCTGCTGGACCGGCTCATCGACTACATCTTTCGGGGTATCCGTCCGGTGTCGGTGATGGCCGAATTATAGACAGGGCTCCTCATCGATCCCGGTCGAGCGGGATCCACGTATCGAACGTGGAATTTTCATCCCAGGTGTTTCCGGCCGACGCGAAGTCACAGAGGCGTTCCGAGTTTCCGTTCGGGAATTCCACTTCAAAGGCGGCATGTATATCGGGTGGAGCGTCGACCTCGCGAATCGAATGCCCCCCATCTTCCGGTGAGGCCGGAGACGGTAGGTCGGCAGTAGAAACCTCGGCGAACAACGCTTTACCGGTCACACGCCGGTCGCGGGTCAGGACGACAGGCCCATACAAGAGGCAGACGGCCTTCTCGTGAGGTTGCAGGTCGGCCTCGGTCAGGTCCGACTGTTGCCCCTTTCCCTCGACCATGAATCCCATCTTCGGCCATGCCTTCTCGTGCCATGCTACAACAGCCGGGTCGGCAGGAGTCGGATCGAAGAACTCAAACCGAAGTTCCGGCTCCATCACGAGAGAGACCGAGTCTCCCTTCCGCCATGTCCGGCGTATCGCGTACCATCCGGGGCCACGGGGCTTCGTCGCACCGTCTTCGGGTGTCGAGATCTCCGGTGCAGCCCAGCCCGGTATCCTGACGGCCAGGATGAACTCTTCCTCATGTTCCGGATTCACCGAGATCTTTACCGCCCCGATCCTGAACGGGTATCCACCGGAGATTCGGATTGTTACCGTATTGCCTGAGGCGGTCTCGATAGACCCGGTGCCGGGGCTGTAGAGAGCGACGGCGATTCCGCCCTCTCCTTCGCCTGTAATCCCTGCCTCGCCTCCTCCGGTTTGAACATCGAGGGTTTCCGGTAGTGTCGGATCAAACGCGAATAGGGCCGTCTCGGCGGCCTGGAACAGGCCTCGGGGCAGGTTGTCGACGCAGCACTGATGATGGTCGAGGCGACAGTGTCGGTGGGCCTCGATGTGGCGGTGCGAAAGGCGGAGGCGCCGGAGGCCCCAATCCCCGGCGGAATTCATGCCGCTCAGCAGCGCGTTATAAAGGGTGCGCTCGATCTCGTCGGCGTAATGAGGCTTACCGGTTACCCGGAGCAGCGCGTGAGAGAGCCGGTTCCAGTACACCGCGTCGCAGATTTCGGCGACGGTGTTCTTCAGTTGACGTGAGCCCACGAACTTGTCGTTGAAACTCACGCTGCCTACGGGTGAGCGTTCCCACCGCACGATGGCGGCGTGGATGTTCTCGGCGGCGGTGAGTAGGTCTCGGTCGCCGGTGACCTCGTACAGGTTCACCATTCCCTCGACGCAGGAGATGAATTCATAACTCTTGGCCCAAGCATCCGGGTTTGGAAACCACTCGTGGATCGGACGGCCTTCGAGCCCCTTGCGCAGGATATCCGGCGGTCCGTCCGGATGTCGGGACCATTGGACGACGATGTGTCGGGCGAAATCGAGGAACCGCTTCTCTCCAGTCTCCCGATAGAGCATCACCACCGGGGTTAGAATGGAGGTACTGGGGAGCCCGTTAAACTGTCCGGTCCGGATGATGTCGTGATTCCCGGGTCCGACCTCACTCATGAGGTGGTCGCAGAATCGAATCGCGGCGTCCAGAATCTCCTGCTTTCCGGTGATTCGGTGACACTCGAGCAGTCCCCAGAGGGTATACTTCCGTGACCAGATGTTCCAGGTGCCCGGTCCGTAGAAGGTGCTGTCCCGATAGGTGCCGATGTACCCGTTCTCGTCCTGGGTGGAGATCAGCCCCTCTGCCGCCTGTGCGATGAACTCCCTCAGCTCCGGGTCGCCGTAATAGTCGTAGGCGGCCGTCACCGACAGCATCCACTTACCCCAGAACTCTCCCTGCCACATTCCCCTTCCGGGGTTGAGGCTGTCGTCCACCCGCTTTCGAAAGGCTTCCTCGGTCTCAGGATAGATCTTCTCCCGGGCGGTTTTGGTACGGATCCTGGCATCGGCAATGGTGTCGATCCTGCTCCCCAAAATGCCGTCGAACTGGAAGCTACCGGGAATCAGTGTCGCTGCTACCTTGTTCCGAGTCATATCATTCTCCTTTCTCTACGGTCACCTCTTCGGTATACGCCACTCGAGCTCCGTGATCCAGCCGAATGACGCCCGGATGCCGATGCCGAAGAACAGTTCTGTGTCGGTGTTGTCGGAATCCTGCCCACCGGCTGTATCCTCTTCCGCGGCAACAGCGATTCGAATCCGATGCCACCCTCGGTCGCAGTAGATCTCGGAGCCGGTATTGTTGCGGTGCATGGCCGGAACGTAGAAGCTTCCGTCGTATTCGTTGATCTTCTCGCCGTCCAGGTAGGTGACCGCGGGTCGGGCGCCTTGAGTGACGAAGATGAAGGTTCCCCGGAAGGGGATCTTCACGTCGGTCTCGTAGATCCAACCGCCTGCGGGTACGGGCTGGTAGTGCCGGGGAGACTCGACGGCCTCCCACTTGCCGGTGGACGTCTCGGAATCCGCCGCAGCTGCAGGGCGTCTCCGCCATGGGATCGGCTGGGGGAGACCCGCAGAGACGGTCCAGTTGAGCTGTCCGGTGCCGAATCGAAGGTCCAGCATGTTGCGATAGGAACGCACGCCGGGGGCCTCCGGGGGCGTGATGCGCAGGTCGAACGCGGCTGATTCGCCGGCGTCGATCTGTAGACGGGCTGTTTCTGGTGAGACCTTCCATCCGTCGGGAACGGAGACTTGTACGCTCGATTCTATGCCGGTATCTCCGGGGCCCATTCCGGGATTTCGAACCGTGATGGTCGCGGTCGATGTGGCTCCGGGAAGGAAGACGGTATCCTCGGGATACTCGATGGTGACCGGCAGCGGATCGACTGCAATCAGGGCTTCCCTATCGGCGTTCCGGGGTAACTCCCCGGTAATCTCACGCAGACCCCCCCACCGTTTCAGAGACGCCGGATCGTGGATCGAATCGGGTATCTCGACCGATGAGCCATAGTAGGCCAGCGCGTTCACCGCTGCTTCGGCCACCTGGTCGCTGAACTCGTTCAAGGTATCTGCGTGGTGCATGCCTACCATGCCCGGTGAGAGCACAAGATCCATGCCGATGGGTTCGGTCCAGTCCTTGCCGATCGAATCCGGGTCGATGATGCCCAGCAGGGCCCCCAGGGTCGCGCCGGTGCAGTCGGTATCCAAGCCGCAGTTCACCGCGGTGCAGATGGAGCGGCCGAAATCGCCTCTGCCTGCGAGCCACCCCAGGACGATGAAACAGAGGTTGGGAACCACGTCGGTCCAGTTCTGCGGCGCATGCGCCGCGAGAATCTTCTCCCGGATCGGCTGCCGGGAACCTCCGTCTCCACTGCTCCCCTTGCTGTCCCCGCGAAGGCCGGCCTCCTCGGCCCAGTATCGCGTGTCGGCGATACCTCTCGCCAATCGGCCATCATTGGATATAAACGAAAGTGCCCGGTCGATGAGGGTGTCGGGATCGGATTCGATGAACGCGAGCGACTCTAATGCCGTCAGGAAGAGGGCTGCGTCGAGGCCTTCGCCGTCGTGATCGACGCAGGCGTCCTCCCTGGCCATACGCACGGCCAGCTCGGGATCGCCGGGTGCCAGGCAGGCCCAAAGCTCCGAGCGGATGGCCGCCCCCATGCCGGCGGTGAACTTGTTGTCGTAGGCACCGCCGGCCGGCGGATAGATGCCGTGGATCAGGTTTCGTGTGGCCACACCGTACTCATCCGGCCAGAGGTGTATATTTTCGAGCCAGGCTCCGGCCAGGTGGAATCGGTTTACCGGAAAGCCCCGCCTGCGGATCGTCTCGAGCCACACCACCTGCAGGTCCAGGTCGTCGTTCGGGAGCATCTCGGTGGGAACCGGATCGTAGAATGTGAGTGACAGAGGTCCCGGCTTCCCCTCATACGGGCCGCCCAGGGTTCCGCCCACCGACTTGCCGATCCAGCATCCGAGCAGCTTGTTCCGATACTGGGAATTCGTTATTCGTATCTTCTCATTGCTATTCATGGATGCAGAATACTCCGTCGATTGCGCAAATACCTTGAATAAAACGTCAAATATTCGCACAATTGCGGCATGCCCTATCCAGTCAGGTTTCCCGCCTCGTCACCATCCGTATTCGGAGGTGCGGAATTGAAGCTCGGGTGCTCCACTCATAGGACGCAGCGAGACAGCCCCCTGCACAGCCATGATTATTCGGAGCTGGTGATCGTGTGGGAGGGCAGCGGCAGGCATATAACAGAGACCGAGCGCTACCGTATCCGCGGCGGAGATGTGTTTTTGATTCAGGAGGGGAGCGCCCACGGGTACAACGGCACCGACGGGCTTACGCTGTCGAACGTCTACTTTCGTTGGGAGTCACTGCGTATCCCCTTGGAGGACCTCCCGGAATTGCCGGGGTACCGTGCGCTCTTCGCGTTGGAGCCGTATCTGCGCGAGAAGCACGAGTTTCGGAGCCACCTTCATCTGGATGCCGGCGATTTGGCCCGGGCAGGGGCGATGATCGAATCGCTGCGGAACGAACTGAGCGAGAAGCGGACGGGATGGCGCTTCTCATCCATCGCCTGTCTGATGGACCTGGTCGTGCACCTCTGCCGCAGTTACCAGTCGGCCGTCTCTCCCCATGCCAGGGAGCTCATGCGTCTGTCCACGGCGCTCTCGTACATCGATCTGCGGCTGCATGAGGAGTTCGGCCGGTTTGGACGGCTCGGTAGTATGAAGACTGCCGACTCCGAAGATCCCCTCTCCGTTCCGTCTATTTCCGCGGCGGCGGCCGTCTCCGTCCGGACGCTCCAGCGTCTCTTTCGTCGGGAGATCGGCGCATCCCCCGTCTCTTATATCAACCGGCTCCGGCTGGACCATGGCCG
>CAZAKE010000209.1:0-7705 GCA_964485495.1 uncultured Spirochaetales bacterium
ACAACATCACCAGACGCTCCTTGAAATGGGTACCCAGCGTGTACAGAGCCGCGTCACGCGTTGTCCGACAGTTCAGGGGCCGTACGCATGTCTCGATTCTCTCGATCAACTTTTCCGTGTATGCCTGCGAATCGATGGAATCATCGAAGAGAAATCTCGTCGAAAAATGTGGGCTGACGGTGAAATTGTCTTCGGCTATCCGTCTGAAGAACCTGTCCTTCGTTTCATCGTCCATGGCTTCAAGTTCGTCGAAGGTGATGGTGAAGGCCTTTATTCCTTATCGCCAAATCACAGGCAGCCACACGGACATGGACCCTTTCCCCCGGTTCGCCCAGGCGTAATAGGGTATCAATCTAATCGAAATTGGCTCGAGAGATGCCGGGCGGAGTTCCCTGTAGAGGTCGCAACCCCATACGGTGCCCCGTTTTTCGATTCGCTCCCCGTCCTGCATATCTCGACGGCGTACCAACGCCCGACCGGTGAGTGTTGTCGTGCCGAAGGGCATGTCCGTGCTCTCCGGCTCGAGCTCGATGTCCGACGGGAGCAGGATGTCGTCGAACGCGACTCCTTCGGACAGGTCTACCGACTCCAGGCAGTAGAGGATCGGTCCGCGCATAACGGCAATCTGGTTTACACACTGTTCTACTCGAGGATTCGCTTCGATCAGGCGCGGCTTCATCGGGAACAATACTTCGATGGTGTCGCCGGCTTTCCATGTGCGGGTGATGCCGGCATACCCGGGGGTAACCGGAGACGTCTCGGCGATAGCCCCGTTGACGGTGAATGTAGCCTCCGAGACCCATCCGGGAATTCTGAATACCAGTCGCAGCTCTTTCTCTGAATCCGAATCGATGCGTATCGTGATCGCTCCGCTCCAGGGATACTCGGTTTCGACGGATAGTTCGATATCGAGGTCGTCGCCGATCGTGAGTGATGCAATGCAGGCAGCGTACTGATGAAACCAGACACCCTCGTCGTCGGTGCCGAAGAGATAGCCCCGCCACTCGGCGATGGTGCGCACGACGTTGGTGGGACAGCAGATGCGGCGACGCCCCGGCTTCTCTCGTTTCACCAGGTCGTTGTGGCCGTGGGCCACGTGATCCTCTCGAAACCTGAGCTGGTTCCGGTACCAGTAGTTTTCTCCCGCGAGATCGACTCCGGAGAGGATGCTGTTGTAGATCTCGTGCTCCATCATGTCGGCGTACCTGCCCTCCGGCTGAGCGCAGAGCATGCGGTAGTTCCACATGAGGTTTCCGATCTGGCCGCAGGTCTCGTTGTAGGAGTCTTCGTGAGGGAGGAAGTATGGCTTGCCCACCGACTCGACGACGATATCGCCGCTCTCCGAGAGGCCGTGCCCCATGGGGCTGACGCCGCCGTTGAGGGTCATCTTGCGGCAGGCCAGGTCTGTCCACATGCGCCGGAGAGCGCTCCAAATCGAATCGTCCGGTGATTCCAGGTTGACATCGGCAGCCCCGGAGAAGAGGTAGGTGAAGAAGACGTTATGGCCGACGACCGAATCGGCCTCCCGCAGGGGCGTGCGGTCCTGAATCAGATCGGTGCCGAGGATGCCGTCATCCCGGTGCCAGAGGTCACGGCCGCGTCCCGCTGGAGATTTACCCCGTGAGTCCACAATGACGCGGGCGGTATCGAGAAACCGGTCGTCCCGTGTTTCGCGGTAGAGTTCTACGAGCCCCATGACGGCGGAGGGATTGTGGGCGAAGGCCGGATTCACCGTCACGCCGAGGACCGAGTGCAAAAATCGACCTACCTGCTCCGCGATGACGAAAAAGGTATTCTTCCCGGTCATCCTCCGGTGCACAACCCCGGCCGTGAGGAGATGCCCCATGGTGTAGACCTCATGCTTCCGCGGATCGGCGAAGCGTTCACCCTTTCGGGCCAGCACCTGAGTCGCCACATAGCCGTCCTGGGCCTGGGCCTTGCCGATGAGATGGATACCCTCATCCATCCTCTCCTCGATCCACGCGTCACCGGTCAACCTGAAGGTGACCGCCGCCGCCTCGAGCCACTTGTAGAGCCAGGCGTCCTGCCAGTCGGTGCCGGCGAAATCTCCCGTTTCTAACCCTGCGGCGATCCTGAAGTTGGAGAGTACGTGCCCGGCATCGGGATCCGCCAGGAGGTCCCACAGGTCGCGCAGACTCACGGAGTGATTCAATTCGAACCGTTCCAACCAGAATCCGGTGTGCAGGTCGATCCGGTCGATAGGAACTCCCGCGAGGCGTGCTCCGGGGGAGTGGTTCGTGTCTACGATCATCGTTTTGGTTTTCATTGCAACTCCCTCATCGTTTTGATTCGGAGCGTTTTCTGGTCGCTGTTATCGAAATGGATTCACGATCTCGATGTTTCGTATCTTCTGTCCGGGATTGAGATCCTCGGAATAGAGCACGGTACAATCGGCACGATCGGCGGCGGCAAGTATCAGGGAATCCCAATATGACAGGAGATTCATTTTTTGTATCCTGATTGCAGACAGAAAAAGCTGAAAGTCTAGATCGACGATTTCCATCAACTCAAACAACGCGACTTCCTTCTCCGCAATCGGTTTGGGAAGGGGTTTCTTGATCTTCTGAGTCACCGTTACCCAGAATTCGCCCAGTACCTGCACCGAGATGACCGCAGTTCGTGCCTTCAATGCATTTCGTATCAATGCGGATGCGACCCCCTTTTTCGCAGGCTCGGAGCCGTCGTTGGCATAGACGAGGATATTGGTGTCAAAAAAAACTCTACCGTTCATGTAGGTCATCTCGGGTCCATGTGACAGGTCCTGTTTCGGCCACACTATTTTGAAAGAGGGAGTCGAGCTCATCGATCAGGAGCTGGCGATGCTTCTCCTCTTTCGCCACGAGACGTTCAATATAGGAACGGACAAGACCACTGAAAGTAGTATCTTGATCGATCGCAATTTTCTTAGCCCTTTTCAACAGTTCATCATCGATAGAGATGGTAATGTTAGACATACTACACCCCCTTTCGTATAACACCTATTAATAGGTTACACCCATTACACGAGTATTACAAGATTCCTATCATACAAGAATGTGCGGTTCTCTACCCAACACTCTTAGTCGAAAGTCGATCTCTATCATCAGATCCGAGTGAACGAACGGTAGATTTTACCGCTCGTATCAGGCTATTATCCCATACGTCATAGGATAAGGAGATTTACATGAAAGCAGTATTCATAGGAGCCGGCAGCATGTTCGGCAGCAGGGTGTCCGTGGACATCCTCTCGAGGGAACCCCTGCAGGATGCGACCATCGCCCTGTGTGACATCGACGCGGAGAAACTCAAGACAGTGCACAGGTATGTAGAACGGGTGGTGGAGAGCAACAACCTTCCCGCCACAATCGTCTCGAGCACCGATCGGACCGAGTTATTGAAAGACGCGGACTTCGTGATCCTGTCGGTAGCCATCGGCGGGCCGGCCTACTACGGCGAGCCCTTCGAATCGGAGATGAATATCCCCGCCAAGTACGGCGTACGCCAGACCGTGGCCGACACCATCGGCCCGGGTGCGGTGTTCCGGGGCCTCCGATCGGCGGCCGCGATGCTCCCGATGATCGACGACATCAACCGCCTGGCACCGAACGCGGTGGTCCTGAACTACACCAATCCCATGGCCATCCTCACCTGGCTCTTCAACGACCGGGCCGAGGTGCCCATCGTCGGCCTCTGCCATGGAGTACAGGGGAACGCCAAGAAGCTGGCCGGTCTGGTAGACGTCCCCTTCGAAGAGGCCAACTACGTGTGCGCCGGCATCAACCACATGACCTGGTTCATCCGATATCAATATAAAGGAAAGGACCTCCTGCCGGAGATGATGGCGAAGCTGGTGGAACAAACTAAGGGCAGCGACCCCTATCAGTTTCGGGGAGAGATCGTAGAGGCCTTCGGCTATTATCCCACCGAGAGCGACCGCCACTTTCCCGAATACGTGCCCTGGTTCCAGAACGGCGATCGCGCCCTGTTCGAACCACACGTGGAGCGGACCATGGGCATCAAGGGGCGCAGGCACTCCTGGTTCGAAGACATGGGTCTGAAGGCCGAGAGCCTCGAGAGCCTGGAGCTGGTACAGTCCCACGAGTGGGCCTCCGCCATCATGGAATCCGTGACGACCAACGTCCCAGTAGTCTTCAGCGGCAACGTCATGAATCGGGGATACATCACCAACCTGCCCGAGGAGTGCTGCATCGAGGTTCCCTGCACGGCCGACACCAACGGCATCCATCCCCACTTCGTCGGCAACCTGCCGATCCAGTGCGCCGCGCTGTGCAAGTCCAACATCATCACCCAGGAACTCACCGTTGAGGCGGTGCGCAGGAGTAGCAAGGAGGCCGCCTACTGGGCCCTGCTGATGGACCCGATCTCCCAGGCGAATCTCACCATCGAGCAGACCAAACAGATGTTCGAGGAGATGTGGGAGGCGGAGAAGCACCTGCTGACTATATATACGTAGATCGGAATCGAATCTACTGTCGGGTACATCAATACACCTAAACAATTCTCTACTTACTTTTCGAATTGCTGATACACCTCGATGTCTTCTCCCTCCCCAATACATCGTACTCCTGTATAATTATATTGACAATTGATTTGTTGCTATTTATTATTAAGTCAACTTAACTATAAGGATTGCTTACTCATGAGCAATGCGAATCAATTGATCAAGGCACTACGGGAGTGGACCGGCGCCTCCATGCAGCGATCCATGCAGGCGTTCATCCACTACATCAAGGATCAGAACCTGTCGATGTCACAGATCGGTGCACTCTTCTACATCAACCGGAAGGGAAGCTGCGGAGTCTCGGATATCGGAGAAGACCTGGGCATCTCCCGGGCAGCAGCAAGTCAGATGCTCGACAGGCTGGTGCAGCAAGGATTGGTCCACCGGACTGAGGATCCGGAAGACCGCCGGGCGAAGCGTATCCAACTGACGGAACGGGGCCATGAAATCATCCATGGGACAGTAGAAGCCCGTATGGAGTGGTATGGGAACCTGGCGGCCTCCCTCACATCGGAAGAACGGAAGGCGACCACAGCCGCACTAAATATATTGACGGAAAAGACCAAGGAACTCGATCGAAAGACTCCAGAAAAAAAATCGATACAGAACCACGAGAAGGAGAGACCATGCTGCGACTGAGTAGATACTTCAAGCCGTATGTCGGCATGCTGCTGTTGGCCATCATTCTGCTGTTTGTGCAGGCCAACGCCGAACTCGCCCTGCCCGACTACATGTCACAGATCGTAAACGTGGGCATCCAGCAGGGCGGCGTCGATACCGCCGTGGCGGAGGCGATGCGGAAGGAGACGATGGAGCACCTCGTGCTGTTCATGAGTGAGGAGGAGGCCGCAAGCGTCCTCGACGCATACTCCCGGCAGACCGTTACGGCCGGAAACGACCTGGCCGGACGATATCCAACGGCCGCGGGCCATGAAATCTATGTCCGAAATGAACTCACCTCCGATGAGATTGCGAGACTGGAACCGATTATGGGGAAAGCCTTCATGGTGGTCGGCGGAATCGAGTCCGGTGGGACCGACGCTTCGGGAACAGGTACCATGACGGCTCTCGATCTCTCGAAGCTCCCCCCGGGAGCATCCCCGTTCGACATGCTGAAAATGATACCGGCCTCTCAGCGAGAACTGATGGTAGAGGAGATGACCGCCAAGTTCGCCGCCATGGGTCCGGATATGCTCGTTCAGGCGGCGGCTCGATTCGTGACGGCCGAATATGATGCATTGGGCATGGATACAGGAAGTATCAGGCTCCGGTACATACTCAGGACCGGCGGTTGGATGATACTGCTTACGCTGCTGTCCGCAGTGAGTACAGTAATCGTGGGCTTGCTCTCGGCCCGGATCGCCGCCGGATTCGGACGGGACCTGCGTGACAGAGTATTTCAAACGGTGGAGAGCTTCTCCAACGCCGAGTTAGACAAGTTTTCCACAGCGTCCCTCATCACCCGCTCGACCAACGACATCATGCAGATCCAGATGGTGTCGGTGATGCTGATACGGATGGTCTTCTACGCGCCCATCATTGGTGTCGGCGGGATCATCCGGGCCATCGGTAAGAGCTCTTCCATGTGGTGGATTATCGCCGCGGCTGTGGGGGCCCTGAGCGTGTTGGTGCTGATCGTGTACAAGGTCGCCGTGCCGAGGTTCAAGTTGATACAGAAGCTCATGGACCGGCTCAACCTGGTAAGTCGCGAGGGACTCTCCGGCATGATGGTCATTCGTGCTTTCAATATGCAGTCGCATGAGGAGGAACGGTTCGACCAGGCGAATGATGAACTGACCTCGACGATGCTCTTCGTGAACCGGGTCATGGTTCTGATGATGCCGTTCATGATGCTGATCATGAATGGGTTGTCCGTGCTGATTATCTGGGTCGGCTCCCACGAAATCGCCGCCTCATCTATGCAGGTCGGTGACATGATGGCGTTCCTGCAATATTCGATGCAAATCGTCATGTCCTTCCTGATGCTTTCGATGATGTTCATCATGCTTCCCCGTGCCGCCGTGTCGGCCGACCGGGTGGCGGACGTGCTCGAAACCGACTCAAGCATCAAGGATCCGGAGGTTCCGACGACCTATCCCAAGGAGTTCGAAGGAACGGTCGAGTTCGATCACGTCTCCTTCAGGTACGGTGCCGCCGAAGCCGACGTAATCCACGACATGAGCTTCACCGCCAAACCCGGTGAGACCACCGCCTTCATCGGTGCCACCGGATCGGGTAAGAGCACGGTGGTAAATCTGATTCCCCGATTCTACGATGTCACCGAGGGCACCATCCGAGTGGGCGGTGTCGATGTGCGCAGCGTGTCACAACACGATCTGCGGGATAAGATCGGGTACATCCCGCAGAAGGCGACGCTCTTCTCGGGCACCATCGCGGAAAACCTGCGGTACGCCGATGAGGACGCAACGGAGGAGGAGCTGTCGGAATCCGTCTCAATCGCCCAGGCGGAGGAGATGGTCCGAACCCGGGAGGAGGGCATGGAGGCCGAACTCTCACAGGGGGGCATCAATCTCTCGGGCGGCCAGAAGCAGCGACTCTCAATCGCCAGGGCCCTGGTGAAACGGCCTCCGATCTTCATCTTCGACGACAGCTTCTCGGCCCTGGACTTCGCCACCGATTCACGGCTCCGCCGGGCGCTGAAGGAGAAGACCGGAGAGAGCACGGTGATCATCGTCACCCAGCGGGTCTCCACCATCAAGAACGCCGAACAGATCATCGTCTTGGACGAGGGACGGATCGTCGGTCGAGGCACTCATCACGAACTCATGGAAGAGTGTGAGACCTACCGTGAGATCGCCACATCCCAACTCACCCTGGAGGAACTGGCATGAAGAACACACAAGATGGATCGGGCATGCGACGGGGACCCATGGGTGGAGGTCTGATGGGACGGCACATGGGCGGCATTCCCGGCGACAAACCGCGGAACTTCAAGAGGACCATGGGGAAGCTGGTAGACTACCTGGGTAAATTCAAGGCGGCCATCCTGGCGGTCCTGATCGTCGCCGCCGGGTCCACGGTGTTCGCGATAATCGGTCCGAAGATCCTTGGCAAGGCTACCACCAAGCTGTTCGAAGGGGTGATGGCCCAGATTGCCGGCACCGGCGGCATCGACTTCGAATACATCGCCAGGATCATCCTGACGGTACTGGCGCTCTACCT
>CAZAKE010000210.1:0-7627 GCA_964485495.1 uncultured Spirochaetales bacterium
CAGAGTCGATCGCCCGATGGTGCGACTCCGCCATCTCGGTGAGCGATGCGGCTGCCCGCTCTGCATGTGTCCGCGCCGTTTCCGTACGATCGGCGATATCGTTCCGTATCGTCTCGGCCCCTTCGATCAGTGCCCCATACTCGGATTCCAATTCGGTGGCCGCAGGATCGATGCCGAGGAGGACCACCGATTCAAAATTGCTAAACCAGCCGGCG
This sequence comes from uncultured Spirochaetales bacterium, assembly GCA_964485495.1. Classification (GTDB taxonomy): domain Bacteria; phylum Spirochaetota; class Spirochaetia; order CAZAKE01; family CAZAKE01; genus CAZAKE01. Next base: position 216 of record CAZAKE010000210.1, read on the forward strand.
CCGAACAAGCCCGCGAATGTGTCTCCTGAACAATACTGCCGGGAGAGTGTAATGCCCCGGCCGGTAACGGGTATGGCGAGATCGATCACCGAGTGGGAGAGTTCTCCTGTAGAAATACGGACCGGATCACCGACAAGCGCGGACTCTCCCTCGAGTCCGGCAGATTCTACCGCCTCCGCCGCCACCGACGTCGCGGTCATCGCGTCGGCCAGAAGCTCCTGCCGTTCTGATCGTATCTCGGCAAACTCGTCGAGAGCCGCGGCAATATCTCCCGCGGCCTCTTCGACTGCCGCGGCGTCCGACTCGAAGGAGGTAAAGGCGGTGTCGAGCTCGTCGAACGCCGTCATCGCCGCCGTACATTGATGGTAGAGATCCTCCGTCGTCTGTGCGAACCGATCTACGAGGTCGCCGAAACCGGAGGCGATAGAAGCGGCGTTTTCGAGGGCCGTGCCCAGATCGGCGGTGAGTGATTCGAGGAGGGAGCCGGTCTCCTCCGCCTGTTCGATGTCGGTCTCGACGGCCTCGACGGCCTCCTCGAGATCTGATGTGTCGTCCTCAATACCGGCGGCCTCTTCCAGTCGCGTTGCCGTCTCATCCGCTAGACGTACCGATTCCCCCTCGAAGTACGCGGTGAGAGAGTCGCCGCCGGCCGTATCGTACCGGTCCGACTCATAGGTTTCGAGAATGGTTTCGGCGGTTTCCAGGGATACTTCGGCCGATTCCCCCTTGCCGGCGGCCGCGAGATACTCCGACTCCAGTTGTTCGGTCAGTTCTGTCGCCGTCTCCCCGCAGGTGCACTCGTCCTGCGGGTTGCCGCAAACTGCGCACAAGATGATCTGCCCCGAAGACCCGCCGTCCCCGGGGTCGTCATCGTCCGAATCATCCGAATCATCAGAATCCTCGTCTTCAGAACCGGGAGGTTCCCCTCCCGGAGGCGGCCCATCCGGTGGATCATCTTCATCCGGTGGCGGAGGCGGATCCTCATCGCCGCCACCGCCACCCCCGCCGCATCCGTTGTCCACCAGGCTTTCTTTCGGGTCCCAATAGGGTCGGGTAGGGTGGGAGTTACCGGAATCATCCCGCCGGTATGCCCCGCTACCCCAACGGGATTCGGTTTCTGCCGAGAGGTTCGAGAGGATCGCCGACGGCGAGGGATCGATCCGGGGTGGAGACGGGAAGTCGCTCCAGCCGTGTAAGGTACCACCGAGTACCTGAACGACAGTGCCTGAAAACAGTACCACGAATATCCAAATTGCACGCATCCGAACCATCTGCACCTCCCATACCGCCGCTGACGGCGGCAACGAAACGTTGTATCCGCATATAAAGGGATAGTGGCGGTTCGTGCGCCGTGCTTCGAAAAAAGTGAATTTTTTTTTCGGGCGGGTATTGTCGGTGGGTATTGCAGAGGGAAGAATAATTTGATATGATGGCTGTGAAATATTTCACAATTCGCTGGGAATCGTTGGGACTTGTTGCGGTAGGCCTCTTCGGGAAGTGGGCCTCCCCAGGTTGATTCCATGAGGACCCGATCGGAGTAGGGATGGACAGGGCATACAGGATACCGGTTCCTGTTATCGAACGGCTGTGCCGGTTGTACGAATATCTCTGCTCCCTCGAAAAGAGTATTGATGATGGTGTGCCGGAAACCGTCTCCTCGGCCGAATTGGAGCGCAGGATCGGCATCAAGGCCCACACGATCCGTAAAGACCTGGGTTTCGTCCGGGACACGGGTGCGGGTGCAGGCGGGTACGGGGTCACCGATCTGCGGGATGCGATCGGTCAGACACTGGGATTCAATGAGCGCCGCAGGACGTGTGTGGTTGGTCTCGGACGTATCGGTTCCGCGGTACTCCAGTTTCCCGGATTTCTGGGCGGAGGATACGAGATGACGGCGGGGTTCGACGGCAACGTCAACCTGGTGGAGGTCATGAACGCACCCGCACCGTTATACCCGGCCTACGAGATTCCCGAACGGGTCTCGGAACTCGAAATAGAGCTGGCGGTTCTTACCGTGCCGGGGGACGCCGCCCAATCGGCGACGGACAGACTCGTCGAGGGGAGGATCCGGGGGATCGTGAATTTCACGCCGGAGAGGATCCGGGTTCCGAAGAGTGTGTGGGTGCGGGATGTGGATGTGATGGCCGAACTACGGGCCATCACGGCACTGATCCATTTGAGTGAGTAATAGACATGGAGGGAACGAAATGAAGCGTGTATACAATTTTTCCGCAGGGCCCTCGGTCCTGCCCGAACCGGTCCTCCGACGGGCCGCCGCGGAGATGCTCAGCTATGGGGGTGCCGGCATGTCGGTCATGGAGATGAGTCACCGGTCCGCCGTGTTTCAGGAGATTGCCGATACGGCGGAGAGCCGAGTGCGTGAACTCATGGGGATTCCGGACGACTACGCGGTCTTGTTCCTGCAGGGTGGCGCCTCAATGCAATTCGCCATGGTGCCCCTCAACCTCCTGCCGGAGGACGGGTCGGCCGACTATGTAGACACCGGTCGATGGTCCGCTAAGGCCATCGACGAGGCCGAGAGGTACGGCCGGGTGCGGGTGGCCGCATCGAGTAAATCCGAAGGGTACACCAACATTCCGGAAGTACAGGATCTGGATCCGGCCGCAGCGTATGTACACATCACCCCCAACAACACCATCTCCGGTACTCGCTTTACGAAGTTACCGAACACGGGGTCCGTGCCGTTGGTGGCGGACGCCTCATCGTGCATCATGAGCGAGCCGGTGGATGTGAGTCGCTTCGGGTTGATCTACGCAGGAGCACAGAAGAACCTGGCCCCCGCCGGGCTGACCGTGGTGATCGCGCGGAAGGATCTGCTTGGTTCATGCAGGGAGATCACCCCGACCATGCTGCGATACTCGACCCATCTCGAAGCCGGCTCCATGTTCAACACCCCGCCCTGCTGGTGTATCTATATCCTGGGGCTGGTGTGTGACCGGATCCGCGACTTGGGAGGTCTCGATGCGATGGGCGAGATCAACCGGCGGAAGGCTGCGGTACTCTACGATTTCCTGGATGCGTCGGACCTGTACCGATCTCCGGTGCGAAGAGAGGACCGGTCTCTCATGAACGTTCCCTTCCTCATCGGCGACGGTTCTCCGGATGCGGAGTTTTTACGGGGTGCCGAGGAGAGCGGCCTGGTGAACCTGAAGGGGCATCGGTCGGTGGGCGGTATGCGCGCGAGTATCTACAACGCCATGCCCGAGGATGGGGTCCGAGCGCTCGTACGGTACATGGAACAGTTCGAGAAGGAGTACGCAGATGCATAAGATACAGACTGTAGATCGGATTGCGGCGGTCGGATTGGATCTCATGGGTCGTGAAGAGTACGAGACTGCTTCGGAGATGCCGAACCCCGACGCGATCCTGGTTCGATCGACGAAGTTAGCAGGTTCCATGATACCGGAATCGGTGAAATCGATCGCCCGAGCCGGCGCCGGATACAACAACATCCCCTTGGACGAGTGCTCTGCCCGGGGAATTATCGTGTTCAACACGCCGGGGGCCAACGCCAACAGCGTGAAGGAGCTGGTAATCACCGGGCTCCTGCTCTCCTCCAGGCGCATCATTGAGGGGTGTAACTGGGCCAAGAGCCTGGTGGAGATGGGCGACCAGGTTCCCAAGCTGATAGAGGAGGGCAAGAAACAGTTCAAGGGCCCCGAGATCAAGGGAAAGAAGCTGGGAATCATCGGCTTGGGTGCCATCGGCGTACAGGTAGCCAACGACGCGGTGTCCCTGGGAATGGAGGTAACGGGATACGATCCCTTCATCTCGGTCCACTCGGCCTGGGGGCTGTCGAGGCAGGTACGCCGGGCCATGAGTCTCGAAGCGCTCCTGTCCGATTCGGACTACATCACCCTGCACATCCCCTTGAACGACCAGACCAAGGGACTCCTGAATCGCGAACGGTTCTCCCTCCTTCAGCCGGGGACGAAAATCCTCAACTTCTCCCGGGGCGGTCTGGTGAACAACGCCGACCTCAAGGAGGCCATTGCCGAGGGACGGGTCTCCAGGTACGTGACCGACTTTCCCGATCAGGAGCTCCTGACCATGGACGAGGTGATCGCGATTCCTCACCTCGGGGCCTCTACCCCTGAGGCGGAAGAGAACTGCGCCGTCATGGCGGTGCGGCAGACTATGGATTTCCTGGAGACCGGCAACATCCGAAATTCGGTCAACTATCCTAATTGCGAGATGGTAATGACCAGTGAGCAGCGGATCTGCATCGCCAACCGAAACATCCCCAATATGGTCGGGCAGATCACCACCGTCCTGGCCGAGGACCGGATCAACATCTCGGACATGCTCAACCGGCACAAGGACGGCTACGCCTACAACATAATCGACGTGGAGGGGGGCTTGAGTACCACGGTGGAACAGAAGCTCAAGGCCATCGAAGGAGTCATCATGGTACGGGTGATCACCGGCTGAGTCACCATGCAGTGTCGCCGAGGTAGAAGAAGGGAGTTCCGTCGTCATATTCGACATCAGTGGATCTCCATCAACGCTCGCCAGCGCTGGTATTCGGTCTCCAGGGGCAGGCCGGTCTTCCGGCGGTGTTGGTCCAAACCGGGGTCATCGAAACGGATGAACGGATTCGCCGCTTTCTCATCCCCCAGGGTGGTGACGACGAAGTCGGGTTCGTACTTTTCCAGGTACCTGTCGATCGCCGGGTTGTCCGGCTCCAGGTCTTTGGCGACCCCCATGGCGTACTCAACTAGGTCGTGCCCTGCGAGAATTCGGGTCTCCGGAGGAAGGGCGAGCAGCTTTTTAAGGCTCGAAAAATAGGTCTCGTAGTCGCCGGTGTAGCAGTTTCCCACCGTGCCGTTGAAGAGGGTATCGCCGCTGACCAGGTTTCCGTCGAAATGGAAGGCGATGGAATCCGGGGAGTGGCCGGGCACCGGGATCACTTGGATCCTCGTGCCGTCCAGCTCGAGGCCGCCCTGGGCGATGAGTTCGTCGATGGGGACGAATCGCGCCTCCGTTTCGGCCAGGAGTTTCTCGTTTCCCGGCGTGTGGTCGGAGTGCATGTGGGTGTTGAGGACGAGATCCAGGGTGAGTCCGGCTTCGTCGAGGTAGTCGAGGATCTCCCGTACCGCCCCGCCGTCTATCACTGCGGTGCTCGATCCTTCGATGAGCAGGTAGCTCAGATTGCCATTGCTATAGCGGAATTGTCTCAGTTCCATACCCCTATAGTAACGCGGGGTAGAGGGGGGAGCAAGGGGCGACTGGGAGGGACTCGCGGCAGCGGGTTGGCCGAACCACCTGGGTGACGCCGACTGCCCTCCTTAATTGGCAATGCTGAGAGGAAAAGTGTACATTGTGGTATGGGGGTACTGACTATGAACACATTGAATGAAAATACCGAATCGAAACCGGAGAAATTTTTGAAGATAATCGTCACCGGGTCCGGCAGGGGAATCGGCAGGGCCATCGCCCTGGAACTCGGGACGAGGGGACACACCGTGGTGCTGGCCTCGCGGACCGAGGCACAGCTGCGGGAGACCGCTGACCAGATCGCCAAGGCGGAGGGTAGCGGTGAAAAAGCCGGCCGGGCGATCGTGGTACCCACCGACGTGACCGACCTGGCCGCCGTGGAGCGGTTGGTCGACCGGACCCTCTCCGAGGCGGGAGGACTCGACGCGGTGGTGAACAACGCCGGCAGCTTCAACACCATCGGGCCGACGTGGGAGACCGATCCGGAAAGCTACTGGAAGGATCTCACCGTCAACCTGCGCGGGCCCTTTCTCATCTGCCGCACGGTGATCCCTCACATGATCGCTCAAGGGTATGGGACGATCGTCAACATGATCGGCGGCGGAGCGGCCGGCCCGATCCCCTACGGGAACGCCTACGGCACTTCCAAGGCGGGGCTGACCCGCTTCACCGAGACTCTTGCCGCCGAACTCAAGGAGCACAAGGTCTCGGTCTTCGCCACCAATCCCGGCCTGGTCCGTACCGAGATGACCGAACTTCAGCTCGAGACCGACGCCGGCAAGAGGTGGATGGGTCGGATCGCGCAACTCTTCGACCAGGGAGTAGATCGCCCGCCCACGGACGCGGCCCTGCTCATCCGGCGCCTCCTGGAGGGGGACTACTTCGCCCTCACCGGCCGCCGCTTCGGTCCCGAGGACGACCCCGCGGAGGTCATCACCCACGCCGACGAGATCCTCGAGAAAGACCTCAGGACGCTGCGGTTCAACGGCTGAGCGGCCATGCACATACTCATCGCCTACTTTTCCCAGACAGGCTCGACCCGGAAAATCGCCGATCGAATCAAAGCCAGCTTCGTGTCGAGCGGACATGAGGTGACGCTGTACCGGATCGGCATCGATGAGACTCCGGAGATCATGGCTTACGATGTGGTCGGTGTCGGTACTCCCACGCATTTCTTTCGCGTCCCCTTCAATGTGGTGGATTTTATCCAGTCTCTCCCGCCGCTTGCCGGAAAATCGACCTTCGTCCTCAATACATTCGGAACCCATCCGGGGAGAACCGCAGGTGAGTTGTACAAGCTGATGGAGGAAGCCGGAGGAAGGTCGGTGGGTCACTTCGCCTGCAAGGGAGCGGACTACTGGCTCGGATACGTCACCCGGGGCTATCTCTTTGCCCCCGAGTCACCTACCGAGGAGGAGTTGGACGCGGCCCACGAATTCGGCCTCGATATCCACCAACAGTTGGACTCCGGACAGCCGGCGCCGCCTGTCGAGATCGAGCCGACACCATTCATGTACACCCTGGAACGGTTCCTCGTGAATCGTCACCTGGTGAAGGTCTTCTACTCCCGGCTGTTTCGATCGTCCCGCAAACGGTGCACCGGCTGTGGAACCTGTGTGAAGTGGTGTCCCACCGGGAATATCCACCTCGAGAACGGCCGGCCGAAATGGGGCTCGGACTGCCTGCTATGCATGGCCTGTGAGATGCGTTGCCCCGAGGACGCGATCACCTCGGGCATCGACTGGCCGGTCTTCGCGCCCTTCATGAACCACAACATCGGGCAGGCGGTGAAGAAGGGTGTTCCCTTTCAGCGGGTCAGGCACGCCCGGGGCAAGACCGCTCCGGCGGAGTAGTATATGAATATCTCCATAGACACCCTCCGGTCCGGGGGACTCATCACCAACTACTACTGCAACTCTCGCTGTAAGCACTGCGCCTACTGCTGCGGACCCGGCTGGCCCCGGGACTATATCGACTCGGACGGTGTCGGGAGAAACCTGAAGGCTCTCAAGAGAGCCGGATGTCATTCTGTCCACATCGGCGGCGGTGAGCCCCTCCTCGATCCCGAGAATCTCGCACAGGTCTTGGACGTTTGCCGTGACGAAGGCGTGAACGTCGAGTACGTGGAGACCAACGCCGGCTGGGTCGGCGGCGGTGATCGGCATGAGATCGAT
>CAZAKE010000211.1:0-7602 GCA_964485495.1 uncultured Spirochaetales bacterium
CTATTCCAACGCAGGCAAGATGGTCAAGAAGCTTTGTTGTCTCAGAAAAATGGTTTTTACGCTTGAAAAATTCTTGCATCAAGCTTTTCTTTCCACTACCATTATACATAAACTCGACTTTCTATAATATATGTAATTAATTACTTCGGCAGGTTGATTGAATATCAATGAGCAGATAGGTGAGCAGATAGGAGAGTGAGAACTCGTATGAGCCATACAAGGGAATTAAAGGTACTGACAGATTCAACTCAGAAGGCCGGAGTTATTAGAGTAAATCCGAACGACGGATTCGACATAGGTCTCATGACCTATCAATATGCGAATATCAAGATCTTCGCTAACTGTTCAGCCGAAGAGTTCAACTCAGAAACTATCGAATATTTGGTTGGCGAAGTGACCCAGGAGAACGAATGTACGGTCGGAACTGTAATTTTAAATCAGATGTTTACTGAGAAGATCGGAAATCCAGAGACAGTCCGCTTGATCTACCATGACGGTAAGGTCATGATTCTTTCATTAAGATAACCACTCCACTATGCCCCCCAACGTTTTTCCACCAATTCTCCCTGGAATGATAGACAGTCATGTTCACATATACCACACCCTGATGAAAGGTGTCGCCGTTGAGAAAGTCTTGACTGATTGTTTTCAGGACGGTATGTACCGGGTATTAGATATAGGAACGGAACCGGACGATCTCGCTACACGACGGCAGGTGGTGACTGGTCATACCGGAGTTCTGATGTCGGCAGGCTGTTATCCAGCAATTGCCGCAACATCTGAGTTCCATACTGCCATACGATCTCTTACCGATACAATCCGAGACAATCGAGACACCTGCCCAATCGTCGCTATTGGCGAGTTCGGTCTCGACTACCATTGGATGTACGGTACAAAGGAACTACAGGAGACATTGTGTACTGCTCAAATACGGATCGCCAATGAACTCGCTCTACCGGTTATACTACACGTACGTGATGCCCACGAAGACATGCTCTCGCTTCTTCAACGAAATACCCCGAGTAGAGGCGGCGTCGTGCATTGTTTCTCAGGTACGGTGGCGGATGCCAAACGGTATACCGACCTCGGACTGTTGATTTCATTCAGCGGTTCTATCACGTTCAAGAGTGCTGCAGCGTTAAGAGAGTGTGCCGCTACAGTACCATTCACCGCTATCCTCGCTGAGACCGACAGCCCCTATCTAAGTCCTGTTCCACTTCGAGGAAAACCGAACGATCCGTCAAGGGTGGCGGCAGTCTACGAGGCACTTGCATATGCGAGAAAAACCACGGTTCAAGAGATTATCGAGGTCTTGAAGCAGAATTTCACCCAACTTTTTGGGAATCGATAGTGGAATATTGATACGAATCCTAAAGACCTATCGTTTTTATTTCTTGCCTTGAGAGCCCCCTGTAAGGCTCATAGATGACTTTCACCTCCAAGTAGTGCGGCCCTTGCCGGGTGCATATAAAAAAACCGGACACTATACGCATGTCCGGCTTAAAATGAACACAGAGTCTATAATTGTTAGTGAACTATACTCGATACTCCACCATGCGGTGCACTTATCTCCGATTGATCGCTACCCTTCAGTATTTATAAAAGGTCTACCAAGTATCCGACATATCATCGATATCACGCGACTCTTCGGCGAACAAGTCGGTAACGGCACGCATATCATCTAAGTAGAGATAATAGCTACCGTATGTCTCCACAAGATCGCACTCAATCTTGAATCCATCGAACTTGATGCCCATCCTGTTGTTATAATGGTAGTCTCGTTGAACGACGCTGGTCGGGATGGCGACAGTGAGTTTCTTCCACCCGGTAAAGTTCAAGGTCCCCATGGTAATCTCGGCTTTATTGCCGAAATGGTCGGAAATAAGCACCTTCAGCGTGTGCTTTGTATTTCGACCCACGACCCATACCGAGATCGTCTTGGTAATACCTTCTATCGGCAACGGTCTTGAGGGGAAAACCATAAAATCGATGACTCCGCGTTTAAAAAACTCAATCTTGACACCGAGAACGTATCTATCGCTCTCTACCAGACCGATATTTTCCTCATCAGGGATAGGCTCTTTATCTAAAGGCCCCCCCTCGAGACGCCGGTTTGAGATGAGACCGAAATCGCGCCCCATCGAGGTACTCCAGAAACCCGCATCTTCGAACTTGGTAATGGAGATCTCCTTGAGTTTCTGCTGGGCAGCGTCTACGCCGATCTCCTCGGGATTTGGTTCCCCCACCGCCCCCACACCCGACGATTGTGCGAACGCGACAGACGGGATGATGACAAGTACGATGATACAAAAATATGCTTGCAAACGGTTCATAAGACTTTATTCTCCTCCCACTTGGGCGTCCGACCACACTTCATTCAGCCTTTCGGGATTGGACAGGTCGTCTCCATCGAAGCGCGATACGAACATGTCGGTAAGGCACTTAATCTGGTCTATATACGTGAAAAAATTATCTACCTGTTCTTTCGGTTTTGTCCATAGAACCAACTTGACGAGTTCAAGACCCTTAAGATAGGGGATATACGCCCGCGCCTGGGGTATATAGGATGGCACGCTTACCCGCAGGTTTTGCCATCCGGTGTAGTTGATATCGCCCAGGTTCAGCACGTGTACGACCCCGGTATAGTCACTCAGGTGTAACTCCACATAGTAGTCATACTCTGAGCCCCAGACCCACAGGTCGATGATCTTAACATTTCCAGGAATCGGGAGAGGATTCGATACGAGTTCTCCGTCTACCTCTATCACCGGAAAGATTTCGACGTAGTTATATCCCTGCCGATCAAACTTGGTGTTGATTCCCAACACCTCGTAATCGACTCCCTCCCGGTTCGAACCGTAAAGGGCTTCCGGCCAGGCTTTCACGAAGGTGTATTTCGGAAATTCCTGGGTACTGAATTTACTCCCCCGTACGTACCAGTCGCTTGCGCGGGTTTCAGGGTCGAAACTCTCGATGATGACCGATTGCAGGTTCTGGGTCCGCTCATCCGCGAATAGGGCTGTGCCTACACATATCTGCAATACTAAGAGAGCGACTATTAGAAAAAGGCCGGCTCGCTTCATTCTGTGCTCCTTTTTACTTGCTCGTATTCGAGCGTTTCAAGGCAGTTCAAATTATATTTCCATCATAATTGTTTGTCAAACCGTTTTTTCCTATTCGCACAAGAATAACGAATTAAGAGGATTCTACATACCACCCCTCATCCTATCGTATTCCGAGAAACTCTTCAATCCGATCGACTATTCCCCGTCTCGAAGCCGTCTCCCTGTCCACGACTGAATATTCCACCCCTTTCCGCTCGCACAATGCTACTATTTCCTCAAATTTCGAGGTTCTTGGAATAGCTATGCGTGCCTCAACTTCGAACGAGCGTACGCCCCCCTGTTGCGTTCCGCCTTCAGCTTGGGTTGATAGTGCATCCTTTAGTGCAGATCTTCTCATTTCCTCGACTGAAAAGAGGATCTGATCGAGATACCCTCCCGAACTAACGACCGCATCACTCACCACCGCCACATTCTCATCGTGAACACTCTCCAGGCAGAACGCATTTAGCTCATCGAGAAAAAAGAGGAGGAGAGGAGTTTTCCGCTTAATGCTGCCGTCGATTCGGTTTTTTATGTTTTGTCTGCCTGTAAGAGTATCGACCTCGGTGTACTCCACCGATCCTGAAGAGGACGTCGGTTCAAGTCCCTCCTTGAAGGCGGTCATCTCGAGTCTAGCAGCCCTGCTTCCGGTGTAGAAATACGCTTCGGCAAGAATCTCTTCTCTTTTTTCGTCTTCGGAAACGGTTTCCGAAAAAATGAGTTCCAACAGGTATTCACCGAAAAGTCTGCCTGCTTCTCGGAATGCATCCGTCCGATCGGAATAGAGGGAGACCAAGTTTTCTACGTCGGTATACCTTTCGGCATAGTTTTCTCTCCCTACCGTGATAATTGTCCTATCAGGCCACTCTGCCGCAAGATCCGGCCCTTGATATGAGAGAACCGGACTCAGTACAAGGATCGAGACACCGCCGATTTTTTCCGATAGTTCCTTGGAAAGATCGGGTACGCGTGAACCCATGTCGATGCTATATATTTCGTATCCGAAACCATTCTCGGAGAGTATCTCCACGACACCGCCCGAACCGGAGGGTAAGCCCCAGTCGAACTCATCGAAAAACTCGTCGGTAATGATCAGGATTTCCACGGGCGAACATGAAAGGCAAAGGCAAACCACAACGAGTATCGAGACACGATTAATGGTTCGGATCACTCTCATTCGACGCATCGAGAGGGATTGTACCCCGGAGATGCACGACGACACAAGATACACCGAGTACCAAGCATCACGGTGTTCCCCCTATACCTCTCCCGTTCTATGATACATACTATAGATCGTACAACACGGGATTGACCAGGATGCCTCACTCCGGTAGATTGTAACCGAGTAGTAATTGATAGCAAGGAGATACACATGGTTTCGTATAAGGAACTCGGTCTCGTCAATACAAAAGAGATCTTTCGGAAGGCATTCGATGGCAAGTACGCCATTCCCGCGTATAATTTCAACAATATGGAGCAGCTACAGGCAATAGTCCAGGCGTGTGTCGAAACTAAGTCCCCGGTAATCCTTCAGGTCTCCTCGGGCGCTCGTAAATACGCCAATGCAACCCTGTTGCGGTACATGGCCCAAGGCGCCGTCGCCTATGCCGAAGAACTCGGATATCCGCTCCCAATCGCACTGCATCTCGATCATGGTGATACATTCGAACTCTGCAAAGATTGTATCGATAATGGGTTTTCCTCGGTCATGATTGACGGCTCTCACCATCCGTATGAGGAGAATGTCGAACTAACGACAAAGGTGGTGGAATACGCTCATTCGAGGCCCGATTATGTGACCGTGGAAGGCGAATTGGGGGTGTTGGCCGGCATCGAAGACGATGTCGTTGCGGAAAAATCAACCTATACCCAACCGGAACAGGTTGTCGATTTCACAAAACGCACCGGTGTCGACTCTCTGGCCATCTCCATCGGAACTTCACACGGAGCCAACAAGTTCACCCCGGAGCAGTGTACTCGAAACGCCGACGGCGTACTCGTTCCTCCGCCCCTCCGATTCGATATCCTCGAGGAGGTAGAAAGGCAGCTCCCCGGATTTCCGATCGTCCTGCACGGCTCCTCCTCCGTGCCCATGGATCTCGTGGATATGATCAACGAGAACGGCGGTGCACTCAAAGATGCCGTGGGTATTCCTGAAGAACAGTTGCGCCGCGCCGCAACCTCATCTGTGTGTAAGATCAACATCGATTCCGATGGTCGCCTGGCCGCTACCGCCGCGATTCGAAAGTACATGGCAGAGAACCCGGCAGATTTCGATCCTCGGAAGTATCTTGGTCCGGCCCGGGAGGCGTTGAAGAAGGTGTACATGCATAAAAATATTAACGTTCTCGGATCGAACAATACGGCTTGATCGGGGGTATCGAACCCGGAAAAAAGTCCTCGAAGGTGTAGCAACGTACTTCCGCCGGCTGTCCGACCATCGCGTATTCGGTCTATACCTCAGTCGAAGACTACCGTCTTGTTGCCGAACACCAATACCTTATGCTCGAGATGCAGACGTACCGCATGGGAGAGTACTAACTTCTCCAAGTTTTTGCCCTTCGTGACCAGGTCCTGTACCGAATCGCGATGACTGATTGCCGCCACATCCTGTTCGATGATCGGGCCCTGATCCAGATTGGCGGTGACATAGTGACTCGTCGCACCGATGATCTTGACGCCGCGAGCGTAGGCCTGATGGTATGGCTTGGCCCCGACGAAAGCCGGGAGAAACGAATGATGAATATTGATGATCTTATGCTCGAATGCGGCTACGAACCTGTCGCTGAGAATCTGCATATACCTCGCGAGTATGATGAGTTCCGCTTCCGCCTCGTGGAGTAACTGTATCTGCCGTTCCTCGGCTTCGTCTTTCGCATCCTTTTTTACGGGAATGTAATGAAATTCGACGTTGAAATAGTCGGCCACCGGCTTTAGGTCCGGATGGTTCGATATCACCATGCAGATATCCGCATCCAACTCACCCGAGGCCGTGCGAATCAGCAGGTCATAGAGACAGTGATCGAATTTTGAGACCATCAGGGCGGTACGTATCTTCCGAGTAGAAAATTCCAGCCTCCATGACATGCCGAATTTTATCGCGATTGGTTCGAATGCGCCTTCGATCCTCTCCTTCGGGATGGCAAACGCATCGATCTCCCACTCGATGCGCATGAAAAACGTGGTCGTCTCGTCATCGGTATGTTGATCCGAGTGCAGGATATTGCCGTCGTACATGGAGATGAAATGTGAGATCTCCGCGACGATCCCCTTCCGGTCGGGACACGTCAACAGGAGTATTGCGGTTTCGCTTTTCTTCTTCGTTGGACTCTTCATGGTGCCGGATTGTACTTGCCCGGTCGGTACAATTCAAGTGACATCTCGAAGCCAATCTGGAAATATATGAAGATGAAGCCTTTTCAAGGGCGTCGTTTTACGATAGGACTACAACTGTACATGGAGGGTTCGGCCGATGAGGCATATATATCTATGGAAGGTTCGACGCAAATTGAGAACAACAACGGTAATTCTACTCTTCCTCCAATTGGCAGGATGCACTTGGTTCTTCGGAACCGACGGATCGGGAGACGGAACGATAGTGGATGAGATCGTGCAACCCTGGGGCACGGTGATAGATGCAAAGACCGGCTTAGGAATATCCGGGGCCGAGGTTTCCTTGGCGTCCACTGAAATTTCGACTCTGGTATTCATCGTGACCGCCGGTGCCGGCGGGAGTTTCGATTACGCCGATGTAGACGACGCCGAAAAACCTGATTACGGCGAGTATATTCTCACGGCGTCGATGGATGGATATGTGTTCGCGGAGCGGCACGTCTCCGTGAGTGGTATCGATCAGGATCTCGGGCAAATTATCGGCTTCGCCTACGATGCCGACCTTGATTCCGGTACGTTGACAATTGCCACCGTCTGGGACGACGGTTTCGATGATGTCGACGTCCACATCACCTACCCTGACGGCTGGAGGGGGCAGTACGATTTCATACACCCATACTCTGAAAGCCTCTCCTACGACGGTTTCGAGCCCCATACCTCCGGCCGAGAGACGGTCTATTGGAAGGAGAAGGGATCGAGATGCGATCTCGACGATGTCGGTTTTACCGGAGACTACAGGGCGTGTGTTGAACTGGACGTCGACGACAGGAACGGCGCCGGTCCGGAAACTCTCTCCATCCGGGCGATTCCCTTCGACTGGTATAGTCGCAATCCGGTATTCGATATAGACGGAGGTGGCGCTACGCAACTACCCATAGGGTATTCATATGCGTGGATAGGAGTGATGCAGCTGTATGTCCATGGTTTTTCCGATGCCCTGCAAGATGAGGGAGAATATCTCGGGGCGGAAGTGGAGATATATGTGTTCTCGGACGATCAATTCGAAGGATTGTATCTCCTTCCGAGGTACACGAACATCAACGCCGCTTCTGTACTCCGAATTAACCTGTTCGCTCGAGACGACAACGTGGACTTCTATCAGATA
>CAZAKE010000212.1:0-7593 GCA_964485495.1 uncultured Spirochaetales bacterium
CGAAAACCGGGAGTTCTAATTGTCGTCGAACGGGAATTCTAATTGTCGCTGATCACTGCGACAGCTACCGCGACAAGTACCCGAAGGCCGTTGAATGTCTCGAGCGCGACCGTAACGTCTTGCCGACCTTCTATGCCTTCCCCGGATCGACCAGTGGTCGATCGCGCACATGGAAGCATATTCGTTCGACGAACGTCATCGAGAGTGTGTTCTCGACGCTACGCCTGCGGACCCACAAGGCCAAGGCGATGGGAACGAGTACGACGACGCTGGCCATGGCGTTCAAACTGATCAAGGAGGCAGAAAAGGGCTGGC
Source organism: uncultured Spirochaetales bacterium (assembly GCA_964485495.1). Lineage (GTDB taxonomy): Bacteria > Spirochaetota > Spirochaetia > CAZAKE01 > CAZAKE01 > CAZAKE01. Next base: position 316 of record CAZAKE010000212.1, read on the forward strand.
GCAAGATCACGTTCTGGCAGCAGGTGGAACTCGTCCGGGAAGGACGTGTCTTCAAGGACGGTGAGCTGGTAACGAAGGAATCAGCCGCTTAGGATCGGAGTCCGAAGGGATGCCCATCCACCAAACTTGACAGTATCCCCCGCTTCGATACGCACTACAGATTTCGATATCCGCTGTATTCGTATATCCGTCCCCCCTGCCGTGACTCGTATCTCCGCATTCATGTGCTAATCCTGAACCATCTATTGCTTTTTCTGTGGATGCCACTCTCTCGAAAGCAGGTTCATATCCTTCCACGGCCAGTGACGCAGAATCCCGAGATTCTCTGCAACTCTCAGGAAATCCCTCCGCAGCGTTTCCTTTTCATACACGGAGTGCGGATCCGTACTTTTGTCGAGGCAGAATGCCGCAAGAGCTCCCACAGCTTCGCCGATATTCCATTCTACGGGATGCAGCCGATAGCAGCCGTTCGAGATATGGGTCGTTCCAATGTTCTTACAGCCGGGCAGCAGATTCCGGACTCGCTGCGGAATCAGGGCCCCCAGAGGTATCTCGAACGGATATGCCTTCTGCGGAAATTCCAGATGACGGCGTTTCGTCGTCATGTGGATATCGATACCGTAACTGCCTATTCCGACGCTGTCCTCGAACTGGTACGGTCCCTGATCGCCGAGCAGCTCGCGGCTGACATGGCTTTCCGTGATCGTGAAACGGGCGAGAATCCTCCGGGACTCGCGGATGTACGGGTACATCGCAAGTCCGTCATCGGTGCCGACAAGATCCGCCCGCAGACGAAGCCCGGGGTACCCGCAGCCGCCGTCCGGGCGCTCGGCTTCCGTCTGGAGCCAGTACAGCAGCGAGAGGCTCAGCTGTTTCGCCTGATACAGGCGCTTTCCTCGTTCCTCCTCCGGCACGTCGATGATCGGCTCGAGAAAGTAATCGTTCTGGACCCAGTTCACCAGCGTGATATCGCTTGCGTAGGTACCGGGAGCGAAACTGGTCTTATCGATTATGCGGCGGTACTCCCAGAGAGAATCCCATGGAGAAACATGATTCGCGTGAGGGAAAAGACAGCGGTCGACATGGCCGTACTGCGGGTGATCGAACCCTCCCCATACGAGCATACCGTCGGGAATGACTTCCTCCCTGTAGTTCTTCCAGAAGGAATACATTTCTGGTTCCGGGATTGTGTGGTCGCCTTTCTCATCGTAATCCATCGCAAAGCAGTAGGTTATCGCCTGCATATCCTCGGGATCGGGATCACCGGAGAGCGCGTGCGGTTCACCGGTCTGCGACTGCGATTCCGCACCGATACGGTACTCGGTACCGCTCAGAGGAAGAAGATCGCCCTCCTCGGTCGCATCGACGACGAACGGTGCCGAGAGATGAAGGCTGTCTCCTGTTCGACGATTTATCACCTCGATCATCTTCACCTGATCCGAATCCGTTTCGGTCCGAACGGCTTTGTGCTCGGTGAGTACGGTAAGCTGTCCCGAATGAGTATACGGTGAAAGCATCTCGTTTAGAGCGGCAAGCGCCGCAGGCATCTCATGACAGAGCCTTCCGACATGTCCGTGTCCGGGATCGAAGTACCGTTCCTTCGCGGCCTTGTAACTGAGCACGAAATTCCTCTGGTAGAATCCGCGGATCCTGTTCCTGAGTTCACGGTAAGTTTCGGTACTTCCGTAGTGCTCCACCCAGGGATTCTCATCCGGCGGCACCGCCTGGCTCGTGAGCTGCCCGCCTATCCAGCGCGTCTCCTCGGTCATAACGACCCGCTTACCGAGTCTGCAGGCAGAAAGTGCCGCAGCACAACCGCCGAGGCCACCGCCGATCACGAGGAGATCGGCTCCGAAATGCGATGTATGATGGAGTTCGGTTTTCATACTCATATTTATTCCTCTCTTCTGTTCTCTCTTCTGTTATCGTAAAATCCATGCACAAACCGGTCCGATCCAATTCAGTTCCAGGAACTTGTGATTCTCTTCAATTATGAGATTCTCCGGATAAACCTGAACGTGACGCTTTCCTTTGCCGACTGCCCAGCAATATTCTCCGCCGTGTCCCTGCTCTATGTCGCAGTACTGCCCGCACCGTTCATGACAGCCTTCGATACAAGTGAAGAAATCCGGGTACAGTTTCCTGTGAGTTTCTCTGAGTTCTTTGAGCAGCTTTTCTACTCCTTAAACAAAATTGCTAGACGGCTTGGTATGCTCCTGATTCCAGCTGAAACAGAACGAAGAGAAATTGCAGCCGATTTGATCTATCTGAATTCCATGTCCGCCGTATTCCCTGATAAAGCGCGCTACCTGAGAAATGAAATATGTGCGATAGGAAGCACTTGATAGGCATGCGACTCTGAACGCAGGCGATGTACCGTATTTTTCCATGTATTCTGAGCCTTCCTGGGTGAGGCATGTTTCTCCTTTCTCCGTATCATACAAAAGTGAATCCGGATCAACCGGTCTGCCGTTGGTGTAGAGTACGACACGTCCTCCGAGACTTTGTATCTCATTCAAGGCTTTATCCTGCTTCATATGGAAAAGAAAAGTCTTTATATCAATTCCTTCCTCTGTACAAACCGCTTGAACGATTTTTCGGCAGGATCGAAAGTCTTTTCCATCCAGGCAAGCATCCTCGAACGCATCTCTGCGAGGATTTCCTGGTATTCAGGATCAACGGCAGTATTCTTCATCTCATATGGATCCTTCTCGAGATCGTAGAGCTGCTCTTCACTGCCGGCTGAGAAACCATATTTGAAGTTTCTCCATCGGATAGTCCGCAGCGTCTGGACGACGCCGCCTAATCCGTTGAACTCTACCGCTACCTCCTCTCTCCATTTCTCATGAAAACCGTGCATGAGCGGCATAAGTGAACGTCCGTCGATATCCTCAGCATCTACTTTGGCACCGGCAGCATCGAGAATTGTGGGATAGAGATCAGTAAGAGATATGAATTCCTTTACCACGTCTCCGGCACGATATCCATCAGGGAATCGAACGAGAAATGGTATCCTCTGGATTTCCTCAAAATGGTGAAATCCTTTATCGAAAAGCCCCCCGTGGCTGCCGGCGGTTTCCCCGTGATCAGCTGTGAAGATTACCAGCGTATTCTCAAGAACTCCCTTTCCTTCGAGATGCCGCAGAAGCCTGCCGATCTGTCCGTCAATCATCGTCATGAAGGCATAATAGTATTTCACATATTCCGCCCAATCCTTCCATCGCATCCCATAGCCGCCTTGATGGATCTTCTCCTGGTGCGGTCCTTCGATCTCCCGGGAAGGCCACCTGTAGTTGGGCCACTCCGGAATTTCCACCTCCCTGTAGAATTCGTAGTACTCCGCTGTCGGATAATACGGTTCATGAGGTCCCCAAAAATTATGCCAAATGAAAAACGGCTGAGTATCCTCGCTTTCCGTGAACCTGTCAGCAAGGGAAATCGTATGCTCGATAAGAAAGTAGGGTATGGTTGCTTCGAGAGGTCCGTCGAAGACGCCGCACCACTGCGGGTATTCCTTTTCCGGTTTCCGTATCGTGTAGGAGTAGCCGTTCCTCACGAGGTACTCCCGGTATTCCTGATATCTGTGACCGCCGCCTCCGTGCCCGGGAAAATTCTGTCCGACGAATCCGACGTCCTTCGGTAGACTGACTTTCTGATCGTTCGTACTGTAGACATGTATCAGCGATCCGTCTGCGGCCTTTCTCGTCCTTCCGCATACATACCCTTCCTCACCCGATGTCCCCAAGTGCCACTTCCCGGTGTACCCGCATATATATCCTGCCTGCTGCAGCATTCTGGAAAGGAGAGTTTCACTGTCCGGCAGCTCATGTACCGAGCAACCGATATTCGCAACATTTGCAGTTATTCCGTGGTTATGCGGGAACAGTCCCGTCATGATCGATGCCCTTGCGGGACTGCACAGCGGGCACGAGGTATATGCGGTTTCGAACCGTATGCTCTGTTCCGCGAGCTTGTCCAGGTTAGGCGTAATGCAGGGAGTATCACCGTAACTCGACATCGTCGAGAGTCTCTGCTGATCAGTTAAGATCAGCAGTATGTTCGGTCGCTTGTACTCTTTCGTCATCGATTCATCCTATGCATTCTCCAGGTCAATTGAAATTCGCCATTCGCCCGCAGCTCGAATTCCCGCAATAGAATACCTGTCTCTGCCTAGGCGTAGATTGCGAACGCTCCATTCATCCCACTCTGCCGGGACAGCCGGAGCGGTCACTTCTATCGATCCTTCGTGAGCCGATATACCCAGCATATCCGACATGATTACATCAATTAACTGGCCGTTCCACGAAAAATTCGCGGTGTCTTGTGGTTGACCGGTGACAGGGTTGTAGTTCTCATATATTGCCGGTTGGCCGTTCGGCAGCATCATTTCAAGTAATCGATCCAGAAGTTTATGCGCGGCTAAAGGAGCATGTAAGCAGAGTCCCCGCAGCACGTCTATCGTGTAGCTCATCCAGACGGGCCCTCTCCAGTAACTTCGGGATCCTTCGAAGTGAGGATTCTGCATAGATACACTCGGCAGGGGAGCATCGGACCAGAAATGGTCTTCGTTGAATAGCCAGTCGACCAGCGCCTCAACACGTGCCTGAGGAAGAGCATGCAGCTGGAGCGGTGTAAGTCCTGTAGGAGCAATCACAGGGATAAAGGTACCGCGGGTCTCCTCCCGATCGTGAAAGAGATCAGTTTCCTCATTCCACAAGTAATCGAACAACGCCCGTTCGCGTTCAGAGGCGACTGACTCGAGCTCATCCGCGTACAAATCATCACCGGTATATCTGCACATTTCTGCGAGTTTTCTTTTTTCGAGGATCGTGTACACGTTCAGATCGACCGACACAACCGGCATCCTCCAGTCCGACTCCGGATAGTGCTCGTGACCAAGCGTAGCCTCACTTCCATGCTGGCCCCATCGCGGAGAATTATCCATGCCGGTATCGCTCCACCTGCGAGCAAAGATGAGACCGGGAAAGCGCTTGCTGGATCGGGTGCGGTCGAAATACTCGTCATACCGTTTTGCAACAGGAAGAAGCCGGAGCATGAGATCGTCGCGCTTGTCGTTCTGCCACAGTAAATGGATTGCTCTGGAGAACAGAGGCGGATGCGTGCCGGAATCATGATCGTCAAGTATGGCATTAGGCATAGAACGATACCGCTTTGCGGTGGGATCGGAGGAAGCCCAGCAGTCGGAACCGTAGAACATCGCACTGTTGGTAATTACTCCGTGATCCCAGTGCGGCTCTGGATACTGTTGGTTCTCCGAGTTCAGAAGCCCGCCCCACGAAAGAGAGCGGTCATTGTACCATGCACCGGATATCGCGCTCTTGGATGTATCCCACATGAACCATGCCCAGAACGTATGTTTGGGAATCGAATACGCATGAGGGAGGATTCCGCCTTGACAGACGGCATTGGATTCGAACACCCAGGCCAGATAACGATTGAGCTTCTGCACCCGTTTATCCGGGCACGAGATGATCGGAACATTTTCGTACATGTAGGAATTCCAGTATAGACCGATGCGATCAGCAGTCGACTGGAACGAGTCCGCCGTGCTGATAGCTCTGTTAAACGATCCGATACCGGGACGATGCAGCAGATCGACCCGGATCTCGAATGTACTGACCCGAGCCGGCACAGAAATCGACCAGCGTGCACCGGCAAAGTGGTCGCGGGCCTCAGCGAGCATCTCCCGGAGATATTTATGGAGATGCACCGCTGATTCTTCAGTGCTGTTCCGGCAGAGCAAATTATTAAGCTCGTAAGGATCATTCGATAAATCAAAAAGCTGCCAAGGCCGGCTGCCGTAAGCATCTCCAATGACAGTATATTTATGTGTCTCAGTTCTGACAGCTCGCCATGAATGATGGAAATAAGGATGCCACTCGCGCAAATCATGAACGAACTCGAGCAGGACGCCTCCCCTGTTCAACCCGGTTCTCCCTCCGAGAATAAGGGGAGAGAGATCTGTCCCATCCCATTCCACTGGTGATTCTATATCTGCAAGACCCAGTAATGTCGCGGCCAAGTCTATTGTCGACACAGGCTGCGGCAATACACTGCCACGGCTCCCATCCGGTAAATCGGGATGCGACACGATAAGCGGTACACCAACCGATTGCTCGTATGGATGTGATTTCTCACTGCTGCTGAAACCGTGATACCCATCCATCTGTCCATGATCAGCGGTAAAAACAATTATAGTGTTATCTTCCATGTTATTCCGCCGTAACGCATCGAAAAGGCGACCGATATTACAATCAAGGTTTTCAATCATCGCGTAGTACATGCGCATACGAGTGAATATCTCATCCTCCGGCAGCACATTATACTTGTGCCCCGGCACAGGATCCTGACAAGAAATGCAGAATCCAGGATAAGGAGTGATATCCCGGTTCATCGTCGCTCGTAAGAATGATTTTGGGGCCTGCAGCGGCGGATGAGGCGGCTCCACTGATAGAACCGCCGCAAAAGGTCGACGTGAATGTGAAGCCCCTTCCCGGTCCAGGAATTCGCAGAAAAGGTCGGTAAGCCCATCAGTCTGATACCCCTCGATGCATATGGGTGTCGGATCATCATCAGCAAAACAGTAGGTCTCGAAAGGCTTATTAGCCAGCTCGAAACCCCGCCAGTACTTCCAGCGCCCCTGAAACTCCCGGGGTACCGGTGTCAGATTGGCTTTCCTCGCGGTCATTCCCGGAAGTACTCCGTGCCCTCCATAGAGGTGCCATTTTCCGAAGTATGCTGTTTGATAGCCATTCTCATTGAACAGGTCCGCAATCGTCTGTTCGGCCGGCGACATACGCCACTCGATACCGGGGATCGACCTTGAATGAGGATACAGTCCCGTCATCAATGAGAAGCGATACGGTACACAAATAGGATACACTGAGCATGCATTTGAAAAACGAATTCCACGGCCACACATACGGTCTATATTAGGCGTATATACCGGCTCGATTCCCTCTATTCCTAACGCACTACGCCGCAACTAGTCTGCAAGCACAAGGATTATATTTTTTCCGCGCCGGCTTCCGATTCTGCCGATGTGTTCCTGTGTTCGGACTGCTGCTTACACTCAATTTCACTGCTCCTGTACAGAGGATTTCTCTACCATACCGTTTCTGTTTCCTCAGCCTGCAGGCCGAGAACTCCGCAGCACAGCCGCCGAATTCAATATCTCACCTGTGCTCTGCCGTAAACACGCCGACCGCTCCGGTCCATGCAAGCGACATCAGTTCGCTTCCGACATCGATGGAGAGA
>CAZAKE010000213.1:0-7590 GCA_964485495.1 uncultured Spirochaetales bacterium
GCGGAGATCGGCCAGGTAGCGATCGTCTCCCCGCCACCCCCGATCACGTGGGCGTGCGAGTAGAGAGCCACGGTCGTACAGATGTGGGTGGGCAGGATGTACACGGGATCTCCCGGGATGACGGCCTGCTTTCGGGTGAGATCGAGACTCCAGTGTTCCTCGCTGAGTTTGACGGAGGTCGCCCCAGGCAGGTTTAAGATGACGCCCGGGTCGCCCGGCGGGTCCGCGCCGATCCCCTTCGCCCCGCAGTCGATGGTCATCCGGCCCGGATGGGGCACGCTCGCTACCCGCGAGAATACGATTGCCGCCGGCCGGAAGGGCAGATCGGCGAACTTCATGTGGTAACCACCGTCGTGGAGGACGCAGGTCCCGGGCGACAGCTCCACGTCGGTTCGCGGCGCGTGGCACGGAAAGGTGGGGGTGCCGCCCAGGATGATCCGCGGTAGCGGCAGCGACTCCGATTCCAAGCGGTCGGCGAATTCCCGGACCAGCGCATAGGCCATGTCTGCCTTTGCCTGCCGGATGTCCGGTATCGATTCGGTGATGTGTCCGTCGTATGCATGAATTCCTCCGGGTTTCACTCCCGGCGTCTCGCAAAGCAGGCGATAGAGCCGCAGGGCCCCCTCCTTCGGGTAGATGCCGGTCCTGTCCATGCCGACGTTCAGGTCCAGGAGGACCTCCACCGGATCGTCAGGATCGATGAGTGTTCGCATGCTCTCCAGGTTGTCGACGACGGGCCTGATTCGTGCCGCCGGATACCTCCTGCGGAGGCGGCGCAACGCGCAGACGTCCGGTCCGTTCAGCTGATAGGCGATCACGATATCGGCGACGCCGGTCTCCGCCAGCATGCGTGCCTCGGCGATGGTGGCACACTTGTACCGCGTGATCCCCGCGGCGACGCACTCCCCGACCACCTCGGGACACTTGTGGGTCTTGATGTGCGGTCGGAGCCTCTCGGGACCTCCTGCAATCTCAACCATAGAGGCGATGTTGCGCCTGAGCGGTTCGAGATAGAACAGCAGGGCCGGTGAGGGGATCGATTCTTCGTCGCGAATCGTATACAGATCCGCGGACGGAAGCATGGGTTTTTCTTTGTTCATCAGAGTACCTCCGGATCATCCCGTCTGCATGACACACCGTCAGTGCGTGACACGGGACCGACCTGTACCGTACAGCGAAATCTACGAAAGGTAAATGCGGCGCTGCTTGATGTTGCGGCTGCCGAACGATCCGATCAGTAGTCCGGTTTCGGCGCTGTAGATGTTTCCGCCGATGAGACGGAAGCCGATCACCGATCTGGGCCGGATGGTCCAGTACCTGGAGTCCGTTCCGCGCACCAGGATCTCCGTCTTGACCCGCCCGAACCGCAACGATACGAGCACGTCGGCGCCCTGGGGCATCACGGCGAACACGTCCGCGTTGGTGAATGGATCCTCCGGTTCTGCGAGTCCGTCTCGGTTGGCCGTGGAGAGATCGAGTTCGATGTCTTCGGGGCGGGCGTGGAGCGTGACCGTCTGGCCGGTGAAGGGCCGGAAGTCGCCGGGGAGCAGGAGCCTCAGCGAGGTGTCCTCCCGCGGTATCATGACGGGGCCGTATGGTCCGTTCTCGATCATGCCGGTGATCAGGTTGGTTCTGGGGTTGCCGGTGAACGAAGCCACCGCACCGGTGGCCGGATAGCGGTAGAGCGTGTCGGCCGAGGCTATCTGCACTATCTGGCCGTGGAGCATGACGGCGATCCTGTCGGCGAGGATCATGGCCTCCTCCTGGTCGTGGGTCACGTAGATGGAGGTGGCGGCAAGTTTGTCATGCAGGTTCCGCAGGTGGGTCCGCAGCGATCCGCGCAGCTTCGGATCGAGGTTCGAAAGCGGTTCGTCGTAGAGGAGTATCCCCGGTTTCCGGACGATCATCCGCGCCACCGCGATCCGCTGCCGCTGCCCGCCGCTCAGCGAGGCCGGGTATCGCTCCTCGAATCCCGACATCTCCACCATCTCCAGCACGTCCTTCACCCGCCGGGTGATGTCCCGCTTCAGGAACCCGCGGATCCGCATGCCGAATGCCACATTATCGAACACCGTCATGTGCGGGTACAGGGCGTAATTCTGGAACACGAGCCCGACGTTTCGGCGCTTCGGTTCGACGTCGATGCCCCGGGACTCGGAGAATACGTACTTCCCGTTGAAACTGATCTCCCCTCGGTCGGGGGTCTCCACCCCGGCGACACACCGAAGTGTGGTGGTCTTGCCGCATCCCGATGGTCCTAAGAGCACCAGGAACTCGCGTTCGTTCACGTGTAGGTTCACGTCCGAGACCGCGGTGACGTGTTCGAAATTCTTTTTCAGCTCCTCTATCCTGATATCCGTTGCCATTGTCTTTCCTCGTCAATTACCATATCTACCTACATCTATATGATTAGAATTAGAAGCTATCTGACTTCATAATTCAAGTATACTATCTGGGAACTGGGGAAGAAAGCGTTCCCGTTTTCCGCACTCCGGATAACCGTCGAAAACCCTTGACGGATTCGTGTAGCCCCGATAGTATTAACTACTATGGTAGTTAATACTATCGTCAAGGGGATGGTGGAGATCGGGTTTTCGGAATACGAGGCCCGGGCGTATATCGGGGCCCTGCAGGAGGGGCAGGCGACGGCCTACCAGATCGCCAAGAGCGCGGGGATGCCGACCTCGAAGATCTACGGAATCATCGCCAGGCTGGTGGACAAGGGAATTCTGCTCCCCGTCGGCGGTACGGAACGGGCGGAGTACGCTCCGTGCCCGCCGGCCGACTTCATCCGGGGGCGGCGTGACCGACTCCACGCGACTCTCGACGATCTCGAGGGGGGTCTGATCTCGTTGGGCGGTCCCCGGGAGACCTCGCTGGTGTGGAATCTGTCCGACTATCGGGACGTGATCGAACGGGCATCTCGAATCATCTCCGCGAGTAGGAGCCGTCTGCTCGTATCCGCCTGGCCGGAGGAAAGTACCGTACTCGCCGACGATCTCGTATCGGCGGTTCGCCGGGGCGTGGACACGGCCCTCGTGCATTTCGGTGAACCGGGGTCAGGCACCGCGGCGTGGTATGGCGGTGATTTGGAATCCCTTTCGGGTGAACCGGGGTGCGGGAGAGTGAGTGTGTTTCCCCATCCCATCGCCGACACGTTGTACGAGGAGCGCGGCGGGAGGGGCTTTACTCTCGTGGCCGATGCATCGGAGGCTATGATGGCCACCATGTTTTCGGCCGATCGTGCGGAAGGGGCCTACAGTGCCAACCGGGGCTTTGTCCTGTTGGCCGAAGATTACGTGAAACACGATATCTATATCATGAAGATCGTGGGCAGATACGACGAGGAGCTGCTGCGGCGATTCGGGGACGGATACGAGTTGCTGCGCGACGTGTTCTCTGATAGTGAACGTGGATAGTGAACGTGAAATCAGGAGGAGATGAGGTGAAAGTGTGGCTGAACGGGGAGATCTTGGCGCCTGAGGATGCGACGGTCTCGGTGTTCGATCATGGGCTGCTGTACGGGGATGGTGTCTTCGAGGGGATCAGGATCTATGGGGGCAGGATCTTCAAACTCACTGAGCACCTCGAACGGCTCTATCTCAGCGCGAAGGCCCTGGCCTTGGAGATTCCCCTCTCCCTCGAGGAACTGGCGGCGGCGGCGGAACGGACCCTCGCCGCCGCTGCCACCAGCGACGGGTATATCCGCCTTGTCGTGACGCGCGGCGCCGGCACCCTGGGGATCGATCCGCGGAAATGCCCGACACCGACCGTATTCATCATCGTCGGGGAGATCCAGCTGTATCCTGAGGAGTTCTATCTGAAGGGGATACAGGTCATCACCTCTTCCGTACGACAGATACCCCCGGGCACCGTGGATGCGCGAATAAAGTCGCTCAACTACCTGCCGAATATCATGGCCAAGTTACAGGCCCTCCGTTCCGGGTGTCTCGAGGCGATTATGCTCGATGGAGAGGGGTTCGTGATGGAGTGCTCGGCGGACAACATCTTCATCGTCAAGGACGGAATCCTGCTGACGCCGAATCCGCGTAGGGGGGCGTTGGACGGCATCACCCGCCGGACGGTACTCGACCTAGCCGCGGAGATCGGCATCCACACGGCGGAGGCGGACCTCACCCAGTACGACCTGTATACCGCCGCCGAGTGCTTTCTCACCGGTACCGGCGCCGAGATCGTACCGGTGGTGGGGATCGACGGCCGGAGCATCGGTTACGGCGACTCGGCGGGCTTGCCCGGGCCCGTGACCCGGAAACTGGAACAGGCCTTTCGTGATTTCGTGACCCGGATCTGATCCCGAGGTTGTTCGACCGACCGGCCGCGGTATCGACACTATCAGCCGGTTTCTCCGCCGGCGAGGGCCACGGCGATCTGGGCCGCCAGCGCCGCGTTGTTCTTCACCAGGGCGATGTTCGATTCCAGGCTCTCACCGTTGCTCAAATCCGCCACCCGGGAGAGGAGATAGGGCGTGAGTTCCTTTCCTCGGATTCCCCGCTCGTCCGCATCGCGGACGGCCGTGTCGATGATGGCGTCGATGATTTGCCTGTCCATCGAGTGTTCGGGTGGAATCGGGTTTGCGATCAGGACACCGCCGTCGAGTCCGGCCTGCCACTTGGCGGCGAGGATCCGTGCGATTTCCGCCGGGGTGTACACCGAACAATCGACGCCGAAACCACTCTCGCGGGTGTAGAACGCAGGAAACTCGTCGGTACCGTATCCGAGCACCGGTACCCCCTGGGTCTCCAGGTATTCGAGGGTCAGGCCGATATCCAGTATCGACTTGGCCCCCGCGGACACCACCGCAACGCTCGTACGGGCCAGCTCCTGCAAGTCGGCGGAGATATCGAAGCTTGTTTCGGCGCCACGGTGCACCCCGCCGATTCCGCCGGTGGCGAAGATGCGGATACCCGCCATCGCCGCGCCGATCATCGTTGCGGCGACGGTGGTGGCGGCATCGGACCGGTTCGCGAAGATCATCGGCAGGTCCCGCCGACTCGCCTTGGCGACACGGTCGGCACCGGCCAGATATTCCAGCTCCTTCCGGCTCAGTCCGGCGTGGATCTCGCCTGAGAGTACGGCGATGGTCGCCGGAACGGCTCCCTCCGAACGGATGGTCGCCTCGACCTCCAGCGCCGTTTCCAGGTTCCTGGGATAGGGCATGCCGTGGGCGATGATGGTCGATTCCAGCGCCACCACAGGCCGGCCGGTGGTCAGGGCGGCATCTACCGCTTCACTCAATTTGATCATTCCTATCTCCGACAGGGGCTTCGCGTGCAGACGACATAGCCCCCGTCCGTCACCAGTCCATCCACCGGCACGTCGGTCGGACCGGCGGGGACTCGTTCGATGAGTTGCTCCGAGAAGCAACAGCCGACGATATGAATCCCGCGGGAGGCGGCAGGTCCGTTCGTCTCTACGGTCGATAGGGCCGGTTCACGCCGTCGCCTACCGGGGTCTTCCGGATCCCGCGATACCGGCTGCAACAGGGAGGTCAGAAACCGGTCGTAATACGCCTTGCCGCGGCCCAGCCGGTTCCCCTGTAGATCGAACGCGAGACCCGGTACGAGAAACAGGGTGGAATCGTGATGAGACGAAACCAACCCCGAGGCCGACAGGTCTACGATCTCGGTTTCCTCGGCTGGTTCCCGGACTCCATAGGGGTGAACCGTCCAGGGTCCCTCCGGCGAGTCGATACGACGGAAGGTGATACCGGCGGCGTCTATCCGCGGCACGGCCACGCTCATCCCCCGGTCGAGGGCCTCCCTGATGATCGGATCGATGTCCGGTTCCGATGGGAGGGATAGAAAGGCGAACAGCGTCTCCGAAGATTTCCAGGGATCGGATCGCAGCAGGTGTTCACGGATTCGACCGCCCCGCTCCGCCCGGTGTCCGGCGTCGATACTCGCGAGTCTCCGTCTGATCTCCCTCCGCAGGACGGCTTTCTCCCCGCGGAGTCCGAGATGGCGGTTTGGAGCGCCAGCAGGAGCTCCGCTCATTCGCGGCGCTCCAGGAACAGGAACCAGTCCCCATCCTGTGGAAGCGGCATCTCGACGACCGCATCACCCTCAGTTTCGGACTCTGCCGTTCGCACCGTGACTCCACGGCGGTCCGTCGGATTGCACGGATCGATCCACTCGCCCGTGTACGCGCCGGGAGACAGAACCATCCGCACTCCATCGGTTTCGGGATCGTCGCCTGTGACATATACAAGGTACCGTCGCCCGGCGTCGCACAACAGGTGCCCCCCCTCGCACAGATCGGGACGGGGACTCATGGCCCGGTAGGGAAATTCCTCGAAGAGGTCCCAGACGCCTTTGATGATGTCGTGCCGGCGCTGGACGCGGTCTTCCGGTTCGAGGGATCCCGAGAACCCGGACGACGAATTGCCGTCGAAGTCGCCGAAGTTGATCGCCGCGGCCGACATGAGGAGTACGCAGCCGTTCTTGCGGATGTCGTCGTCCGAATAGGGCGGATGTCCCACGGTGTTTCCCGGCCAGAGGGTCTCCTGTGCGAGTAGCGGCCTGTCCGGTCGGTGGTTCCGCAGGATGGTCTCTCCGAGTACCTCCCGGTCGCGGGTCTTCGGCCCCTGCAGGGTCACGTATGTCGTGTACTCCTCGTCGAAGTAGGCGTCGGCGCCGGTGGCGTTGTGGACGGATAACAGGTGTCCGAACGTGTTGTACCGCTGTATGAGGTGCCCCAGGCGGTCCACCTCCGATTTCGGCATGTATGGGTTCCCCCGCAGCACCGGTTCGGGGCCGGCGACGTTGAAGAGCAGGTTCCGGTAGGGTCCCAGTCGCGCCATGATGTAACGGATGTAGAGATGCTGGTCGCGATGCGCCGTCGGATAGAATCCCTCCCGTCCGAAGAGTCCTGCGAACTGGTAGGCCACCATCCTCCGGTCGGCCAGGTCGTTCAGGATCGCCTCGAGTCTGCGGTATTCGGCCGCATGCAGGGGCCACAACGCCGGAGTATCCCATTCCGCGCCTCTGCCCGGGGTTTGCCGGTTCACCAGGTGGCTCGCCACCGAGAGCATCGTGTAGCCCTGGGAACCGGCCCAGTCGAGGAAAGCGGTGCGCTTCTCGGCGGGAAAATTCGATGCGAAGAATCGGTCTCCCACGTGCAGGCTGCGCAGGTGACCGGAACCGCCGCGGAATCCGAACCAGATGGGATTTCCGTCGTGCCGGCATACCGGTCCGGACAGGTCCGATGCGGTGCAGATGAACCGGCCTGTAACCACGACTCCCTCTTCGCCGCCGCATCCGATTCTTCCACCCCGCCGGTCCTCCTCGGTGAACCATGCCCGGTAGGTCCACTCCCCCGGCCGATCCGGCATGAACCGGAAGCGCCAGGTCCTGCCGTTTTTGCCTTCGTCGTAGAAGCCCCAGAAGGGGAACGGTTCCCCGTCGGGAGCGGTGAACTCGGTGAGCAGGGTGGTGCCCCGATAGGGATCCGCGAAATCGCGACAATGCTCGACGGATTGTTCAAATATCCCCCATTGGGGGACCTTGTCGTGTGTCATCAGTCACTCCTGAAATACCGGACATCCCTCACGGGTGTACACTATCTTTCCGC
>CAZAKE010000214.1:0-7444 GCA_964485495.1 uncultured Spirochaetales bacterium
GGCAGGAAGCCTATTGACGGCACTTTGTCGATACAGGCGATGAGTGTGGTGGTCCCGAGTGCTTTCGCACACCCTTCCGTCATCGGTCCATCCGTCCGCTGAACCGGATATGAGTTTCCGGCCGCATCGACGAGTTCGAGCTCTATGGTGGCGTTGCCTCGTACTGCGTCTCCTCGTGCTGCCTCCATCGGTACCGGATGTTCCGGCGGCAGGGCCAACCCCTCCATGTCGAAGCTGAGAAGCCCGGTCCGTTCCCAGGAGAGGGTGTTGATCACCCCAAGATCGCACTCTGGGAGAACTGATGTCGCCAACACCGTTTCGGCATCACGGATTAGCGTGTTTGCCGTTTCTATTATCTGACGATAATCCCTTTCGGACTCCTCGTAGACCTCGCGGATGGAGCTGCCCGGCAGGATGTCGTGAAATTGTAGGAGGAGAAGGTTCTTCCAGATGTCGCTCAGATCGTCCGGTGAAAACATGAACCCGAACCAGGCTGCGATCGTTCCGAAAATCTCCGCGTCCCTGAGGAGTAGTTCCGTGCGGCGGTTCGCCTGTTTCGCAGCCCCCTGCGAGGTGTAGGTACCTCGATGGGTCTCGAGGTACAACTCACCGACCCAGCGCGGCAATGCCGGTGAGGCCTCTTCCACCTCGGCAAAATATTCCTCCCCGCCGCCGACTCGAACTCTCGGCAGTCCGGGGTACTCCTCGGCTCGACGGGCGAACTCCAGCATCTCGTCGGTGGGTCCACCACCTCCGTCCCCGTAGCCAAACGGCATGAGGACCACAGGATAGCGGTCTTTCTCGGTATATTCCTCCCAGGCGGACTGCAACTGGTCCGGAGCGGGCGAACCGTTGTAATAGCGCACGAGTTTCGGGATGTGGGCGGTTACCCGCGAACCGTCCGGACCCTCCCAGTGGAAGAGCCGGTACGGAAACGGGTTCGACGACTGCCAGTGCAGCTTCACTGTGAAGAATCCGTGGATGCCGCATCCCGAGAGGATGCCCGGTAGGGTGGCGGGATACCCGAACACGTCCGGCAGCCAGCAGGTTCGGGGACGGATGCCGAATTCCCGCTGAAAGAACCCGACGCCGTAGAGAAATTGTCTGATTAGCGACTCGCCGGAGGGTACGTTACAGTCGCTCTCTACCCACATGCCGCCGGTACACTCCCACCGCCCGTGTTCGATCCATGTTCGAATCTCCTCGAAGAGTTTCGGATAGTGCTTCTTGGTATAGGCGTAGAGCTGGGGCTGGCTGCAGGAGAAGCGGTAATGCGGATATCGCTCCATCAGCCGAAGAGCGGTGGAGAAGGTTCGTTCACATTTTCTGACCGTCTCCCGGAGGGGCCAAAGCCATGCGACATCGATGTGGGAGTGCCCCGTGAGGAAGACGGTGCCGGCCTCGGGATCCGGCGAAACCTCGGCGATTCGCTGTCGCAGTAGTACACCCGCCGCCAGGAGCTCCCGCCGGTAGCGTTCGTCAGGGGCGGTGAGATCCACCGCGGTGATCGCCTCGGCCAAAGAGGCGAGTATGACGCGCCGCCGCCGTTCATCCGCGGCGTTACTTCCCGCTTGCCACGCGAAGGCGAAGTCATGCAGTACGGTTTCCGACTCCTTGTCGATACCTATCAGCGCCGCCTCGCGCAGCCGTGAGATGTCGCGCACATACTCGGGCCGATTCGGGTAGGTGCCGAGACAGGTAAACTCAAGTTCGATCTCCACGGGTAGGTCGTCCGGCAGCGGAGCACGGGTGTGATTTCCGTCTATTCCAGCCCGGGCGCACTCGTCTACCCGTAGTACCCCCTCGAGGTTGATGATGTCGAAGGACAGGTACCGTTCCTCCGCAGGAATCTCCGTCGCGGTATCGATTTTTGTTTTAAGGAACAGGGTCTTGCCGGCAGGCCACATACCTGAGACTCCCAGCGGACGCCAATCGGTCTCGAAGCGGTAGTTCCTCGGGGAGCGGTACTCCGCGATTCTCTCCTGCCAATCGTCGATCACGTGACGAGAAGTGACGGTTCGGATTCGTATCTGCCGGAGCCGTTCTTCTATGATACGGTCGTCGATGGGCTCGATTATGGGTTTGGGTATATCGTGTACTGCCATCGGTTACTCCGGGCGCCGAACACGTATCTGGTATACTCTCGCTGCTTCTCCGTTGCCGTGAGTGGCAACGACCTTGAGTCTGAGGGAGTGCGCCGTGACCGGATCGAATCGATGCCGGCGAAACCTTCGGTAGTTGCACTCCTCCCGTAGGAGAAGATGCCGTCCGGTGGAATCCTCATACTCCAGTTCATAGGTCTTTACAAGGAACGGCGCCACTCTCTGGTTGCACTCCCAGGGGGCGTCGTGCCGATGCTTGGTGAGGTTGTCGAAGGTGAGACACACCTCGTCGAACTCCTTGAGGGAGTCCCACGAGAGCGTAAGCTCCTGGGGCAGCGGTTCCCGCGGGTCAGAGTGCCACATATTCAATGGGGCACGGCTGAAACGACGATGGAACCCGTTTATGATATTCGCAGCATCGCCTAAGGAAGGTTCCGGGTGGAAGCGGAAGGTCGGCATCTTCTCGGACGCCTGCCACACCGGAGTAAAGTGGCTGTGTGCCACCATCTCCGCCGCGAGATGTTCGTCCGCGGCCAGGGCCCACTTCACATTGTCGTTCTCCTCTATCGAGACGATCATCCGGTCTCCGTCGTTCACAGCGTTTCTGGGTTCCCAGGTGGTCCCCTCGGGAAGGTCGATGCGGAACCATCCCTCGTAACCGGCCGGAAGTACGGCCTCAATGGAACCCAGCTTCTCGAAGGACGAGTCCCGCAGGTCCTTTCTGAAGAAGTCGTGAAATTCGTCGACGGTAAGCCACAGTCGTTCGGGAGTGGTGCGGTACCAGTTGAGCCGGAGCGTCTCGTCTCGGTCCGACGGGTTCTTGAGGAACATCTCCACACCCTCCGGCCGTTCCGGCCAGTCCCATAGCATGACGCCGGCTTCCGCGATGAGGGGGAGGA
This sequence comes from uncultured Spirochaetales bacterium, assembly GCA_964485495.1. GTDB lineage: Bacteria > Spirochaetota > Spirochaetia > CAZAKE01 > CAZAKE01 > CAZAKE01. The sequence goes on from CAZAKE010000214.1 coordinate 3,002, forward strand.
ACCGTTCTACCTCATACGGCGCCGGTTCCTGATCATTAAAGGTGAGTTCGCTGTCCGCTGTGACGGTTGCCTCCGGGGCGATGTCGGCAGGATCATCAACGGGTCTCTTAAGGATCGTGCCGTCCTCGAGAAGCAGGATGCGCTGAAGTTCCTCAATGTGTCGTTCGTATACGTCTCGAGGAGAACACGCATTCCGCCTGCAAATGTCGGCGGCGATCCCCACCGCCTGACCGATGGCCCCGCCGGTGCGCATCAGGCGGGTCGATGAGTGGGCCAGGTGGGTGGCACTGATCAGCCGTCCCGTCAGTAGGAGGTTGGGAATGTTCCGGGAGTAACACGCCCGGTAGGGGATACCGTACATCGGGGGGATCGAATGACCGAAGATGTTGGCCATGTCCCCGGCCTGACGATGGTCGTCAAGGTCATGGCCGCCGTAGGCGATATCGTCCGGGAAGAGTTTCCCCTCCTCCAAATCGGTCTGAGTCATGACGACGTCGCCCAGAAGGCGCCGACTCTCGCGTTTACCGCCCTTGGGGCTGACCCACACCAGGTCCCATACCCGGGCTTCCTCCCGGTGGGGGCCGTTCTTGATGTGGTCCCACTCTGCCCAGAGCTGCTTCAGGAGTGTCTCATAGATCTCTCCATCTTCCTTTACCGTGTCCTGGTCGCCGCCGGCCTCGGTGACGTACAGAAAGCGAAACGGCAGGCCTTCTCGGAAGTAGTTGTCGTGGTGGTGGATGAACGAGGAGGGGCGGCTGTGCCACAATCGGGGCTTGAATTCCGGTGTGCCGGGAGGCGGGATGAAGACAACCTCCCGGTCCGTCCTGATGGCAATTGCTACCAGACTGGTGCCCTGCACGCGGTTGGTGCGTTGCTCCGGTGCGGATCGTTCGCCGAACTCGTTCTTGGCCTCGCTGCCGATGTCGTAATCGGCGTCGGCAAGCACGGCGATCTCGCCGTCGCCGGAGCCTTCCACGACCACGTGCCGAACCGTGATCTTCACGGTTCGGAATGCCGCCATGTCCTCGGCGACGACCGCATCGATGCGGCCGCCTTCCCCGAGTACGGGTTTCCGGGCGTAGTGCCGCTTCAAAATGGTGACGCCGGCTTCTTCGAGAAGTTGCTGGATCACGGCTTCATATCTGCGGGAGATGTTATAGGGTGTGGTGCCGTATACCTGGGTGAATCCCATGACCCAGGCGCCCTCCTCCTGCGTCTCCTGCACCAGTCCGGTCTCGGTACCGTAGTGGTTGTAGCGATCCGCGCCGGTGATGCCGACCCCCAGGTTCGGCCCGGAGTTTCCCCCCAGCACTTCGTCCTTCTCGAGCAGAATGACCTCTGATCCCAACCTGCCGGCCTGGATAGCGGCACAATATCCCGACACACCGGATCCGATCACCAGCACGTCGCATGAATATTCTTTATTGATTTCCTCTCCCATATCCTATCTCCTTTCTCGGTCCATCGTATTATGTCGATACGCTACATCCCATGGGTCCAGTCGAAGCAGAGCGGTTTTCTGCGTATCGTTACTGCGGTCTCATTGAGCGTGCCCGGGTCTGCATTCGGGATAAGCTTGAATCGGAACGTATGTTCACCCTGATCGGTCCACTGATAGGCCCGGTCGTCGCGGAGGGTGGCCGGGTCGTGCCAGGCGTAGGCCGGGGAGCGAACCAGCGTGAAACCGATTCTGCCGCCTTCGCCGTGGAGGCTGGTGCAGTCGGGACAAACAATTCCAAGGCCTTGATTAGAGCCGTCGCCGCCATCCGGCCGGGGGTTCACATCGGGAGTCGCCACCGGCAGGATCGTCCAGTCCATGACCGGATACTCCCATCCGTTCTGCCTGCGTGGAAACTCGCCTCCGGGAATGCCGTCGGTGCGCCACTCGAAGGACGGATCGAAGCCCAGACACAACGTAGACAGGGCCAGATGCTCCCGCCAGCTCAGCCGCAGGTCGATATCAATCACGGATCTGCCGGGATAGATTCGAAACCAGAGTTCGGCCTCGCTGTTCCTGAATCTCGCCGTGACCCGGACCGATGAGCGAACCGGTCCCGTTTCCTCCACCACGAATCCGGTGATAGCGAACCTGCCCAGCTCCTCTCCGGAGAATTTCGGCACGCCGTGTGACCAGGTGTCGGTCTCGTCTCTCCACACCGGTATATAGATGCCTTCGCCGCCTACGAGAGATGAACCGGTTTCCGCATGGACGATCTTGGCAAGCTCGGTGCCCGCCCCCGCACTCAGACACCACACACCGTTTCTCACCGTCGCGTCGTCGGAAGCGGAGTTTTCCGGCTGTTCTTCCGGTCGTTCCTGCGGACCTCCCGAATCCTCCTCCACCGGCCGGATATAGAAGGTCCGCGATGAGCGGGGCGGGATGTGCGCGGTCCATGCCATGTTCCGGCAGTTCGTGCGTACCGATTCGGCCTGCACCAGCTGGAATTCCACCTCGTGTTTCTTCTCATCCAGAAGCGCCTCCGGCGTGGTCCTGCTCTCGAGCCACGGTTCGTGTACGATACATCCGTCGAACGGCGCGTCCGTCGGATTGAATACAACCAGGCGTTGTTCATTTTCCGGCCCGAGTTTCACCAGTTCCCGCAGCAGTACCGTCGTCGTGATCGAGTCGGCCTCGCTCTTGGCCTGACCGAGTTCATCCCTCGAGTCCTCGTAGGCATCCGGTATACTCGTCCCCGCCAGGATGTCGTGGAACTGGTTGAACAACACGTTCTTCCAGGCGTTCTCGATTCGCGCTTCGATGCGTTGTCCGTGGACAAACGAGTCTCCTTGCGGATAGGTCTCCAGCACCGCCTGACAGGTCGCCAGCGCATCTTCCGCCTTTCTGTTATGCACCTTGATCTCTCTGGTGACGGAGTAGCATCCGATGGCGTGATACTGGAGTTCGTCAGCAACGATGGGAAGGGAATCGGCGTCGGGAAGGACCGCGTCGAAGAAGCGGCCTGGGTGGGAGAACTCGAGCCTCGCTCCTGGAAAGTCGTCGGCATGTTCCTGGATCCACTCGACCTGGCCGACGGTAGGGCCGCCGCCATGGTCGCCGACGCCGAAGAAACACATGACGTGATCGAACCCCTCGGTTGCGGCCAGGGTCTGTTCGACGTGCTCTCTCAGGTCGTCCGTCCTGGTGGCGTAGCGCGGCACGATCCGCCAGACCACCACCTCGGCTCCGTCGGGGCTGCGCCAGCGGAAGAGCGGGGAGGGCAGGGGCTTCTCGGATTGGTTCGGCCGCATCATCACGTAACTCGTGTAGCCGGCCTCGGCGAGAAAACTCGGGAGCGTCGCGGTGTGACCGAAGGTGTCGACGTTGTAGCCGACGGTGACGTCCACGCCGAAGGTCGTCTTGAAATAGCGTTTTCCCAGCGACATGTGGGTCCGGAACGAGGCCGCGGACGGAAGGTTGCAATCCGGCTGTATGTACCAGCCGCCGGGAATATACCAGCGCCCATCCGCCACGAATCGCTTGATCCGCTCGAAGAGTTTCGGATCTAAAAGTGCGATCTGTTCGTACAGCCACATGTCGCTGCGTGTAAAGATGAGATCCGGGTACCGGTCCAATAAATCTGCGGCCGTTCGACAGGTCGATACCGTCTCGACGATTCCCTCGGGCTTGCGCCACAACCACACCGGGTCCAGGTGGGCGTTGCCGATCATGTGAACTGTAGTCATCTGTTGCTCCTTTCTATGGCTTTGCATCCACCACCGTTCCGTCGCCGGTGATGAATTGGTTTGAATAGAAATAGAAGTGCTTTTCTCGCCGCATCATGGGGGTTTCCCTGAATCGGCTCTCCTGTTCTTTCGGTCGCCAGAACCGGATCGTCTCCGCTCGGAATCGGTCCACCATTTCCCGGTGTTCTACCGCGTCGGCCAGGTTGTCCCGTTCCTCCGAATCGATCTCCATATCGTACAGCTCCTCGCTGCTGTCCAGATAGTAGTTATATTTCCATTTTCCCGTGCGGAGCATACAGCCGGCGTATTCGGTCTGGTTCAGGAGTGCGCTCTCGCTGAAGAGGTACTCCCGTGCCAACCCAACGTCTCTCTTTAGGAGCCCCACAAGGGATTCACCCTCACATCCCACCGGTGTCGGTATTCCCGCCACCTCACAGAGGGTCGGGAAGAGGTCGATCAGGCCGACGATTTCCCGTCTACGTTTCCCGGCTTCCGCCGTCTCGGGCCATCTCACGATGAGCGGTACCCGAGAGGAGGCCTCGAAGAACACCGACTTGTTCCACAGGCCGTGTTCACCGCAGAGATCTCCGTGATCGGAGGTATATACGACGATCGTGTTCTCGGCTAGGCCGAGATACTCGAGGGTCTCAAGGATTCTCCCCACCGCGTCATCCACCCACTCGACACATGCGTAGTAGGAGACCAGCGTATCCAATGCCTTTTCGTTGTCCGGCTCGATGAATCGCTCCAAGGCCTTGG
>CAZAKE010000215.1:0-7438 GCA_964485495.1 uncultured Spirochaetales bacterium
GGTGTAGGATGCTGCTGGCCTCTTCGGCAGCAAACCTGCTATAGTATCCCAAGCGACACGAACAAGGCAGGAGTGTAATCACCTCATCCGTTTCACCCTGGGTGTCGCAAAGGAGCCGCTTTCATGAAAGCAGAACAGATGGAGAAACTCGGATTCTCTCCTGATAGACTCGACAGAATCGACACGATCCTCTCCCGGTATGTGGAGGAAGAGAAGATCGCCGGTGTACATGGGGTCGTCTCACGGCACGGCGAGACGGTGTACTCGAAGTGCTTCGGGCACCGGGATAGGGAGGTCGGGCAGCCCATCGAACCGGGAACCATCTACAGGATCTACTCGATGAGCAAACCCATCACCTCCGTGGCCGCCATGATGCTGCACGAAGCCGGAGAGTTCCGGCTGGACGATCCGGTATCGGAGTACATTCCCTGTTTCAAGGAGATGGGGGTGCTGAAGAATATGTCCGACGACGGCAGCATGGAGATCGTGCCGGCGGAGTCGGCGATCACCGTCTGGAACCTGTTCACCCACACCGCGGGATTGAGTTATGGGTTCGATCAGAACGACCCGCTGGACAAGCTCTACCAGTCGCGGCTGCGGAGCACGATGCGTGAGAGAGAAGACGTCACCCTGGAGCAGATGGTGGAACTCCTGGCCGCCCTTCCGCTCGGGACCAATCCGGGAACAGTCTGGCGTTACAGCCTGGCCACGGATGTACTTGGATACCTGGTCCAGGTGATCTCGGGGATGCCATTCGAGAAATTCCTGCAGGAACGGATCTTCGATCCGCTGGGAATGACCGATACGGCGTTCTACGTGCCGCAGTCGAAGCGGAACCGTTTCGCCGTGTGTTACGGCCCGGAAGAGGGTGGCGGGTTGAAGCGTCATTCCGACGACCTGGGATTCCGGAACTACAAGGAACTGCCGAAGAATCCCTCCGGCGGGGGCGGCCTCGTCTCCACCGCGGAAGACTATCTGCAGTTCTGCCGGATGCTGCGGAACGGCGGCGAAATGGGCGGAGTGCGACTACTGGGACGAAAGAGCATCGAACTGATGATATTGGACCACATGTGCGGCAAGATTCCGCCGCGGATCGAGCCGCCCCGGGGATTCGGACTTGGATTCAGCGTGCTGACGAACCTCGCCTCCATGCACGCCCTCGGATCCCTGGGCACCTTCGGATGGGGCGGTGCGGCCAATACCACCTTCTGGATCGACCCAAAAGAAGATCTCATCGGCATCCTGATGCTGCAGTTTATGCCGGCGAACACCTATCCGGTGATCCCGGACTTCAACACGGCGGTGTATCAGGCGCTGGTGTAGCCGGTAGTTTTCACTCCTGCCACACCACTATCGACTGCTTTCCCGCGGTGAGTCCCCGGAAGGGACCGGCCGTCGGGTTCGCTCCCCTAGGCTTCTCGAGGAAGTCGGTATCCAGGTTGAGCGGCGTGCCGTCGTAATCCGCCGAAGCGGGGGCTGACCCACTCTCGGTAGGTGCCCGCGTGCACCAGGACCGTATCTCCCGGCTGCGCTACCCGGGCCGCGGCGGATATGGTGAGAAAGGGGGCGTCCTCGGACCCCGTATTGGTATCCTTTCCGCCCTTCGCTACATGGTACGTGGCCCTCATCGTTTCCTCCTGTCGGCTCATGTGTGGATTTGCTTCGACGGCGCTGCACGTGTATACAAGAGAAAACCGCCACCTTTGGTGGGGGTCGTTCAGTACCTCGAACGGTCGACTATCTCTTTCAAGATTTCATTTACTTCTGTTAAATCGAAATACTCGGGATCGAACTCCTCGGCGTACCACTCGGCCATTTGTTGCTCATGATTGGGATTCTCCGGATCGGAGATGGCGTCTACAAACTCCTCGTACCCCCAGGGACCGACGCAATCTTCGGGCGGGCAGGCACGCTTGCCCTTCAGGCAGACGATACTGTCCGGGTCTTCGAATTCATTCCGGGATTCGATCTTCTCGATTCTGATGGTGTGTTTCCAGTCGTCGCCGAAGTCGTACGTATAGGTGAGCTTGTCCTTTTCTTCCAAACCGAGGTCTTCGAGTAGTGCTTTCGTCTCGTCCAATTCGGCCGGTCCGAATCCGAATCCGAATCCGTCTTGGGTTTCCGGATCGCAGTAATAGGTGCCGTTGAACTCGAAGTTGTGGAGATGCGAATCATCCCAGCCGAAAGAATTCTGGATGATCACGTGAAGATCGCCCAGATTGACCCAGCCGGGAACACGGATACGCCGCCAGATGGGGGGCTTGATTCTGTCTATGTCGATTCGCAGGGTGTAGACCGGACAATGAGATGGCCCTCTCTTGTTTCGTTTCTTCTTTTCTGCTCCGGCTGCCGAGGTCCTGGCGGCGATGTTTCGCATGGTTGCGTTCGTGATCTGGCTTTCCAGTGCAGTCAAGGACGCGCCAATCTGAAGGAGATTATCGATAACCCTTTCGGGTGCAACCACAGGGTATGGCTCATCCGAGTTCAAGGTGGACAGCAACTCGGTCACCGATCGAGCGTGGTGTGCCGCCGTCTGCATCAGGTCAACGGGAACATCACCTTCTTGTGCACCGGCGGCATCCAGTTTTCGAAGGAAGGCAAGGTTGTCCTCTATTATCTCGATCGCCGCCCTCCTGATCTTCCCACGTTCCTGGTCGGTGAAGAAGTTGTAATTCTCTCGTGTCTCTTCCCAGAGATCTTCGAAGGCTTGATAAAACTCTATCGCCTCCTCCTCCTCGTTGAAGTGTACTGAACGTCCTCCGAAGCAGCGTTCCTTCACGCGCTCGAGATCCTCTGATCGTGAGAACAGTTCATCACGCATGATCGCCTCGACCTCGTCGATGTCGAGGGAGATACCCAGCGAATAGAACATCTCGTCGAGGAAACACATCGGCCTCGATCCCCCTGTTTCTCCGAGGGTGCGCGGATCACTGTCAGGATGTCGGTTTTTGTACCATATGAGTCCGTCGTCCTCGGTGTCCCAGATCCTGAGTTTCTTCGACAGGTTTACGAAACCACCGAGATGAAAGGTAGGAGAATGCCGTAGTATTTCGCCTGCGTTCCAATACGCCTGGGCGATCTGTTCGGGCATTGTGATGTTACGACCGTAGTGGGTGAATACGCTTTGGAAGGCCTCTTCGAGTTTCTTCCACTGTTGTGTGCGTTTCACCTTCGAGTCTGTGCCGAGGTCTTTCGCCGAAATTCGAGTCAGGGTGAATTCGGCGTTGGTCCAGTCGAGTACCTTCATAAGGAGGTAATCGCCCAGTTCGAAACCGGATTTTTTGTAGAAACGGCTCAGATCATACGCCGTAAGGGAGACCGTGTTCTCGTACCCATCCTCCTCTCCCTCCAGATCGTAGAGCCAGCCGTTTGACGGCTGATCTTTGGTCAATAACGCATTCATCAGATTCGGACCGAAAAGGGAGTAGTATTTCAGTATACCCGCGAGAGTGTCGGAGTAGGGCTTCTGCGAAATGGGTGCACTCTCATCGTCATGGATTCCACACTCCCACGGAAGGGTAGCCATATCATGGAACGGCAAGAACCGGTGGCCCGGAATCAGAACTCCATCTCGGAATTCCTCCCCGGTGGGATATACGAGGAATTCAGCGTCCTTGAAGTACGAAGCCCTGCAAACGAAGGTGCCGTCGTCACGGCTGAACGCATACTCGGAAAATTCCAGAAAAGACTCGAAACATGATCGTTCGTACTGAGGCACAGGCCGGTCCCTCATCTCGGCCCATACGAAACATTCGGCGGGAGTGAACGGCTCTGTTCCGCGCTCATATTCGAGGGTGAAGTCGTGAATCAATCTGTAAAAACCTTGTGGTGTCATCGCAGTATAATCCTTTAGGCTGTTTTGCATGGCTGAAGACGACGTCTCATCAGAGGTCGGCACCAGTATCTCCATCATACTAAACAGGACCGTAATGTGAAAGAGCCGCATCCGAATAGTGATAGACATTGACAATGTGAATATTTGTGCGTTAAATTGTTAGACATGAAGAAGGCGAGTATACGAGAATTGCAACATCATCTCGGCAAGGTATTGCGGTACCTCGAACATGGCGATGAGATCTTGATTACCCGGCGTAATACGGTGGTCGCTCGTCTTCTTCCGCCTGACGATGCACATGATGAGCCCGAATGGCCGGACTTCAGCAACCGCGCGAACGAGCTGTTTCCGGATACGAAAGATACTGCGCTTAGTGAGGAGATCCTGCGGGACAGGGATGAGAGAGTGTGAGATTCTATCTCGATACCGGGGTATTGGTTAAACTCTATTACCCCGAGCCGGAGTCCGGGCTCGTGGAACGTTGGGTTCGTCGGCAGGGCCTTCCGATACCGTTATCTGTGTTTCATGAACTCGAAATGACGAATGCGATATCTCTCAAGCGGTTTCGCGGAGAAGTGACCGACCTGCAGGTCGATGCGTACTTACACAACATAAAGGTCGATGTAGACAAGGGGGTCCTGGTCCGGGCTACCCTCGATTGGTCGGAAGTACTCACCTTAGCCGTCAGCCTGTCCGAACGGCATACTCGGGAAATTGGAACGAGAACATTGGACGTTCTCCACGTCGCCTACTCTCATATCGCAGGATGCACACATTTCGTAACCAGTGACGAACGTCAGGCGTCATTCGCCGAACAGACAGGTCTTCGGTTGATCGGCTTGTCGGATATGCGACGAAAGTGAATGTACTATTTCAGCGTATATCCGCACCTTTCTCATATCCGGAGATCCTCGATCACCGAGCGGTCAGCCCACCGTCCACATGCAGCACCGTTCCGGTGATGTATGTGGCGTCCTCACTCAGCAGGAAGGCGATGGAGGCGGCGATCTCCTCCGGACGGGCCAGGCGGCCCAGCATGGCGCTCGTGTTGGTCATCTCCTCCAGTTCCTTTTTTTTCGCCATGGGGTCGGGAGCGTTCCCGAAGTGCATCTCCGTGACTACCCATCCCGGGGCCACGGCGTTGACCCGGATTCCGAACTCCGCCAACTCCTCGGCGGCCTCCCTGGTCAGCGCACAGATGCCGGCTTTGGTGGCGTCGTAGACCCAGTGGTTCTTCCGGGCCCGGAAACCTCCTTCCGAGGAGACGTTCACCACGTGCCCGGGTCCGGCTTTCAAGAGCGGCAGCAACGCCTGGATACACAGCGCCGGCGCGCGAAGGTTGACGGCCGTCTGTTCAGTCCAGTCGGCATCCCCGGTCTCCTCTATGGATGCCCGCCGCACGATCCCCGCATTGTTCACCAAGCCGTGGAGTGAATCGGTCATGCCGGCCACCGTTTTTCCGAAGGAACGGATCGACGCGGCATCGGCAAGGTCGACCTCGATGAATTCCGCGGAACCCGACGAGTCCTTCGTGGCTTCGATGATCCGTTCGGTGACCGCTTGGTCTCGGTCGGCGATGAACACCCGAACTCCCCGCGCCGCCAAAATCTTGACGGTGGCAGCCCCGATCCCCATGGCTCCGCCCGTGACGACTATGTTTCTTCCTGTTAATTCCATACACCCATTGTGTACGAGTTTGTGTCGGCCGGCAACCGGCTGCTCAGCTTTCCCCCGAATAGGAGAACGCATCGATCACCGGCTCGCTCTGTGAGATTCTGCATCGCTGGAACGTTCGGTGGTGAAGACGTAGGCGCGGAGTTCTTCCTGGGGTGTGGTCTTGAATGGTATCAGTTTGGGACGGTACGTTTGGGACTGTCGCATCATCTCCTCCTAATCATGCCGGTATTCACATCGAGTCAAAACCGGTACAGTGCAATCGTAGAAAATGCACAGTATTGGAGGAAAGGATACCCGCATGGAAGAAGAGATCCAATATACCGTCGATGAGAATCTGGATGACGGCCTGCGATACACCGAGCACACGGACGAGAAGGCCAAGCGGCCGTCTCGTATCTGCTCACTCTGGAAGGATGGGGAGAAGGACCCGGTCAGCAAACTCACCCTGTTGGCGTTCGAGAGCCGATTTGGATCGGTGACGGTGCCGGCCGACGGGTTCGCCGGCGTGCAGACCATGCCGGGGCATCGCAAGAAGGGATATATCGCCAAACTGATCACCAGATCCTTGCAGGGGATCGCGGAACGGGCCGACGTGGCCTTCCTCTACGGCATCGAAGGCCTCTACTGGAAGTATGGCTTCTCCTCCTGCCTGCCTGACTCGGAGGTCAATCTTCGGCTGTCCCGAATCCCGAACCTGGGCAAGGAGGACGGCGAACTCGAAGCCGCCGGTGAGGACGACATGGAGGGTGTAGCTGAGCTGTTCAACGCCGAACACGCCGAACGCCCCTGGACCCTGGTGCGAACGGCCGCGATGTGGAAGCGGCTGCAGACCGAGAACCCCTGGCAGCCGGCGCCGGAGTGTCTCGTGGTGCGTGAGAGGGACAAGATCCTCGCATACGCGCTCATTCCGGGAACCAGCTATGGGTGGAACGAGAATTCCTTCACCGTGATGGAGTCGGCGGCGGAGGATTATAGTGCGGCTACGAGACTGCTCGTGGGACTCGGGCTGAAGTGCTGGCAGAGGAAGACCGACACTCTGACCATCAAGGAGCCGGCCGACTCCGCCGTCGGCACGGTGGCGCGGCAGTGGGGATGTGAGGCCGTCACACGGGTCACCCCTGACGGCGGGGGCATGGCCTGCATCCTGAATCGTCCGCAGCTCATCGAAACAGTAGGGCCGGAATTCGACCGACGAGAGGCGGGGCTGTGGAACTCCGGCGAGACTGCTTCGGTGCGGAATCGGCTGGCGTCTGGAGATATCATCCCGGATTCAGGCAATCTCGTGAAGCTGCTCATGGGATATTGGAGTGTTCGAGACGCGGTTGCCGCCGGAGTAGGGATCCCGGAGGGTGACCGGCGGATACTGGAACTGTGGTTTCCCGGCGGCGGAACCCCCGGGCTGCTGCAACCTCACGCCCATCAGTTCGACCGGTACTGACCGGAGCGAATACCTTCCGGGGGAAGATAGATAGAACCCGGGAACCGCGTATATCCTTGACAAACTATTTTTTGTTGGTGATACATAAAAAACTCATATTATTTATTGATATGAGGCAATTACGTTATGGTTTATTCGGTTATTTTTAGCACAAACCTTGCTCGCAGCCAATAACAGAGCTACTTACTTTTATGCCATTGAATTATATAGGAGAGCATCGAGAGTACGGTCTCTATTTCAGAACCGGAGAGACGAATCTCCTTGGCTTCATGGGCTCCGAGATTTCCGAGCTTGCGTATGGTGTGGAAGAAGGTGGCGGTTGTTTTGGGAAGGAGGTTATGATCTTCGAGGTACTTCAGTTTTTCGAACAGTGTATAGGAGGAGACTTCCTGACCGGCATTGGAAAGGAGATCATTGACAATCGACTCCATGGTTTTGCGGGTCTTCATGAGGAATGATTCCTGGTCGACGTCTGCAAGGCTCTTGAG
>CAZAKE010000216.1:0-7359 GCA_964485495.1 uncultured Spirochaetales bacterium
CCGGTAATCGATGGTAGGAATGTCCACCGAAACACTGTCGCCGGCCATCCAGTCGTTACCGGTGGCGACATCCTGTTCGCTGGAAACCTTCACGAGCAGGTAGTACGTGTTGGCGGTTCCCGGCCAGCGGCCGTCGATGTTGATTGCCGCGGAAGTCGTGGTGGCTGTGAGTGCACCTTCGGTCCCGGAATCTACAACAACCTCGTTGCCGTCCAGTGAGGCATTTGTGTTGTAGTACGCGGTCCAGTAGACCGTGCCGCTTCCGTCGTCGCTACCGATGTTGCGAAAGGTGAAGGTCTCACTGATGGTGCCGTTGATGATCGCAGTTGCGGAGGCTCGGGTCACCGTCAGGACGTCGTAATCTACGTTGATGTCGGTGACCGAATAGGCGCTGCTGGATCCGGAGTCGTTACCGCTGTTGATGTCGTCGGAGGCGTCCAGCTCAACCAGCAGGTAATAGGTGCCTGCCGTAGAAGGCCAGTTGCCGTCGATCGACACCGCCCCGGTGTCTGCGCCGGCTCCGAGGGCGGCGAAAACCCCGTGATCCACCACCTTGTCGTCTCCGCTGATCGCTGTATCAGCGGAGACATAGGCTGTCCACGAAACGAGTTGTGAACCGGCTATGGCCCCCTGGTTCCGGATGGTGAAGGTTTCGTTGATCGGAGTGCCGACATCCGCGGGAGAATTTGCGCTGGTCACGCTGGTGAAGAGGTAATCCACCGCCGGTGGCGAAACCGTGAATTGTGCACTGGCGAGTACGTCGTTACCGGAAACCGGATCATCGTCGGCACTGAGTTCGACGATGAGGTAGTAGGTCCCTCCCGTAGAGGGCCATACGCCGTTGAAGCCGACGGCGCCGGAACTCCCTCCGGCAGTGAGCGGGACGACGGAGCCTGAGTCGATTACGACGTCTCCGGCATCGAGTGCCGCATCGGATGAGCGGTAGGCCGTCCAATATACCGTGGCTACACCGTCTTGAGATCCGAGGTTATTGAACTGGAACTCTTCGGAAATCGGACTTCCGGTCAGTACCGCACCACTCCCTGATACTGAAGTAAGATCGTAATCGACATCCGGTGGCGTGATGGTAACGGCACCGCTTGCCGTTGTATCGTTGGCGCCGTTGCCGTCGTCGTCGACGGTCAGATCGACGATGATGTAGTAGGTGCCCGCGACGTAGGGCCATGTTCCCGTGATCGGCTGACCACCGGAGACGGCGCCGCCGCCGAGTGCGGCGATGGAGCCTGAGTCGATCACCATGTCGCCTGCCTCGAGGGTGGTATTCCCCGGAGAAGCATACGCCGTCCAGTACACCGTAGCTACACCCGCATCGGTGCCGACGTTCTGTATGGTGACCGATTCGGAGATGCTGCTGCCCGCCGATGCCGGAGTTCCGGCCGTGGTGATCGAGCCGACCTGGTAATCGATATCGTACGTCGCCACGGTGAAGGCACCGCTGGAATTATCATTGGGAGTCGCAGCCGGATCCTCGTCATCCGCCCATACATCCACGATCAAGTAGAAGGTCCCCGGCGTCTGCGGCCAGTACCCGCCGATTGCGATGTTGGTGCTCGAACCACCTGCAGGAAGAGCCGCCTCCGATCCGGAGTCTACCACGTCGTCACCCGCATCGAGTGTCGCGTCGGTGGAGCGATAGGCGGTCCAGTATACCGTCTTGAGACCGTCGTCTGTGCCTGCGTTTGTGAGATCGAAGGTCTCTGTGATCGCGCTGCCGATGTAGGCCGGGGTTCCCGTGCTGGTAGGGGCGGAGATCTGGTAGTCGATGTTAAGTGCTCCAATAGAAAATGTACCACTGCTTACTCCGGAATTATTCGTGGTAACACCGGTTTCATCGGATGCCATCACTTCAATGATCAGATAATACGTGTCAGCCTTTGTAGGCCATTTCCCATCGGTGATAGTCTGACTCTCGATAGACCCACCCCCGATATCGTTGGTTGTTGACCCGGTGGCAACTACCAGATCCACTCCGGGGCTAAGTGTGGTATCCGTGGAAGCATAGGCCGTCCAATATATTGTCTGAATGCCCGTGTCTGCCCCGATGTTTTCTATCGCGAATGAATCGGCGAACGCGAAGTCGTCTCCCACCTTTCCGGTACCACCGATTAAGAGTGAAGCATCGACTTGATAGTCCACCTGCGGCATGGTCAGCGTAAACGCGTTACTCGCCGTCACGTTGTTGGCGGCATTCGAGTCATCGGCGGCATCTACCTCGGCAAGCAGGTAGTAGGTCCCGCCGGCGGAGGGCCAGCTGCCCGTGACGGCGATTGCGCCGGAGGTTGTACCCACTGTCAAGGCCGATGTACTCCCGCTGTCCACGATGGCGTCCGAATCGTCCAGCACCGTGTCCGATGAGCGGAAGACAGTCCAGTAGACCGTCTTGGAGCCGTCGGCGGTACCCTGGTTGCTGATGACGACGGTCTCGCTGATGGCGCTGCCTTCGCCGGTCGGGGTGTTCACCGCGCTCACCGAATCGACCACGTAATCCACCGGCGGCGTCGGCGGGCCGGTGATCGCGATCGCGGAAGACGTCGCGGCGATGTCGTTCGTCGTGTTGAGATCGTCGCCTGCGTCCATCTCGACGATGAGGAAGAACGAGCCGGCGTAGGGCGGCCATGTTCCGGAGAATGAAATTGATGTGGAGTCTCCGGCACTCAGGGCGTCGGCGGTACCCGAATCTATCAGCGCGTCGCCCGAACTCAAGACCATGTCGTTGGATCGGTACGCCTTCCATTCGATGCCGGAGTTGCCTGCGGCGCTGCCGTCGTTGGTGATGGTGAAGGACCCGGAGACGGCGCCGTATGCATGCCGTTTAGGAAAACCGCACGATTGTCACACCCTGCGCATCATGCTACTCTGCCGACGTACGTAGGTGAATCGGAGAGGAGGTGTCGCGGATGAACGGATTGGTTCTCGACGGCAAGAAATTGGCCGCGGAGATAGAGGAGGGGATCGGGAAACGAGTGAGAATCGTGGAAGAGCACTCCGGACGCACGCCGGTGCTGGCCACCGTGCTGGTGGGTGATGACCCTGCCTCGAAGACGTATGTCCGCATGAAGGGCCGTGCCTGCAAACGGGTGGGTATGGAGTCGAAAAAGGTCATTCTGCCGGACGACTCGACTACCGAGGACGTGATCGCGGTAATCGAGAGGTTGAATGCCGATCCGGACGTACACGGCATCCTCCTCCAGCATCCCGTTCCCGGCGGGGTTGACGAACAGGCGTGTTTCGAGCGGATCGCCCTCGAGAAGGATGTAGACGGCGTCACGTGCCTCGGGTTCGGCCGTATGACCCTGGGGCTGTCCGCTTATGGAAGCGCGACGCCGGCAGGTATACTGACGCTGCTCGATCACTACGAGATAGAATTAGAAGGGAAGGACGCCGTCGTGGTGGGTCGCAGCCCCATACTTGGAAAGCCGGTGGCCATGATGCTCCTGAATCGACATGCTACGGTCACGATCTGCCACTCCCGTACCCGCAATCTGCCCGATATCGTCTACCGGGCCGACATCATCGTCGGGGCGGTGGGGAAACCGGAATTCATCCATTCCGACTGGATCAAGCCCGGCGCCGTGCTGATCGACGCCGGGTACAACCCCGGAAACATCGGCGACATAGACACGAAAGGAGCCGCGGCGATCTGCGGGGCGTACACTCCCGTTCCCGGAGGGGTAGGTCCCATGACCATCGCGACCCTGATGGAACATACCATATCTGCCGCGGAGCGGGCTTCCGGCCTGACCGATCCACTCGGATAATGTGTTCTGAGAATACAATGCGAATACAATGCGATTGAAGGCCGGCAAAAATGAGTGATGTGGCACATTCTCAATATGGCGGAAGCCATATTGCTGTTACGGCTGCGAGACAATTGTCCAGTGGCCCAATCTTGAGTACAATGATACTGCAAGGAGGAGTGTGAGATGAGACTGAAAAATTACCTAGTGCTTGTTTCGTGCGGTCTGTTGGTTGCGGGATTTGCGACCGGAACCGGACAGCAGGAAGAACGAAAACTCGAGGCCGAAGGGGTAGCGGCTGAGGAACAGGTGGCCGCGGAAGCGGCCGTGTCCGCCGAAGACGGCGGACCGGGATTCACCGGTGAGGGTTGGGAAACCAATACTAACCCGATCACGTACGGCAGCCCCGACGCCACGAAGGGCGGATCGCTCACGTTGAGCTGGTCTGAGTATCCCGAGACCCTGCGCACAGAAGGTGCCCGGAGCAACACCTCCCAGATCGGCTCCATCGGCGGGATGGTGTACGAGGCGCTCTTAGGGTTCGACATGCAGGATATGAAATTCTCCCCATCCCTTGCCACCCACTGGAAACGGAATGCGGATGATTCGGTCTATCACTTTCGGCTGGACCCCAACGCCGAATGGAGTGACGGCGAACCGGTGACCGCCGCCGACGTGATCGCCACCCTCGGCCTGCTGCAGGACGAAGGCATCGGTGCCCCGTTCACGAACGAGCTCTATAGCAAGTTTACCGTCGAAAAAATTTCCGACTACATCATCAAGGTGACAAACAGCGATCCCAATTGGAGAGATTTTCTCTATATCGGTGCCGGCACCACCATCTTTCCCGCAAAATACCTCTCGAAGATAGACGGTGAGACGTATCTGGAGAAATACAACGACCAGATGATGCCCGGTACGGGACCCTACATCATGAACATGGACAAGACCGTCCCGGGTGAGCTGTTCGTGCTGAAGCGCCGGCCCGACTATTGGGCGGCGGACTACGACGTCACCGAGGGCCTCCACAACTTTGACGAGATCCGCTACCTGGTGGTTCGGGATGAAACATTGGAGAAGGAGAAGTTCAAGAAGGGTGAACTGGACATGTATGTGGTCGGCCGCGCCCAATGGTGGGTGCAGGAGTTCGATCTGGAGAATCCGGAGCCGGATTTCGCGGCCCTGCGCAGGGGATTGGTGCAGAAGAGGAAGATCTTCAGCTTCGATCCCAAGGGAGTCTCCGGGCTGGCCTTTAACATTCGCAAGCCCCCCTTCGACGACATCCGCATGCGCAAGGCCCTCGCCATGCTCTGGAACCGGGACCAGTTGATCGAGACCCTCTTCTTCAACGAATATACCAAGCTCAACTCTCAGTACCCCGGCAGCGTGTACATGAGTCCCGACCGCACCATCGTCCCATACGATCCGGCCCAGGCGGCCAAGCTGCTGGACGAGATGGGATGGACCGGCAGAAACGCCGAGGGCTACCGCACCGACGGCGACGGCAACGTGCTGAACATCACCCTGCCGATCCACCAGGCCTACGAGCGGATCTTTACGCCCATGCAGGAGGACCTGAAAGAAGCGGGAATCAAACTCGATCTGGAGATCACCGACTGGAACACCATGTGGCAGATGGTCATGGAGCGACGATTCAGCCTGGTCTTCATGTCCTGGACCGGCCTCTCGATACCGAATCCGGAGAGTTCTCTCCATTCGAACCTGGCCGAACCTGACAACACCAACAACATCTGGGGATTCAAGAACGAACGGGTGGATATTCTACTCGAGCAGTACAACGAAGAGAAGGACCCCCGGAAGCGGGTCGAAATAATCCAGGAGATCGACGCCATCGTGACCGACGCGGTGCTCTACGCCTACGGCTGGGTGGCCCCGTTTACCAACCGAGTCCTCTACTGGCACAAATTCGGCATGCCCGAATGGTACTACTCCTTCTCGGGTGACTTCAGCGGCATCACCGCAATGTGGTGGTACGATCCTGACCGCGCGGCTGTGCTGGAGCGGGCCGGAGAGGACGAGAGCATCACCCTGGAGTACGGCCCACAGGAGATCGACTACTGGGGGGTCCAGGAGCGGTAATCCTCCTGCCGGCCCGGCGTTGGTCGAGACCGGCAGGGCGTACCCTCCGATTCCGTATGTACAGCTATGTCCTGAGACGGATCATGTTGATGGTGCCTACCTTCATAGGTATTTCACTCATCTTCTTCGTGATCCTGCAACTCGCTCCCGGCGGACCGCTGGAACAGGAGCTCATGCGCTACCGCATGTCGCAAGCCACGGCCGAGGGCGGTTCATCCGGCGGTTCACGCTACGTGAATCAGGACATCTCGCCGCAGGCCCTGGAGCAGCTCAAGCGGTTCTACGGCTTCGACAAGCCCCTCTTGCAGCGGTATCTCCTATGGCTGGGACTCTGGCCGCGGCGCATGCACGAAAAGGTGGTCGAACCGGGCGATGCCTTCAGGCAGCGTATCCGCTTCGAAACCTATGAGAACGACAGATACGAGGTGCAGAAGTGGATCCGCGTCACAGCCTCCGCAGACGGTGGACTCGAGTTTCACGAATCGGCGATGGGGGCCGACTTTGCCTTCGGCGACTACGTTGAACTGCCCGACGCCGCCAGGATCAAGAACTGGTATCCGGTAGGCGGCTGGAAGTATGAACCGGTTGGTGACGGTTCCTATCGGGTGTTTCGTACAGCCTTTTCCGGGATCCTGCAGGGAAACCTGGGCACCTCCTACACCTTCCGCCGACCGGTAGGTTCCATCATCGTCGAGAAGCTGCACATTTCCGCCTATTTCGGACTCACCGGGTTCCTGATCGCCTACATCGTCTCTATTCCGCTGGGGATCACGAAGGCGGTGAAGCACCGCTCCCTCATGGATACCGCCTCCTCGGTGCTGGTGTTTGTGGGATACTCGATTCCCGGGTTTGCCGTGGGACTGCTGTTGCTCATGCTCCTCGCGAGTTCCAGCTTCCTGGATATCTTTCCTCTCGGCGGTTTTCGTTCCCTGGAGTGGGAGACCCTCTCCTTCTGGGGGAAGGTGTGGGACCAGATCCATCATACCATCCTGCCGATCATCGCCTGGTCCCTGGGGAGCTTCGCCACCCTCACGATTCTCACCAAGAACTCCCTGATCGAGAATCTGGGACAGGACTACGTCCGCACGGCGTTCGCCAAGGGGTTGTCCGAGCACCGGGTGATCTTCGTCCACGCGCTGCGCAACTCCCTCATCCCCCTGGCTACCAATATCGGCGGCATCATCGGCATCATCTTCGCCGGGTCGTACCTGATCGAGAAGACCTTCAACATAAACGGCATCGGGCTCCTGGGGCTGAACTCACTGATACGTCGTGATTATCCCATATCGCTGGCTTTCATGGTCATCTCGACGATCATCGGCGTCACCGGGAACCTGATCTCAGACATCTCCTATGCCCTGATCGATCCACGGATCAGGTTCAGGTGAGGGGGGAGGCATGAGAACGGGTACAGGGAGTGCGGAAAGATCCGTCTCCGTCTTCCGGAGACGGTGGCGCAGGTTCAAGCGGATCAAGCGTGGGTATATCTCTCTGTGGGTCG
>CAZAKE010000217.1:0-7315 GCA_964485495.1 uncultured Spirochaetales bacterium
GGGGGAAGAAAGGGTCCTACTATGAGGGCGGGCACCGCGTGCCGCTGTTCATCCGCTGGCCGGCCGGCGGCATCGGTTCAGGCGGGGAGGGTGCGGGCCCCGAAATCGCCGAGATGACGCTGCATGTGGACCTCTTCCCCACCTTCATGGAGTTGTGCATGCTGGATTCCTCTGAGGCCCGTGAGACCAGCAAGCACTTCGACGGTCGAAGTCTGGCGCCGCTGCTCCGTGGCGAGACGGATCGACTGGAGGAAGACCGCGTTCACTTCCTGCAGTACCGGCAGCATACCGAGCCGCCTGAGAAATGGACCAACGCGGTGATGACCAGGCGGTGGCGGTTGGTCGGCGGGAGCGAGCTCTACGACATCGTCGCCGATTCGGAACAGCGCAACGACGTGGCGGCGGACAACCCCGAGGTGGTGGAGCGGCTGCGTGTTGCCCACGAAAACCAGTGGCGTGAGATAGAACCCACCTTCCGCGAGTACCATCCCATCTCCCTGGGGAACGAGGCCGAAAATCCGACCCGGCTGGACGCATTCGACGTGATGGGCGACGCCGCCTGGAGTCAGGCGCAGATCGCCCGGGCGGTGGAGTCGTGTGGAAGGTGGAGGGTGGACGTGGAAAGGACCGGCCGGTACCGGTTCGAGCTGCGCCGCTGGCCCGAGGAGTTCGGGCTGGGCCTGCGGGAAAGGCTGCCGGATGAGTGGAAATCCTGCCTGGCCTCTCACGGTTCCGTATCCTCCGGCCCGGCTGTAGTGCCGATCCGCGCCGAACTGGTTCTCTTCGATACCACCTACGAGAGCGAGGTGGACGCCGGCATGGAATCGGTCGTGTTCGAGGCCGATCTCCAACAGACGGGCGTCACCGACCTGGAAGCATGGCTTCTCTGCGACGACGGGAAGCGCAGGGGCGCGTATTACGTGTATGTCGAACGGGAATTGTAGTGAGGTTCCTACACGCAATCTTGCATGTACATCGAGTGACCGTTTTTTACCTTTCTCCGTGAATAAAAACTGACAATTGCACTTCGCGATGTTTCGGGTATCATGCTTACGGTCGGCATTGCGATTGGGTACCAAGAGGGGAGGGTGAAGTGTACGATGTGATTGTGATCGAAGGATCTCCGGCCGGCTGCCGGGCGGCGGCCGAGGCGGCTGCGAGTGGCGCAGATGTTCTCCTGATCGACCCGAGGCTCTACCTCGGCGGTGAAATCACCTCCTGTCTGCGGCCGTGGATGGCGTGTGCGGAGGCAGCATCTGACAACCCCCTCCTTCGGCTGTTCTTACGGGCGGTCCCGGGCGACGATGCGGGCGGCGACGCCGGACATGCGATCCAGTCGAGGGGAGATGGAACCGGCTCGAGGTTCACCGCCACCGTTCCATTGGCCCTGGGAAGGCTCAAGAAGCTGCTTCTCGACTACCTGCTGGAAGCCGGAGTGACCGTCCTCTTCTCTGCGCTGCCGGTAGGGCTGCTTTGGGAGGACGGTGTGACGCCGGCCGTAGCCGGCGTCGTGGCTGCCACGAAGGCCGGCCTGATAGGCATCCGGGGGCGTTCGCTCATCGATTGTCGCACGCCGGTCCCGGACTCCGGAGATAGAAGCAACAATGCAGGTACCGATATCGGCACCGATATCGATGCCGGAACTCTCGAGATTCGAAAGTCCTACGAGTTCAACCGCGTGCCGGCGGCGGTCGCCTCCGGAATGGAGGAATTCATCAGGAAAGTGCCACGGGTTCCCGGGGTGGACTCCGTAGAGTGGCGTGAGGGGAGCCTCGGTGAGGGCCACCTCTACGCCGATCTTCGCTTCTCCTCCGACCGCATACTCGACTCTTTCGGCGGTTCCGCGGCCGACTCGGTCGCCGAAGCCGTGAATCGAACCTCGGAAGCAGACCGAATCCCCCCGTATACGGAGTTCAACGAGTTGGATAGGCGGACACGGGAGATCGGTCTCGAATTCTGTAAGGCCCTCCGGGGTGCGATTCCTGAATTCCTGGACGCCGAACTCGGATACGCTTCGGAGGAACTTTGGATTGGCGGGGAGGCCGAGGATTCGGGACGGAGTGATGTCGTCGCCGATGAGGAGTTGGGAGGATTGTACCGACTAAAGGCCCGGCTTCCGGCGGTGCCGGATCCCGTATCCTTCACGCGTCTGGAGCGAGCGGCCCGGAAGGCCGGGCGAATGGCGGCGGATGCGGCAGGGGCCGCGGCCCGGTCGGATATCCCGGATACGAACTCGAAGCGGCCTGATTCTCTCAAGGTTCGTTTCCATCTATGCGCCGCAGGCGGTGTCGACGGGTCGGTACCCGCGCGGAGCGAGACGTCCGGAACCGGATCGACTCGCCGCTATGTCGAATTCCCCTTTTCCGAGATCGTGCAGGGAGAGGTTCCACCGGAGAACTTCTTGCGCCTGTCCTACTATGCAATCGGGACGCCGCCGGCCGAGAGGCTGCCGGTGCTCGGGGAGTGCGACGTCCTGGTGGTCGGCGGGGGAACATCCGGCGGCCCCGCGGCCGTCGGTGCGGCGGAGGCCGGAGCGGTCACGATTTTGGCCGAGGGAGCCGGACGGCTTGGCGGAACCGGCACCATCGGCGGCGTCAACGCCTACTACGAAGGATACAGAGAGGGATTCACCTCCATCATGGATGATCGGGTTGCGGCGATGACCGAAGAGTACTCTGCCGTCCCCATGCTCGAGGACGGGGCGCGGAATCCCAGGCGACACGGTCCATGGAATATGGAGGTGAAATCGGAGACCATCCGTATCATGGTCGAGGAAAACGGCGGGCAGGTGTTCTACGGATGCAGGTATCTGGACAGCATCACCGTCGACGCGTGTGTGTCCGGTATCGTGGCGGCGACCGCATTCGGCCTCGGGCGGATAGAATCCCGGGTGACTATCGATGCTACCGGCAGCGGCGAGGTGGCCGCCAAGGCCGGCGCGGAGTACGTCATGGGAGACGTCCGCGGCGGGAATCTACAGACATATAACCAGTGCCACTGGCGCTGGCCGGAGCATCGCGTCCTGAGCGGCCGCAATGTCGATCTCGAGGTGGTGGACGACCGGGATCCGGTGGATATCACCAGGGGTTCTCTCGTCGCCCATCAGAACGGCAGCGACTACGATTTCTCCGGATATCAGGCGATCAGGGAGTCGCGCCACGTCAAGGGCGAATATTTCTTCACCCTTCGCGACGTGTTTCTGAAGACAAGGCACCCCGACACGATCGTCTTCTCCCGAACCGATTTCGACCAGCACGGGCTGCAAGGGACACTGCTGTCCATCTTCGGATTTTTGCCCTACCACTACGAGCATTTCGACTCACGCTTTCCCTATCGTGCGTGCATCCCGAAGGGGTTCGAGGGGTTACTGCTGGCCGCGAAGGGGATCTCGGCGAGCAAGGACGCGTTTTCGTTCATGCGGATGCAGCCGGAACTTCAGAATCTCGGCTACGCCCTCGGCCATGCGGCGGGGATGGCGGCGGCCGCTTCGTGCGGCGTCCGCGAGATCGAGATCCGGCGGTTGCAGGAACTGCTGCTTCGGATCGGCGTGATTCGGCCTGAGGATATTGCCCGGGGTGATGCCGAGGAGTACGAGCATACGCCGGAGGAACTCCTGGACCGACTGGCCTCCGGAGATGATGAGGCCCTCCTGCCTGTGATGGTGTCGCCCGAAGAGCAGGTGGTAGACGGGCTGCGGATGAGGATGTCCGACGCCGGCAGAGCCGGGAGAGTACTCCTGTCGATGGCGGCGGCGTGGTTCGGATCGGCTGAGGGTGCCTCGGTCTTGGCGGCCGAACTCGATACGCTGCGATCCCGGCCTCAGGATCCCCATCAGGACGGTGTGGGACGTCCGTGGGGCGGATTCCACGACGCCCCGGATACCTATTGGCGTGTAAACGGGCTGATCGCGGCGCTGGCGCTCTCCGGTTCCGCCGAGGCGGATGATCTGGTGACATCGATGACCGTGGAGACCGACGCCGGAGGGGAGACCGCCTCTCATGAACGGATCCACTGGCGCCGGATACCGTTCTACGACCGTATCCGCACCCTGGCGTTTTATCACGAATATCGTCCCGATACGAAGGCAGTGCCGGTGTTGGAACGGCTCCTGTCGCGACCGCTGATCGGAGGGTATGTAGAGACCGAGCGTGCCGACGGAGGGGCCAACCACCCCAGTGCACTCCTCGAGGTGATCGTCGCCCGGGCATTGGCCCGCTGCGGCGGGAAGCGTGGAGCGGAGATCCTGGCCGAATACACCGAAGACGTGAGAAAGACCCTCTCGGATCATGCCCTCGCCGAACTACGCGAACTGAGCGGAGAGGGCTACGGCAAGGATGCCACGGCGTGGAAGCGATGGATCCGGGACAACCGGTGGGACCCCTTGCCCTGCCGCAGGTTCGAGCGCTACTGATCCGATGTCTGTATGTACATCTCGCACCCCCAAAAAGAACTGCGGTATCGATATTAATACTAGTCGATCGCGTCTCGGAATGCAAAATATGTCGAAATCTCGTTTTTTACGCTCGCGGATTGTAAAAAAGTGCAGATTGACAACTCACGACAACCGCCCTCACAATAATACGACCTTTTATAATTAGGTGTAATTAGGAGTACAATACATGTCTGATACCGGTATCGACTCGATTGGAGGCATGAGTCCGGCCGGCACGGTTGCCGCGAACAAGCGCGGCTTCTGGGCCTATCTCCATTTCCACAGGCGCAAGTATATCCTGCTGATCCCCGGAATCGCCTTCTTCGTGATATTCCGGTACATACCCCTGGCGGGGAACGTCATGGCCTTCCAGAACTTCAATTTCGCCAAGGGGGTATTCGGGTCCCCCTGGATCGGCCTGGGCAACTTCAGATTCCTCTTCGGTTCCGAGAAGTTTTTCCAGGTCTTGCGGAACTCGATCCTGATCAGCCTGTACAAGCTCGTCTGGGGATTCCCCTTTCCGATCTTCATCGCCCTGCTCTTGAACGAGCTGCGGAGTGTGGTGTTCAAGCGGACGATCCAGACCATCATCTACCTGCCCCACTTCATCTCGTGGCCCATCATGGGCGGCTTGGTGATCGCCTTTCTGTCTCCCGATCGGGGTATCGTCAACGTCCTGATCAAGGCGTTGGGAGCAGAGCCGATCTTCTTCCTGGCCAGTACCGACTATTTCCGAGGAGTTTTGGTGGCCACGAGTATCTGGAAGGAGGCCGGTTGGGGAACCATTATCTATCTGGCGGCGTTGGCAGGCATAGATCCTCAATTGTACGAGGCAGCAATTATTGACGGCGCAAACCGGTTTCGGTGTATCCGGCATATCACCCTGCCGGGGATCGCTTCTACTATCGTGATCCTGCTGATCCTTCGGATGGGTCACATCCTGGAGAACGGGTTCGACCAGGTGTTCATCCTCTATAACCCAAGCGTCTACGACGTGGGAGACGTGTTGGAGACATACGTATACCGGATGGGTTTGGTGAGCGGTCGGTACAGCTTCTCCACGGCGGCCGGGATGTTCCAATCGATCATAGGGTTCATCATGATCGTGTCGGTGAATTGGTTCGCCAAGAGAGTCGGCGAAACCAGTGTGTTTTAGGCGGGAGGTACAAGAATGAAACTATACCAGAACCCGTTGTCCAGGACCTTCGACGGTTTCATCATCGTCTTCATGGTCTCCATGGGCGTCCTCACCATCTATCCGTTCCTGTACGTCATCTCGGTCTCCCTGAGTTCCTTCCGGGCATATATGCTCAACCCGGTGATGATCTTCCCTCGGGAGATCACCTTCAGCGCCTACTCCAAGATCGGGTCCTATCCGACCCTGGGCAACAGCTACCGGATCACCGTGACGGTGACCCTCCTGGGCACCTTCATCAACATGCTACTCACGGTATTGATGGCGTACCCCCTCTCCAAGAAACGGCTGAAGGGAACCGGCGTGGTCCTGATGCTGGTGGTCTTCACCATGATATTCAAGCCCAACCTGATTCCCAAGTATCTGGTGGTCCGGAACCTGGGGATCCTGGACACCATCTGGGCGCTGATCTTGCCCACGGCGATCAGCCCCTTCAACCTGATTCTGATGAAGAACTTCTATCAGAACATCCCGGAGAGCATGGAGGAGTCGGCCATCCTGGACGGAGCTACGGAGTTTCAGATCATCTTCAGGATCCTGATTCCCCTGGCCAAACCGGCCATCGCTACCCTGAGCCTATTCTATGCCGTGTTCCACTGGAACAACTTCTTCTCGGCGGTGGTCTACATCCGCAGCATGCACAAGTGGCCGCTGCAGCTCCTGCTGAGAGAGGTGGTTATGGAGAGTAACGTCGAAAGCATGATCGGCGGCGCGGCGGTGGCGGACATGGACTTAGAGGATGTCATGCCGTTCACTATCAAGATGGCGACCGTCGTGGTGGCCCTGATTCCGATCCTGCTGGTCTACCCGTTCCTGCAGAAGCACTTCGTGAAGGGGGCGCTGCTGGGAGCCGTAAAGGGATAACGTGATCGCACCGGCGAATCGTTCGCCGTCGATATATCAAATTTCCATAGGAGGAGATACGTATGAAAAGAATCGTGACTATCGTGATCGTGTTGGCCGCGGTGCTGGTTCCGGTGCTTGGAACCGGACAGCAGGCGGTCGAGGAGGCAGGTCCCCTCGTCATCAAGGTTGTCGGCCAGGCGAAGCCGAATTGGGGCGGCGTGGAGGACAATAAACTCATGCAGCATATCGAGGAGCAGACGAATGTCGACCTGCAGTGGGAGATACCGCCGACCACCAGCTACTACGAACGGCTCAATGTGATCATGGCCTCAGGCGACCTGCCGGATCTGATCTGGTCGGCCATTAATGAGAACTACTGGAACTGGGTGGATTCCGGCCTCGTGATGGCCTTAGATGAGTATTTCAATGCTACTCCCAACATCGGGGAGGTGGTGAGTGACGCCCTCTTCGGCAGGGTTCGCTCATTGAAAGACGGGAAACTCTATGGGATTCCCAAGCCGATGCCCGTGTTCGCTCAGGGAATCTACTGGCGCAAGGATTGGCTCGATCAGCTGGGGATGGATGTTCCCGAAACCCTGGATGAGGCCGTCGCGGCATGGAAGGGCATCGTCGCCAGCGATTTCGACGGCAACGGCAAGCAGGACACCTACGGCTTCACCATGATGCCGGATATCGGTGTAAGGAATTCCCTGTTCCCTGCGCTCGATATCGTCGGAAAGAACCGGACCGGCGGTGGCTGGATGCTGCATCCGGACACAGGAAAGGTAATTGTTGAAGAGATGCACCCGGATTTCATGAAGGGAATTCTGTTCCTGCGAGAC
>CAZAKE010000218.1:0-7299 GCA_964485495.1 uncultured Spirochaetales bacterium
CCACCTCGTGGATCAAGTTTCTGCCGGCGAGAAGCCGAATCATCCCGTCTGCGGCCACGCCCCGGATGCTCTCGATCTCTCCACGAGTGATCGGTTGTGAATAGGCAATGATTGCGAGGGTTTCCAGAGCGGCCCTGGAGAGCCGGTTATCGTTTTTCTTCCCGTATCTTTCCTTAAGAAATTCCCAGAGCGACGCCTTCGGTGCGAGCACGAACCCCCCACCGATCTCGGACAGTTCGAGCCCGTGTTCTTCACCCGCATACTTATTTCCCAGAACACCCAACGCCTCCCGTACCACCTCTTTCGACAACCCGGAAATACGGGAAAGTGACAAGATGTCCGTGGGTTCTGATTCTAAAAAGAGGATCGCCTCTATCAACGATGCTTCCTTAGCCAGTTGCATGCTGCTTCTCCGTTGCGGCCGACCGAATACGAATGTCACCGAACATCCTGTTTTGATAGATACGTATCGTACGAGCCTTCGTCGCCTCGAGTATCGCGAGAAAGGAGCATACGATATCGGGAATCGACCCGGGTCTCACGATGAGATCCGTGAATATGAATTCTCCCCTGGTCTCGAGCAGCTCATTGATCAGAGTCATCTTTTCATTGATTGACACCTCTTCGTAAAGGTCGATAATCTGTTCGGAGGATATGTTCGAGATGATTCCGTGGAACGATTTCAGTAGATCCCAGACGTCGATCTTCTCCCAGAGATCGTCGTCCTCGGGAAACGGTAAGATTCTCTGCTTTTTCTTACGCTCGAGACTCCATTCCGATTCCTCCTCCTTGACCCCCATGAGTTCAGAAAATTTCTTGAATTTCTGATATTCTATAAGCCTATCGACTAACTCACGACGGGGATCTTCGAGTTCCTCATCCATATCGATCTCAACCGGCAACAGCATTCGTGATTTTATGTAAAGTAACGTCGAGGCCATCACATAAAAATCGGTAAGGTTATCGAGATCTATCGCTGTCGCATACTCCAAATAGCCCAGATACTGCTCGGTGATATCGGAAATAGGGATATCATAGATATTTACCTCATTTTTCTTGATGAGAAATAGCAAGAGGTCCAGTGGTCCCTCAAACTCCGTGAGTTTGAAATATTGAGATGCATCTGACATGATGTTCCTACAAGTATGGTTTGGATGCCCTAAACAGTATTTTTTCACACTGTAATAACTGTAATAACAGTGCTCTCGACTTGTTGCGCGCACTCAACTATATCAACTATATAAGTTCAACGTGAAGTAGTAAACACCTTGCGGTGATACCCTGTCGAGGAAGTGCGTATACTTTCGTCCCGATATCGGATCGCATAGCGAATCGTCCAGTTCGAGCAAGGGAATCAGCACAAAACGCCTAAGAGTCATCCGAGGATGCGGTACGGTCAGTTCCGGAGTATGGAGAATACGATTCTCGTAGAGGAGTAGATCGATGTCTACAACCCGTGGACCGAACCGTTTCCGTGAATCTCTAACTCTTCCTAGTTCGGACTCAATCTCGAGTATTCTCTCGAGCAGCACGTCCGGATCGCATACCGTTCTCCCACACACCGCAATATTGAGGAAATCCGGTTGTTCGGTGTAATCAACAGCCTTCGTTTCATACACACTCGAAACTCGTAGCTCCTGAAGGTGCGGTAGCAATCTGCCACAGGCCTTCTCCAGAACCGCTTCACGGTCGCCGATATTGGATCCCATACCGAGGAAAACTATAGAACCATCAACATCGATATTCGAGAGTATATTCGAAGGTTGATGGACATTCAAAGGTCGTACCGATCCTCTCGATCAGAAGAGCTCGGCTTTTTCGCCTTCAACCTCGGAAACACGCTCCGGTTGCTTCTCTCCCGAATCTCCTTTCTTGCTGTTTCCCTTGGATTGTTTCTTCGAACTCGATTCATCTACTGTGGCGTTCTCCGGCCTCTCGTTATGTGCTTCTTCCGGTTTCGGAAAAAGAATGGACCGTACCTTGGTCTCGATCTCCAAGAAGATATCCGGATTCGTCTCTATGAAACTCTTTGCGTTCTCCCGTCCCTGACCGATCCTCTCCTCTCCGAAGGAATACCAACTTCCGGACTTATCGATAATGCCGTGCTGTACTGCAGCATCCAGCAGACTACCACTCGCCGAGATTCCGGTCCCAAACATCAATTCGATCTCGACCCGTTTGAAAGGGGGTGCGATCTTGTTCTTCACCACCTTGACCCGCACCTTGTTCCCGATGGCGTCGTCTGCACCCTTCGAAATCGTCTCAATCCGCCGTATCTCGAGCCGAACAGAAGAGTAGAATTTCAGCGCCTTCCCACCGGTCGTCGTTTCGGGATTTCCGAACATTACACCGATTTTCATACGGATCTGATTGATGAAAATCAGGCAAGTCCTCGACTTGGATATGGTGGCGGTCAGCTTTCTAAGGGCCTGACTCATGAGCCGTGCCTGGAGTCCCATGTGAGAGTCTCCCATGTCTCCCTCGATCTCGGCCTGAGGAGTAAGCGCCGCAACGGAATCGACGACGATGATGTCCACCGCGCCGGAGCGAACCAGTGATTCTGTAATCTCCAGTGCCTGTTCGCCCGTGTCCGGCTGAGAGACCCATAGCTCGTCGATATTGACGCCGAGATTACGCGCATATATCGGATCAAGTGCATGCTCTGCATCGATAAACGCGGCGATACCTCCCATCTTCTGAGCTTCCGCGATGGCATGTAACGCCAGTGTGGTCTTACCGGAAGATTCAGGCCCATAAATTTCTACTATCCGTCCCTTCGGATACCCGCCGACTCCTAAAGCTGCGTCCAACAGAATCGATCCCGAGGGAATAGTCTTGATACCGATATTCGGATTGTCACCACCCAGTTTCATGAGTGAACCCTTGCCGAACTGTTTCTCCAACTGCAGCCGTGCAGCCTCTATGGCTTGTTCTCGCTCAGCCGCCCCCTCGATCTTCTTGGTGGTATCGGGTGTAAAACTCTTCTTTGCCATCTATGATCTCCTTCGTTCGGTTCTTAGCCGGCGTCTCTATACTAGGTTACGCCTTACCGGTCGTGCCGCTTCATTACTTGAGCGATTTTTCGACCATTTTCTCGATGAAAGCTTCGACGCTCTCGATCTTTTTCCGAACGATCTCCTTCGCCTCATGTAGCGGTGTGCCCGAAGAACTCCTGCAGGATCCGTAGAATTTGATCTTCGGTTCGGTACCCGAGGGCCGGGCTGTTACAATCGTCCCGTCTTCTAACCGATATTGGATGACGTTAGACTTCGGTAGGCTCGTTTTTTCCGGCTGCAGGTAATCATGCGTCTCTCTAACCGGGACTCCACCAATCTCCGAGGGAGGTTCACTTCTCATCCCATCCATCAGATGGGAGATCGTCTCCTTACCGGCCTGGCCTTCGAAGGAACGAGAGATCAAGACCTCTTCGAAATAGCCGTATTTCCGATATATCTCATTCAGCGCGTCTATCAGGGTCATCTCCTTCGATGCGTAATAAAGCGCCATTTCGGCAGTCACGGCAGCGGCCGAGATCGCGTCCTTATCGCGAACCTCGGTTCCGACGAGATAGCCGTAACTCTCCTCTCCACCGAACACATAGGTCTCTCCGGTCTCTTCGAATGACCGAATTTTGTCTGCGATATACTTGAAGCCGGTCAATACGTCGTACGTTACTGCACCGTACGAGTCCGCGATGAGACGCTGCAGCTCCGTGGTGACGATCGTCTTCACCACGACAGGACGCTCCGGAACTGCTCCTCTATCCGCCAGAGTCGAGAAGATATATTCGCAAAGCAGCGACCCAAGCTGATTTCCGGTAATCAGTTGGAAGGTATCGTCGTGTTTCACCGCTATACCGAGACGATCTCCATCCGGATCCGTACCCATCACTAGACTCGCGTCTTTCTTTCTCGCAAGGTCCAGGGCCAATTTCAAGGCGGACCCCTCTTCGGGGTTCGGGTAATCGACTGTAGGGAAATCGCCATCGGGTTCACGTTGTTCCGGAACCGATACATAGGAGATGCCCAGTGCATCCAGGACAGGCTCGAGCAGAGTGCCGCCGGTTCCGTGGAGCGGTGTGAACACGATCGAGAAGGGCGTTCCTTGTGTCCGCGTGTAATTGTCGATCATCTCGTCGATATGGTCTCGTCTGCGACAGTATCCGAGAACCATCTCGATAAACGCGGTATCTACAGACCCATCGATGTATTCGATCAGCCCCCTTCGTTCGGCTTCTTCAAAATTGAGCTTCTTGATGTCATTCCCTGAGACGGTTCGGACTTCGGCAATGATCCCGCTGTCGTGCGGTGGTATGATCTGTCCGCCGTCATGCCAATACACCTTGTAACCGTTGTATTCCGGTGGATTGTGACTGGCCGTAATTACGATGCCGGCAGTACAGCCGAGTTTCCTGACGGCGAAGGAGAGTTCCGGTGTCGGTCTGAGCTTCGGGAAGATATAGGTCTTAATGCCGTTCCCCGCGAGTACACGAGCCGCTTCTCGTGCGAAGAGATCGGAGAATCTTCTCGAGTCGTATGCTATTGCCGCCTTCGGTTCGCCTGACCAGTTGGAGAGTATGTAATTGGCGAGTCCCTGGGTGGCGGAATTCACCACGAAGGGATTCATGCGGTTATAGCCTCCACCGATGGTTCCACGAAGACCACCGGTCCCGAAATCCAGGTTGGTGTAGAACCGATCATTCAAACCGACAGGGTCGAGTTTTGCCTTCTCCGCGTCCTTGCGAAAATATTCATGCTCCTCTTGAGCGATATATTCGTCGGCCTTCTTTCTGAGTTCCTCTAGAGTCATTCCCCCTCCTGTTCGTTCGACACACCTTCTTACTCGAAACGATACGTACGTTCCCCGGGAGACCGCCGTCGACGGTCTCCCGAGGGGCACTTGCAATGCGAAAAAGAGTCTAATGGATCTCTACCGGTCTGCCGGATTGCGATGATGCGTACATCGCATCGATGATCTTCATGAGCTTCAAGGCTTCGTCGGCGTTGTTCAACGGTTCGGCCTTGCCCTGGATCGATAGAATGAAATTTTCGGCTGATCCGATACGGCCCATCGATTCATCGGGCTCGAAGATGATATCGCGGTTTACGGAGAAACCGTTTTCCTGCACGTACAACTCGCAGCAATCCTCGGCGGTCTCGTCTAATCCGTCGATACCGAAGAGTCGACGAACCATGCCGCCGGCCTTCTGCCCCTGAAACACTACCGAGACTTCTTCACGCTTATTCATCTCTGCCCAGGAGATCTGCACGGAGATTACCTGACCGGTCTTGAATTTGATGAATCCGTGGCACGCCGTCTCGACATTGGTCACCCCACCCTCCTTGTCCGGAATGCCCCAGGGCCCCTTGAAGGTCTTGTCGGAGATGAAGTCGTCGAAAGTTTGTGCGAGCACGAACTCCGGATTTGGATATCCCATGAAATACATCGAAAGGTCAAGCATATGTAAGAGATCAATGAGTGCACCACCACCCGCGAAATCCTTGTTCGTAAACCATCCGCCGAATCCGGGAATACCGGTGCGGCGGATCCATTTCGCCTGTGCCGAATTGATCCGGCCGACTGCACCGTCCCCTATGTATCCTGAGATCGCAAGGGATTCCGGACGGGCACGGTTGTTGAAGTTGAACATGAGGGTTTTTCCGGCACGCTTCGAGGCGTCGATCATCTCCTCCACCTCCCCCGCGTTCAGTGCCGGAGGTTTCTCGCAGAAGACATGCTTCCCAGCCTGCAGCGCCTGGACACTCAACTCCTTGTGAAACTTGTTCGGTGTGATGACGCTGACCGCTTGTATGTCGCCCTCTTTTTCGAGCATCTCGGCCACGTCGCCATACACCTTCGGTATATCCATCGAATCCGCGAGTGCCGTACCCGCATCCGTATTAAGATCGGCTACCGCCGCGATCTCCGCTCCGGCCCGTCGGTACCCCTCAATATGGTATGCGGCCATTCCTCCGGCGCCGATTATTCCAACTTTGAAAGACATGTTTATTCCTCCTATTGTTCGTGCGACCTACTGCTTCAGTACCGTCCACTTGGCATCGGACTTGTCGCTCTCAAGTATTGTTTCGATGAACGCGAGTCCCATGACCCCGTCATCCACGTTTGGGCAATCCGCCTTAGGAATCGATTTCCCGGAGACTTCGGCACGAATGGCCTTGAAAGCCTCGAGGTAGACATTCGCGAAGGCCTCGATGAATCCCTCCGGGTGCCCCCACGGCAGCCGTGTATTCTCCTTGGCCCCATCACAGAGATAATCGTTCCCCCGTGAGTACCGAATGTGTTTTCCGACCGGATCCTTCACCCAAAGGTAGTTCGGGTCCTCCTGGTTCCAGTACAACCCCAATTTTTGCCCGTAGATCCGTATGTTGAAGGGATTCTCATCGCCGGTGGAGATCTGAGATGCGTACAGGATCCCCTTCGCACCATTCTTGTACCTGACGAGAAGATTTCCGTCATCCTCCAACTTGTTGACGTCTACGAATGACCCGAGGTCGGCACAGAGTTTCTCGATCTCGAGTCCGGTGATATAGCGGACCAAATTCTCGGCATGCGTACCGAGGTCACCCATGCAGCACGAACCACCGACAACCTCCGGCTCCATTCGCCACATCCCGATGGCATTGCCCGGACTGGAGATGAAGCCGTTCATCCACCCCTGAGGATACTCGACCACGATCTTGTTGATCTTGCCGACCTCTCCGCTCTCTACCATATGTTTCGCCTGCTTCACCATCGGGTAGCCGGTATAGTTGTGAGTCAGTGCGAAGACCTTACCCGATTTCTCAACAATGCCCTTCAGCTCTTTGGCCTGTGCCAGTGTCATCGTCATGGGTTTATCACAGACGACATTTATCCCGGCTTCCAGGAACGCCTTGGCCACAGGGAAATGGTGCACATTGGGGGCCACGATGGACACGTAGTCGATCTTCGTTCCAACCGGCAGAGAGGATTCCTTCTCTACCATCTCCTCCCAGGATCTGTATATTCGCGAAGGATCGAGGAAGAGCTCCTCGCCGCTCTTCTTCGACTTTTCTGCGTCACGAGAAAAGGCACCTGCGACATACTGGGCCTGCCCATCCATCGTCGCCGCCATTCTGTGTACCGGTCCGATGAAGGCTCCGATTCCGCCACCAACCATTCCACCATTGAGCTTTCGCTTTTCCATTCGTCTCTCCTTGAATTATTGCCTTGAATTATTGCTTCGAGGCACGTTCCAGTATCAGCATCAGAAACCGACCCGGATTCGATTTACGGGATCTACAGTCCCAAGATTTTTCG
>CAZAKE010000219.1:0-7288 GCA_964485495.1 uncultured Spirochaetales bacterium
GTAGAGATAATCCATCAGGGAGCAGCCCACTCCGGAGATCCTGATACTCACTGGTAAATCCTCCTGTCGAGACGCGGGGTGTCTGTGCACACAGTCCTTATTCGGCACCGGCGACACACTCATCGGCACCGGCGGCGTCTCGATCTTAGACATATTTGGGATAATCGATGGCTAGGAGGTGGAGCGGCGGTTCGTCCTCCTCGACGGGCGGAAACCGGCCGAGGTCCTCAAGGAAACAGTTGTCCGCGGTGTCGTCGTTGACCTTGCTGACCTCGCCGACGAGGACTCTCCCCCTGCCGGCCTCTCCGTAGAAGCGGTGATAGACCCCCTGCTCGAGGCAGATGCTGTCGCCGGGTTCCAGGACCACCGTTCCGCCGGCGGGAACCGTGTGTCGTATGCCGTCGATACTCACCATCACGGGTCCATCGGCCAACTTCTCATTTTCGTCTGATCCATATAGCTCGATGACGAGGTTGCCGCCGCCCCGGTTGATGATGTCCTCCATCTTGTTCCAGTGGAAGTGCATGGGCGTCTCCTGCTCCTCCCGGACAATCATGATCTTCTCGGCGTAGGGCTTATCGTCCTTCTCGAGGTTGCCGTTCCGTGCCGTGAAGAGGAGAAGCCCGCGGCGGTCGAAATCCTCTCCTCCGAACTTGGTGACGTCCCACCCGAGCATGTTCTCGATTATCTCGGCGCACTCGGTTCTCTTGCCCTTCCATTCTTTTGGGGTCCAGAACGCCCATCTGGGCAGCTTGAAGTTCATCTCCTCGAAAAACGCCGTGGCGTCCCCGATGATGGCATTCACTTCGCTTCGTCTCATGCCGCTTCTCCTATTTGAGTGTTATCCGAGTTTCTTGAATAGGTCTCCGAATACCTTGTTCCGGTCTACATGCACCGCCGTGCGGATGAAGTGACGGCGGGTGTCGATGCTCCAGGTGACCGCATCGGTCAGGATGGGACTGTGTACCAGATGTGAGGGGACCCAGCTCTCATCCAAGAGCCAGCCGATGGCGGCGATGTCCCAGATCACCTTGCCCCAGGCGAAGTGGTCCTCGTGGTACCCTTTGACGGTCTCTACCAGGTAATCGCCGATGGCCCCCCGGCCGGCCGCGTAGGCCTCCAGTTCGGGGATGGTGGTGAGGAGGTGGGAGGCGACACCGGAGCATGGTATATGCACCAGCGGTACGCCGCTGTCGAACACCACCCTGGCCGCGTGCAGGTCCTGTTTCAGGTTGAACTCCGAGGCGGTATGCCAATGAAACGGCTGCCCTCCCAGCCAGACGATCACGATTCGCTCGATGATCTTCGGCTCCAGGAGGATCGCCGAGGCCACGTTGGTGATGGCGCCGATCGCGGCCACGTACAGCGGTTCCCCATCTGGCATGGCCAGGGCCTTGGCAATCAGGTCTTCCGCCGCCGGGCTGTTGACCGGCTCAGCGGGTCCCGGTTGATACCGGCGAGATCCCTCGAAGGCGAATCCGTCCATGGGTACGTCCAGACGTTCCAGCAACCGTCCGATCTCCTCATAACTCTTCTCCATCCCGTCCTCGGGACCGTCCGACCGGTTGTTGTGGAACGGGGCCGCATAGATGGCCTTCAGGTCGATCTTCTCAGGGGAGCGAAGGGCGTAGGCCACGGCGAACTGGTCGTCTACCTCGTTGTATGTGTCGGTGTCCAGAACGAGGGTGACGCGACCTTCCGGAGGCCGGAGTAATCTGAGTCGGGTTTCTTCCGAAATCGATGGGTATGTCATGAGATCTCCTTTCGTTATCCAAGTTCGAGCTATGTCAACAGTTGTAACTATACTATGACGATGTGATTCCCTGTGACAACAGCAATTCCACGATTCCGAAGAGAGTATTGATACAAGGTCAAGAAAAAACTTGCCGGACCGAAGGGTTTCTTCGTATTTTATTCGAGATACCGCTGTCCGGCCCGTTCCGAAGCGGCAATATACAAATAATCACCGCGATATTCGGCGGATATTCGGCACGCAGTTAACTGAGGCACTGTCAAAATGAGAATCACTGAAGGGGGATACTCTGATGATTACCGTACGTGACGTCTCTAAATATTACGGAGAGTTCTGCGCGGTGGACCGGATGACGTTCACCATCGAGAAGGGACAGATCACCGGCCTCTTGGGGCCCAACGGTGCCGGCAAGACCACCACAATGCGTATGATCACCGGCTACTTCGCCCCAACATCCGGTTCCATCATCGTCGATGGGGTGAACATAGAAAAAGACCCACTCTCGGTGAAACGGAAGATCGGGTACCTGCCCGAGACCGCGCCGTTGTACGGTGAAATGATGGTCTTCGACTATCTCTCGTGGGTAGCCGAGACCCAAGGGGTGTACGATCCCGCCAAGCTGCGGGAGAGCGCCGCCACATGCGGACTCACAGACGTGATGCACAAGAACATCACCGAGCTCTCCCGGGGATACCGGCAGCGAGTGGGCCTGGCTCACGCCATGATCCACGACCCGGAGATCCTGATTCTCGACGAGCCTACCTCGGGTCTCGATCCCAACCAGATCATCGAGGTGCGCAATCTCATCAAGGAGATCGGTCGCACGAAGACGATCGTCATCTCAACCCACATCCTCCCGGAGGTCGAGCAGCTCTGCGAACGGGTGATCATCGTCGCCGACGGTCGTAAGGTGGCGGATTCACCGACCGCCCGGCTCCGGTCCGCCTACGGTGGCCGTAGTGAAATTCTGATAAAAGCGAAAGCCGACCGGGATGCCGGGGATGGTGCCGCGGCGCGGGAATTGGAAACCATGCTCCGGAACGTCCGAGGAGTTCTCGATGTGGTTCCCTCGGAGGAGCAGGAGGAGGGACTCGTCTGTCTCACGGCTCGGATTGCCGACGGTGCCGAGGTACGGCCCGCGGTGGTCGAGAAAATAACCGCATCGGGGTGGAGTCTCTATGAGCTCTCCAGGCGGACGAGTACTCTGGAGGATGTCTTCAGGGAACTCACTACGGGAGACGGCGCCGAACCCGGCGGCACCGTCGAATCGACCGGCGATACGCCCGCCGAAAAGCCCGTCGGTAGCGAAGCAACAGGAGGTCAGGCATGACACAGGCGCAGACGACAGAGACACCACGATCCACTCAGGGCACGCAGTCCGAAGCCGGGAGCGGTGCGCGGATAGCGGCGTTGTGGAGGAAGGAGTTGGGCTCCTTTTTCGCGGGGCCGATTGCATACATCGTGATCGCCCTCTTCCTGCTGATCACGGGCTTCCTCTTCTTTCAGACATTCTTCATCTTCAATCAGGCGGAGATGCGCGGCTTCTTCCAGATGCTCCCCCTCCTGTTCGCGTTCTTCATTCCCGCGGTGACCATGCGGGCCTTCGCCGAGGAGCGGCGTGCGGGTACCTTCGAGACGCTGTTGACTCTCCCCTTGAAGGAGTATGAGATCGTACTTGGAAAATTTCTGGCGGTGTTTACCTTCACGGCGATCATGCTGGCCCCCTCGCTCCTCTATCTTTTCTCTATCTTGGTTGTCGGAACTCCCGACGCGGGGCCGATCATCGGCGGATACCTGGGGGCGCTGCTCCTGGCCACCGAATACTGTATGGTGGGGCTCTTCGCGTCGGCACTCACCAGGAATCAGATCGTGGCGTTCATCGCCGCATTCGCGATCTGCATCTTCATGTCGCTGATCGATCAGTTTCTCATCCTGCTGCCGGTGAATATGCTGGACTTTCTCGAATACATCGGCTCCAACTACCACTTCAGCTCCATCGCCCGGGGAGTCATCGATACCCGCAACCTAATCTACTTCCTGTCGGTGTCGGCTGCCTTCGGCCTGGCAACCGTCAAGGTGATCGAGGAGAAACGATAAGATGGCCACAATGAAACGCAAAGGGATCAGGAAATTGGGCAGGATGGTATCCTCGCACGCAGAACAGCATAATGGGAAGACCGGTGGTTCCGGCAAGGGCGAATCGAGGTCTCGTTTCATCAAATTCTTCAGCCGTAGCAGTGACTTCTGGCTCTACCTGGTCGTCATCGTGCTGCTGAATGTGGTGGGCATCACCGCCTATCTCCGCTTCGATCTGACTGCCAACGGGGCGTATTCGCTCTCTCCGGTCAGCGTGAGGACGGTGAGGCACATTCGAGATCCGTTGTCGATCAAGGTGTTCTTCAGCTCAGACCTGCCGGCACCCTACAACTCGGTGGACAGATACGTGCGCGACCTCCTGGCGGAATACGGGAATGCCGCCAGGGGCAATGGGTTCTCCTACGAGTTCTTCGACATGGAGAAGGAGGAGAACAAGGAGATCGCCGAATCGTATGGCGTCTACTCGGTGCAGGTTCGTGAGATCAAGAGCGACCAGTTTCAGTCCAGGAACGCCTATATGGGGTTGGCCATTACCTACGGCGACCTGATCGAGAAGATCCAGCAGATCACCTCCGCCGAGGGATTGGAGTACCGGATCACCACCACCATCTCGAAGATGGTAGACAAGGTGGACGCCCTCACCGGCCTACCGGAGCCGATCTCGGTGACCTTGTATGCCTCGAGCCGACTGCAGGAGTTCGAGATTGCCGGCCTCGGCGACATGGAGCGACAGGTTCGGGACGTGTTCGAGGCGGTGAACGACGAGAATTACGGGAAACTCGAGTTCGATTCGGTGGACCCAATTTCTCCGGCCGAGATCGACGAACTGGTGCGCCGGTTCGGCCTGAGACGTATCACCTGGCGTAGGAACGCGGAGGATACGCAGGGCTCTCAGCAGGCGGGCCAGGCGGTGCTGGGAATCGTACTTCTATCGGGAGATGCGTTCCGGGTCGTCCCCCTCAATCTTTCCCGACAGATCTTCGGCGGATATCAGGTGACCGGCCTCTCCGATCTGAAGGCGCGTCTCACCGAGGCCATCGACGGGCTGGTGAGTCGGCATCCGGCCATCGGCTATGCTGCCGGCCACGGCATCCGCGACCTGAACGATGACCGCCAGGGTGCCGGCATGCTCAAGCGTCTCGGTTCGGACATGTATACCTTTCAGGAGGTTGATCTGGAAGCCGGGGAGATCCCCGAAGACGTGGGGACCATCATCATCAACGGCCCCACCGAGGAGCTGACCGAGAAGGCCCTCTTCGCGGTAGACCAGTTCCTGATGCGCGGCGGATCGGTCCTGGCGTTCGTCGATTCGTTCCGCGAGATCGTGCCGGATCAGCAGGGACAGTTTTCCGGGCAGGCGCCGGTGTACCTCCCCTTGAATACGGGGCTGGACGCGATGCTGGAGCACTATGGTGTCAGGGTGGGCAAGAACTATGTCCTTGACGCCAACTGCTACGTGGCCAACCAGCCCGGTTACGGTGATCTCGATCTCTACTATGTGCCTGTCCTTGAAAAGAACGAACTCAATCAGGGCCATCCGGTCACCAAGAACCTCGCGAAACTGGTCTTCATGAAGAGTTCG
Organism: uncultured Spirochaetales bacterium; assembly: GCA_964485495.1. Lineage (GTDB taxonomy): Bacteria > Spirochaetota > Spirochaetia > CAZAKE01 > CAZAKE01 > CAZAKE01. The sequence continues at coordinate 5,433 of CAZAKE010000219.1, forward strand.
GCCCTCACGCTGGACGAGACCGTCCTGGGCGAGAACGCGGATGCCGTCGTGCTGGCCTCCTCGTCTGAAGCCTCCTGGCTGACACAGGGGCAGATCAACCTCTCTCCCCTTGCCATGCGTCCTCCTTCGGAGGAGGAGATGGAGAGTTACGATCTGGCCGTTGCCCTGGAGGGAATCTTCACGAGCTATTTCGACGCGCCCCCGGCCGAATTGAACGAGAACGCAGAGGGCGGTGCGGTGAGTGAAACCGACGCGACCGACGCGCAGGGCGGAGCCGGAGAACTCACCACCGAGGGCCATCTGGCGAAGAGCCTGAAGCCCGGACGGCTGGTGGTGATCGGCACCTCCGAGATGACCGGGGCCCAGCTCCTGGACGCCGACGGCCGGAGTACCAACGCCATCTTCGTGCACAACGTGATCGATTACCTGGCAGGGAACGTCGAAGTCGCCCGCATGCGCAGCAAGGGTCTCTCGTTCAACCCTCTCCGTGAGACTACGGAGGAGTTCCGGGCCGGTATCAAGGCCCTGAATATCGCCGGACTGCCCGCGCTGGTCATTCTGGTTGGTTTGGCGGCCTGGCGAGGAAGGATCAACCGCAGGAGACGCATCGCGGCGGCCTTCGGGATCGGAGAGATCCGATAGAGTGGGGGCGAGGGTCCCTTCGAATCCCTCCAATGACGACGAAAGGAGTGACACCATGAGCATCAAACGGATCGTGATTCTGTCGATCATCGCCGTACTCGTAGCGGTCCTTATCCTACAGAGGTTTGTCGATTTTTCTCGGGCCCCCGAGCTGGAGACCTGGGAGGGAAATCCGGACCGGGTGACGATCGTGCGTCCGGCCGGGACAGACGGCGGTGAGGACGGTACGATTCTCCTCGAGCGCGAGGGAACCGAGTGGACCGTCACCGAGGAACGGTTCCCCGCCGACGGCGGCGTGGTGAGTGCCCTCATGGATATGGTGCGCGATATCAGGCTGCTGGACGTGGTCTCGAGGAACCGTGAATACGAACGGTACGAGCTGGACGAAGCACAGGCCCTCCGCGTCACCGTCGAGAAGGACGGCGAGACGGTCATCGATCTACTGATCGGCAAGGCGAGTCCGACCAATCGCCAGAGTTACGTGAAACTCGCCGACGGGAATGAGGTGTACCTGGCGTCGGAGAACCTGAGGCGGCAGGCCGACAAAGACATCCTGGCATTCAGAGACAAGCGCATCTTCGATCTCAGTCTGGAGTCCATCGACACGGTGACGGTGGAATATGAAGACGCCGAGTACACCGTCATAAAAGAGGATGCCGAGGGCGTCTACCGCCTGGCCGGTGACGAGAACGAGACGGAATTGGATCAGGACAAGGTGAAGAATCTGCTCCGGGCCTTCTCCAACGTCAACGCCAGGGATTTCCTGGAGGAGGCCAACGGCCTGAATCACCCGGTCTGCATCGCCCAGGCCTTCGCGGGAAACGCGTCCGTCTCCATCTCGATCTTCACGAAGGAGGAGGAAGAAACCGAGTACACGGCGCGCTCCTCGGCGTCTCCCTACGTCTTCACCCTCTCGACCTACCAGGCCGAACGGTTCATGAAGAAGATCGAGGATCTTGTGAAGGATTAGTCAGAAGCTGGAACCTACACCTATCATGTGAAGCACCACGCCCCGAACGCCCTATCTAGGTATATACACCATTACCTGGAGTCGATATGGGCAGATACGACAGCGCGTGGAAAGACATCATCGAGGCACACTTCAAGGAGTTCGTGGAGTTCTACTTTCCCGATGTGGCCTCTGAACTCGATTTTTCTCAACCGGTCGATTTTCTCGAGCAGGAGCTCCAGAAGCTGAACTCGGCGGGGGAAGG
>CAZAKE010000220.1:0-5685 GCA_964485495.1 uncultured Spirochaetales bacterium
TGCGCACAAAGTCGAAACCACCCTGGAACTATTGCTCTGACCGAGAAAAAGTAGAATCAATTGGAAGAGAGACGATACGGGCGCGAAGATCCTGGAGTTCATGAGCGCCACCTATGAGCCTCCCAACCCCTCACGCACCGGCACCTTGAGAAATCATGCATTTCCACAAACCCCTATTCCGGAAGAAAAACCATCTCCTACTCCCCCGTCCTCCCCCGTCCTGATCTCCGCCGGTCCGTACACCCCGAAGCGGACGAAGAAGTAGTCCTCCGTCCAGGCGTCGGTGTCCTTCGAGCGGTCCTTCCACCATTCCGGATATGTCTTTCCGGTGGTCACGCTCACGTCGCCCGTGAAAGAGTTGTGGCCCCAGTTCTGCAGCCGTTCCACCAGCGGCCGGTGATGGGGCCCGAGCAGGTTCCGGAGGGTGTTCTTCAGCCTTAGGGTGACGCTGTTCGTGCCATCTTTCACTAGATCGGTGACGTCAACCTCGTACGGCTTCCAGCCGATCCTGCCGGCGCTGCGGCCGTTGATCTCCACCTCGGTGACGCACGACTCCAGCCCGGGCAGGGCCAGGACGACCTTGTCTCCGGCTGCCTCCGTAGCCGTATCTTCGATCGTGAACTCGGCGCTCAAGTCTATCTCACCGGCGAAGAAGGGATATCCCTCGTCCACCAGGTCTCCCGTGACGGTCTCCGGTTCGGCGGCGATGGTGAACCCCTGCGAATACCGCACGTTCTCCTCTCCTTCGGCCTTTCGCGGACGGCACTTCACGGCAAAATCGCCGATCAAGTAGAAGCACTCCAGCTCGGTGCCCTCGATGTTGGCAAACAGGCGGCTCAGGCCGAATGCCGGCTCCTCCAGGGGCTTGAAGTCGATGGCGAATTCGATGACGTTGGTTCCCTCTCCGACCAAGGCCGTGATATCCACCGGCTTGAACGATTTATCCCAGTAGTAGCTCTCGCCGTCATAGGCGGGTGCGGTCTTCCCGTTCACCGTGATATCCGCCTCCTCGGGCTCCTCCATGGCGACCATGATCGACGACGGCACGGTCTCCACCTCAAACTCACACCGCAGCGTAATGGGCCCGGCGTAGGGCTCGTAGTCGGTAAGCAGGTGTTGCAAAACCGAGATGGGGACAACGTCACCGAACTCGCCGTGGCCCCGCTTGAGGCGGCAGTAGTCCAAGGTGAGGGCGTTCGGATGCTTTCGCGCGATGCGCCAGGAGCCGATCTCGGTTAAGGCACGGGTGGCGCCGGGCTTCCCGCTGCTCTTCTCGTGTGCCTTCCCCGAGTTCGTCTCGCCGTCCCCGGCCGATGCCGAATCGAAGATCAGGAGGTGCGACTCGAGAGGAGCGAAGGAGAGAGAAACAACCGTTTGGCCCTTCCCGGAATCGCCGGCGCCGGCGGAAACCACACTCACCGACAGCATACACTCCGAACCGTCGACGGGCATCAGCTCCCGCACTCCCGCCTTCATCCTACCCGACAGTGTGAGTTCCACCGATTCGAAGCGGCTGGTGTTCGCCAGGAAAGCCATCACCGCTCCCTCATCCAGCTCGCGCTCATTCAGGAACACGTGCGAGATGTCGCCCGTCAATGGTTCGATCTTGAACCGCGGCGGGACGGCCGCGGCCAGCACCGCCGACATCGACCGTTCGTCGGCATTCACCGACTGGACTCGTTGCGTAAACGCCTCGATCGCCGGGTCCTCCTCTCCGTCGATTAACCTCGGAAAAGCACCCGCGGAGAGGACCGTACCGCCGTTCTCCATGAATGCTGTCAGGAGTTCGATGGTCGACCTTCGCAGCGTGATGAGTTCCGGCAGGATCACCACCCGGTAGCGCATCTCTCCGATCACGAGAGTTCCGTCTTCAATACTGCCGCGGTCTGCCATGATCGATTCGTCGCCGTACTCGAAGCCCCGGTGAATCTTCATGAGCCGCTCGCTCAACGCGCAGAACTCTCGGTTGGTTTCCTCCAGGCCGAGTCCGACCTCACGGGGGCTCTCAGCTTTCGCATCCGCCGCTGTGAACTCGCAGTAGGCCGACTCCACCGGATGGAGCAGGAGCACGTCGGCGCAGAACCGGCCCTGGTGCATGGCGTAGCTCATGCGATTGCAGTAGTCGGAGATGAGCCGGTTGTCCTCCCACCACGGCTGCTGGTAGGAGAGGTGAGGCGCATAGATACGCTTCCGCCGACCCTTCATCGAGTAGAAGGACCCGTGGAGACAGCGGTAGTTGATGCCCATGATGAAAAACCAATCGGCGATCTGTTTACGGTCCTCGAAGGTGATCCCCTGGCTACTCACCGCGTACATCTCCGCCAGGATCCGCTCCTTGCCGAACTGATGGGCGGCGCCGGAACACTGCTTCGGCGTGAGAACGAATCTGACCCCTTCGCCCTCCTCATTTCTACGCCAGTGGGTCCAGTTGAGGCTCATGGTGAGGTGGTCGATCCCCGGAAGCTGCATCTTCTCGTAGAGGGGCATGCAGGCGCCGGTAAAGGCGATCTGCGCCGCCAGGGTGTCCTCGCCCATCAGGTGACCGCTGAAGGAGACCTCGTGTTTCCTGCACCATTCCGAGACCTGGTCGAAATACCCGTCCAGGAGCAGGTTAGTCACCGTACGCCAGTAGTGGTAGCGGATCTTCCGGTAGTCACCCTCCTCGACAAACAGCGACGGGACATGTTCCTCGACGGAATATCCCCAGTCCGCTATAAACCGCTCGACGAGGAACGGACCCCAGGGGATGTTGGGGGGATTGAAGTGGGGTTCGTCCACCCACACCGACGAGATTGTCCCGCCGAACTCACTCTGGAAATTTGTGAACCAGGTATCCTCGTAGGCTCCCTTCAGATATTGGGAGACCGCCTCGTTGTTGAACATGTCCAGTACGTGGATCCGGGTAGTTTCCACATATTGGAACGTACCATCCTGCGTCAGCGGCTTCATGCCGTCTTCGAGATTCTTCCCGGCCGGCACCGTCGTGAGGGCCTTGTGGGCGTAAGCGGGATCCTGATCGGGGATGCCGCTGGGCATGTACCCGGCCTGGAAGAACACCTCCATCCCCAGCTCCTTCGCCAGGTCGACGATGATACGCATGTATTCCATCCACTCGGAACTCAGGTATTCGGTCCTGAGGCCCACGAAGGTACGACCGATGACCGCGCCGATTCCTTTCTCATGGATCTCCCTCATCTGCCGCCGCAACTCCTCTTTCTCGAGTCGGTCGTTCAGCATCCACAGGGTGACCCCGCGGTACTTCTCACTCGGATTCGTGAATTCCTGCATGTTCATGTCATCACTCCTTTGTCGCGTTTCCTATCTTACCCTTTTCCGTGCGAACGTTTGCCTTCCGGATGCCCCGGCAGCTGGGTGCGGTGGGGCATCAGGTCGTGGACCGGCTCGCAGCAACCAAACTTGAAGGACTTGAACTTGGCGGCCAGCCGCTTGAACTGCGGCATACTCCGAGTAACGCCCGGCAAGGTCGCGCAGGATTACGAAGTCGTGTGTGTTCGTCGTCATCATTCGTACTCCCATTTGTGGATCCAGGGGTCTCCGGTCTCCTCCTGGAACTTTCGGATTTTATCGCAAAACTGCTCCACCATCGGTGCGTATTCCGGGTCCTCAGCCAGGTTGTTGAGCTCCTCCGGATCCTGTTCCAGATCGAAGAGCTCGAAGCGCGGATGATGCAGGTACGCCTCCACCGACCGGCCTCCGAGGACCCCATCCTGCTCTGCGACGACGCTCTGCCAGGTGGCGGAGCGCCACAGGTCCGAGGCGAAGGTGTAGGTCAGGGGATGGGCGATGTTCCAGATGAACTTGTACCTGTCGGTCCTCACCACCCGCATGGGGTAATAGTTGGTGATCTCGTGGAAGGTATGGGCCGAGTAGACTTCATCTCTCCAGCCGTCGGGTTGCTCCCGGCCGATGATCTCCCGGAAGGAGCGACCGTGCAGCGAGTCGCCCAGCGCCGCGTCGCCGCCAAAATCCAGAATCAGGGGGGTCAGGTCGGCCCAGGTGATGAGGCCGTTGCAGACGCCACCTTTCTTCTCTACCATCTCGTTGGCCGTCAATTCAGAGTCGGGCACCTTCACGATGCAGGGCAGGTTCATCCCGGGTTCGTACAGGGTGGTCTTGGACCCTGGGAAAGCGGCCCCATTGTCTGAGATGTAGATAATAAGAGTATCCTCATACTTGCCGGCGTCCTTGAGGATCTGCATCAGCCTTCCTACTCCCCGGTCCAGCCGGGAGATCGACTGGTAGTACTGGGCTACCTCCGCCCTGGTGGCGGGATTGTCGGTGAGGAAGGTCGGTACCTCCACCTCGTCCTCCGAGTAGATTCTCTCGTTGTCTCCGCGAAAATCGGCTTCCGGGTTCCCGAACCGGTTGGGTGTATGGGGATGGTTTTCCGACACCTGAGGTCCACGGTGCGGGTTGTGAGAACACCAGTATAAAAAGAAGGGAGTATCCCCGTCGTTGACGAAGTCACGACAAGCCTCGGACATGGCCACGTCGTTCCGGCCGAATTTGCTCTCCCCGATCTCTACCGAGAAGGGATACTGAGACTCCGGGGCGTAGTGTTTCTTCCCCACGCACGCGGTCCGATAGCCCAGCTCGTTTAGGTAGGCCGGTAGGGTCTTCACCTGCGGAAAGAGTGAGAAGTGGTGGTAGCTGTGGGTGTGGCCGTAGGTGCCGTTGGCATGATTGTACAGCCCGGTCAGCATCACCGAACGGCTGGCGGCGCAGGAGGCGGTGGTACAGAACGACTGGGTGAAGCGCACGCCGTCGGCGGCCAGTGCATCCAGGTTGCGGGTGTCGATCACTCGGTTCCCGTAACACCCCAGCGCCTCCCTGCCGTGGTCGTCGGCGACCATGAATACGATATTCGGCTTCTTCATTGCATACTCCCTGAAAATCAAAATATTAGGTTGGACGGGCCGAGAACCGACGGTGTCGTTCCCACCGGCCGGCGGTTCGTATACACTCACCGATAACGGCCGGAAGGCATTGTAGCACTCACGCATACATATAGGAAGTCACCGATCCAACAGACCAACTATTCCCACTATGGCTACTGTCATAATTGAAATAGCCACATTTCTCTGTGTTGTTGCCCTTTTCTCTTGTGTCGACGAGGAAGGAAGTCGGTATCGCAGAAAAGGAGCCGATATGCGACTATTACTCGAGTCAAAATTACCATTGACGGCCGGCTGGAGACCGGGGAGGCCCTGCCTGTTTCCACACACCTGGTTCGACGACACCCGGGGCCAGCCCCTCCGCGGGGTGTATTCTGTGTATGTGACGAGTAAGGAGTGAACACAGAGAATGAGAACGATACTCTGTCATATTGTCGCAGCGTAAGCCAAAATTACATAGCCGGGTATCATTGGGCAATCACATTTACGTGATCCGAAGGAATACCGTAACGAGGGAAACAATCGAAAATCCGATAGTGATGAAGGCGAACATCATGTTGAATCGCCGGTTCATGTCCTGGAATCGGGCTTCCGTGAAACGGTACTGTTCGTCGAAGCGCTTATCTACCGCATCGAAGCGTTTTTCCATAGCGTGCTGCACCACTTCAAAGCGTTTATCCATCGATTCGAAGCGCTTATCCATGGACTCTTGCATCGACTCGAAACGCTTATCCATGGAATGTTGCATCGATTCAAAGCGTTCATCCAT
>CAZAKE010000220.1:5785-7243 GCA_964485495.1 uncultured Spirochaetales bacterium
AAGCGTTCATCCATCCGCTTGAATCCAACACGCATCTCATGAACCACTGAACGGATACTCTTAATGAGCCGGTCTACTGACGTCTCATGAGTATCTCGATGGACCAATCCCTGGGTGAGAAGCTCGACATACCGGTGCAGAGATTTTGGATTCTTCACCTCTACCGCGTCGGTGAGTTCCTGTTCCAACTGCTCGGATAACTGGTTCATGTCCATATCCTCCTCTACTATAGTGCCTTGAACGTTTCTATTCAAGATTTCCCTCCGTCTACTTCAGGTTGGTGCGATTCGTTTATGACGCTTCTGTTCGAGTATCATAGAATCGAAGGAAGAGTATGAAGCGTCATACAACCATGGATCGAAGTAGATGTGGGGAGATGGTTTCTGCGGTACTGTATCGCCGTCCTCACAGAAGTTTTCTACAGATACATCAACCACATCTGCGAGTCTCTTTGCGACTGCCTTGCGTATCGGTCGATGCCTGTTCACGATATCTGATATACAGAGAAATGTGGCGGTTCCGACTATGGCTATTGCCTTAGTCGGAACCGCTGGTGTGATTGACAGCTCAGTATCAAAGACGTAAACTGGCTAGATAATAAATGCTAAGGGTGCAGATTAATCAATGTCTACGTCTACAGAAAAGCCTATCGTCAATATTACCTGTGATGATCAGGAGTATATTCTGAGATTTCCATACGACAATTCCATTCTTACCGTGGTCCGGACGCTGCCCGGGAGACAGTACCTTCCCGAAAAAAAGGTTTGGCGTATTCCGGCTCAACCGGGAACGTCCGCATTACTCGAGCAGAAACTCCATTCGGTTGCTCACCTTGTCTTTTCTGGAGATAGTCCGAAGGGTCTCTCCGAAGCGGAGGCTCTTCGCAAATATACTCTTTATCTCAAGAGAAAACGCTACAGTCCGAATACCATAAAGAACTACACGCATCATCTTTCACAATTTCTTCAGTATTCCGGAGTAGATCATGAACTAAGCGATGAAAAAATCATCTCTTATTTTGATTTTCTGGTTGCGGAGAAAAAGGTCAGTGCAGCATATCAGCATATGGCCGCCAATGCGGTCAAATCCTATATTACATCGATTCTCGGTAAGTCCATGCCTCGACTCTCCATACGGCCTAAAAGAGAGAAACACCTGCCGGTTGTACTCAGCGTAGAGGAAGTGTCAGCAATTATCAGGGAGATTCAGAATCTCAAACACAAGACAGCAATCACTCTTATCTATTCTGCCGGTCTACGAATTAGCGAGGCTGTGAATTTGAAACTTGATGATATAGATATAGATCGAGGAGTGATCATCATCAAACAGTCAAAAGGAAGAAAAGATCGTCAGGTTCCTCTCTCAAAGAAGTTCAGGCTTCTTTATAGCGAGTATATTGGGGAATACTCTCCAAAGATTTATCTGTTTGAGGGACAAAAGGGCGGAAAATATTCAGTA
>CAZAKE010000221.1:0-7212 GCA_964485495.1 uncultured Spirochaetales bacterium
CGGGGTAGTAGGTCGCGTGGTTGGCTCGATGGATACTCACCGCGTCGGCGTCGAATCCGGCTTCCTTGGCAGCCCGTTTAGACAGACCGGTGGAGCCGGCGGTGGCGTCGAAAATCTTCACCACCGAGGTGCCCAGGGCACCTGCATAGGTCATGTTTCCCCCGGCGGCGTTGCTGCCGGCGATGCGACCCTGCCGGTTCGCCGGCCCTGCCAGTGGGATGCGCGCTTTCTTGCCACTGACGAGGTTGGTTACCTCCATCATGTCACCGGCACAGTAGATATTCGGATCACTCGTCCGCAGGGAGTCGTCGACCTTCACTCCGCCGCTCTCGCCGATCTCGAGACCGGCTCTCTTCGCCAGGTCCGTCGTCGGCCGGACACCCACCGCCAGCAATACCAGCTCCGCACTCATCTCCCTTCCGTCACTCAGTACGGCGGTATGAGTGGCAGGCGTTACCGACTGCAAGGCCGTACCGGTGAGAACCTGAATGTTTTTCGATTCGATGTGGTTCTTCACCATCGATGCGATCTCGTAATCGAGGTTGGGCAGGACCTGGTCCAATAGTTCGACAACCGTGACGTGCAGACCTCGGGCATGAAGCGCCTCGGTCATCTCGAGTCCGATGAATCCGCCTCCTACGACCACGGCTGATTTCGGCTTTCTCTCCCTGATATACGCATCGATGGCATCTACGTCCGGCACGGTCCAGAGGGTAAAGACATGGTCGGCGTCGGTGCCCGGGATGGGCGGTTTGACAGGAGACCCTCCCTGGGTGAGGATGAGGACATCGTATGAAAACTCCGCCTCTCCGCCGTCGGAGGTCACCGCGGCGACCGTTTTGTTCTCACGATCTATGTCGACGGCCTCATGGTTGATCAGGACATCGATATTGTACCGCTCCTTGAACGCCTCCGGGCTTTGCAGGAGCAGGTCGTCCCTCTTCTCGATCTCTCCGGCGATGTAGTAGGGGAGTCCGCAATTCGCGAATGAGACGTATGGTCCCTTCTCCAGGATCGTGATCTGGGCGGATTCGTCCTCTCGGCGGGCCCTGGCCGCAGCCGTGGCGCCACCGGCTACTCCGCCGATAATCAGTATGCGTTTCCGAGCCATCGTATCGGCCTCCTGGTGTAGTGATTCACGTCGAAGAGCTACGGCGTCCTGCGGGAACAATACTTGTCACCCGAGTTCCGAACCTTCGACGATGTGTATTGCGCACTATGTATAGTAAGTATAGTACCGGCAACGGTACCATATGGTCACCGTTTTGGGTAGACCGCGATGAATTACTACTCGGATTGCGGAAATATCCGGCGCTATGTACGGGTATGTACGGGCTCAGTCTTCTACGACCAGCATCCCATGCCCGTCGAGTATTGTAACCGTTGTGTGCACATATCCATCTTCATAGGTGTATTCCAGCTCCTGCTCTGGCGGGGCCAGGTACACCCGCGACGGCTTCGTATCGGAAACAACCGAGATCGGCATCTCCACCAGCGGGAAGGGATCCTCCACGATGTCGAGTCCGTCGGCCCGACGCTCCGGACTGAAGCTTATGAGGTGGATTACCGTGGCCTTCGATGTCCGTATCACCGTCGTCTCGAGCTTGCTGGGACCTGAATCTATCACCAACGGTCGTGGTGAGAGCAGCTTGAGACAGTTACCGAAAAGCGTACGATAGTTCGGCGCGGCGTGGCGCCCGTAGGCCTCGAAGATCGGGACCGAGAAGGTGATGACGCGGCCGTTTTTCACCGCGGCGGCATACTCCGAGACGCCGCGCTCCGGCGTATAATCGTGGCCGGAGAAGTGCTCATATGTCCGTTGAAAGTATGGTTCGCCGACCCATATCAGCGTCGTCGCTCCGCCCCTCGCCTTCATTCGGAAGCCCCGGTCATACATCACGTAGCCGTAATCGGCAAGTCCATCGGCCACCTCCTTTTCCGCATGCAGGAAGGTGTGGGTGTAGGGACTCGGTCCGAAGGTCTCGATCCCCAACTCCGGCATCACCGGCGCTCCGGCCACGTCCAGTGCCGCAGGCCCGCAGACGATGACGCCGCCGCCGTCGTCCACGTATGAGCGAATCTTCTCCACCAACGACTGATCGATCCGTGTGGTCTCCGGGATGATGATCGCCTCATACGGGGTGAGGGTTGCCGTGGGAGGAAGGATGTCGAACTGGCGCCTCAATTGCTGTAGGGCCCGCACGGCTCCCAATCCCGAGGGCCCCGGCCGATCTCCGAGTTCCGGATCCACGATCAGCGCGAGTGGGCTCACGACCCGTCCGCCTGCGACGTAGGGCTCACACGCCTCGATATGACCGTATACCTTGCCGATCAGGTCATATACCGCCTTCGCCGGTGTTCCTCTCGGATGCAGCAGGTCGCCTACGCCGTTGGTCATCCCCTGACTCAGGATCTGACAGCATTCGTATTTGAGTGCCGACTCGGGTTTGAGGGAGGTGTTGTCACCCCAGCTCTTGAAGAAGCGGCCTGTATGGCTCAAGGTAGGTAGCCCCAAGGGTCTCACGAATCTGGCGACATAGGGAAAGTAGGCGTAGCCCCATCCTCCCGTCGGCAGGGCCTCTATCTCGATGTGACGCAGGAATTTCTTCTCCACGTGCAGGTTGGTCTTCGGCCGACTGTTGAACCACGTACCAGCCGGCGGGTGTCCGGACTGTGCCTCTTCGACCATCTCCCGATACCTGGCCATGTACTCGTGGACCAATTCCCGGGCGTACACGCCCCTGTCATCCTCTGACGTCGGATCGAATCCTCGCTTCTTCATCGCCTCAATCGCCCACTTGGAGCTGCTGGGCTGGTCCCAGCACATGTCCAGGAAGATGCCGTCCACCGGCGCATACTTTTCGAGGACTTCGCCGATGATGCCGGTCAGATATTCCTGATAGGGACTCGCCATATCGAGGATCTGCCAGCCGGGAACATATGCCGAACCGCCCCGTTTCACCTGCTGCAGCTCGTGTGTCAGGGCGATCCAGTCGGGGTGTTGATTCGCGGCGTACTCGTTGCATTGGACGCTGATGTAGATAGGAGCGCGGATCCCCTGGGAATGAAGGGCCTTGATCTGTTCGCCCATCAGGTCCAACCCTTCCTGCAGCCCCGGATGTCGCGCCGGGTGATCGGTATCGTAGTAAAGGTGCCCGTGATGGCACATCGCAAATACCGTGACGCTGTCGACGTGGGCATCCTTGAATGTGCGCGCGAAGAGTTCCGGGTCAAAGTCCGCGCCCACATCGGGGATATCCGGACCGGTATGGAAGTCAAGATGGACGGTGCGTTTGGGGAATATCAGGGATTCAGACATGTGGCTGCTCCTTCTTGTCGCCGGTGCCGGATCTACCGGCATCGAATCCGACTCAGAATACCACTCTACGGCGCCCGTTGCAATCCGCAAAATGCGCAGCATGTATCACGGAAAACGCACGCTGTGCGAATTGCCTCTCCGTGTAGACGCCGAAGTATCATCCGGGTATGGTACGGTCGGAGGCGTGCATGACGGGGCTTACCGGGAAGATTCTGAAATACGATCTGTCGACCGGCAGAACCGAGTTCATCGATACGCAGCACTATGCCGAAAGGTTCGTCGGGGGGCGGGGGGTGGCAACCGCCCTTTACCGAGACCTCGTGCGTCCCGAGACCGATGCAGCGAGCGCGGAAAACTGTCTGATCATGATGACCGGTCCGCTGGCCTGCATGCCGGCCATCGGCGGATCCCGCTGGGGGATTTTCGGTAAGTCGTCTCTCCCGGAGCGGGATCACTTCTGCTATGGGAATCTGGGCGGATATTTCGGCGCCGAGATGAAGTTCGCGGGATTCGACGGGATTGTCATCACCGGGAAGGCGGAACGGCTGTCACTTCTGGAGGTGGATGCGGAGGGTATTCGCCTCCGTGAGTGCCCCGAATATGTCGGTATGTCGGCGGTGGAGACCATAGAGACGGTCAAGGCGGAAACCTCGGGTTCGAAACCTCGGGTGTTGGCCGTCGGACCCGCCGGTGAGGCGATGGTTCCCTTCTCGATCATCCTGGCTGACGGAGATGCGAGTTGCAGCGGCGGCATGGGTGCAGTCATGGGCTCCAAGAATCTCAAGGCCGTGACCATGAGGGCCGCTGAGCGGAAGGTCGAGGTGCACGATCGCGAGGCCCTCCGGGAGATCGAACGGCGTATCCGGGGGTTCGATCGGGGGAACGTGAAGGTCTGGGGTATCGACTTCATGGAGCACGGCGAGAATACGAAGAAACTGCCCTGTTACGGCTGCATGGCCAACTGCCTGCGGGTGAAGTACACGGCCAAGAACGGTACAAGCGGAAAATATATGTGCCAGGCTCGTTTTTTCTACATGAGCTATGCCTTCGGCTACGGCGGCGACGACCCGGACATCCCCTTTCATGCCAATCGTGCGTGTGACAGGTACGGCATGGATACATGGGAGATCCAGGACCTGATCGAGTGGCTGGTCGCCTGCAGAGAAGAGGGGATCCTGGATGACCGAAACACGGGGCTCCCGCTCTCGAAGATCGGTAGTCTCGAATTCATCGATTCTCTCCTCGAGTCGATCTCGCGAAGAGCCGATTTCGGCGAGGTTCTGGCGAAAGGCGCACGAAAGGCGGCAGCGGAAGTCGGCGGCGGGGCCACTCGGCTTGCCCGGCACAACGATCCCTACGATCCGCGCTACTGCATCACCAACGCGCTGGTATTTCCTTTCGAGACGAGAGAACCGATCCAGCAGCTCCACGAGGCGGGACTCACGCTGGCGCAGTGGTCCAGCTGGGCCAAGGAGGTTCCCGGTGCCCACATCTCCTCCGAGGTGATACGTACCATCGCGGAGCGGTTCTGGGGTGGTCCCGCGGCCGCGGACTTCACCACCTTCGAGGGGAAGGCGGAGGCGGCCGCGCGGATTCAGAACCGGCAGCTGGCCAAGGAGTGTCTGGTGGTTTGCGACTGGATGTACCCGGTGATGGACATCCCGGCGGGTCCCGATCATGTGGGGGATCCAGGGATCGAGGCGGAGGTGCTCCGGGCCGCCACCGGTGTAGCGTATGACGAGAAGGGTCTGGCCCGGTTAGGGGAGCGTGTCTTCAATCTGCAGCGGGCCGTTCTGCTGTCGGAGGGGCACAGGTCACGGAAGGATGACTTCCTGCGGCACGAGTGGCATCATGAGCCGCTATCCGCCCATGTGGCCGATCCGGAGTGTATCGTCCCCGGACCCGACGGCACGCCGGTATCCCGCATCGGTGCCAGGGTGGACCTTCCCGAATACCTCCGCACCAGAGACGAATACTACGAGCTGCGGGGGTGGGACGTTCCCACGGGACTGCAGACCCGCACGGCCCTCGAGGCACTGGACCTGGGAGAGGTGGCGAACGGCCTCGAGGCGCGAGGACTGCTGGCGGCCCGGGCCAGGCCGACACCCGCGGCGGTTTCCGCGCTTCGGGCACTCCGTCGTGCCGGCATGCGTCTCGGTGAGACGGCCACGGGAGTCATATCGTCGATACTACCTGGATTCGGGCAAAGAACGGCATCATTTCCGTTTCCCGGCCCCTCTGTATCCGGAGACGATATGTATGCTATTCTGAGCGATGAGGCCGCTAAATACAACGATCCCCGCATCAGCGATAATTTTACGGGATGGAACAAGTCGATGCAATACGCGTTTACCGATACCGGAGAGTTTTTCCTGGTCACATTTGCGGACGGCGTCGTGACGGCGGTAGAGCAGGTGGACGCACCCATACCGGATCCGGAGATCCGGTATGAGATGGACAGCCGCACGATGCAGGCCATGAACCGCGGAGAGATCGACGGCTTGCAGGCCTATCAGCGCGGCCTGCTGCGGCTCAAGGCCTCATTCAAGGACATGATGAAACTTCAGTCGTTGAACAGTTTGAAATGACAATGACGCTTCAAGGAGATCCGAGATGAGTATATCAAAAGAGGCTATCCGGCCCTACGACAGAAATCCCTTCTACTGGCAATACGGCGGGAAACCGACGATGCTCCTCGGTGGCAGCCGGGAGGACAACCTGTTTCAGGTTCCGGACATAGTCGGGCATTTGGAGTTGCTCGCGGCGTGCGGAGGGAACTACGTGCGTTGCACCATGTCGAGTCGGGATCCCGGTGATGCATGGCCCTTCGAACGGGAAGAGGAATCGGGGCTGTACGATCTCGAGCGTCCATCCGGGGAGTACTGGAGACGGTTCAGAGGATTTCTTGAGGCTACGGTCGAACGGGGAATCATCGTGCAGATCGAGTTATGGGACCGCTTCGATTTCGCCCGGGAACCGTGGCGGGAGAACCCCTTCAATCCCAAGAACAACAGCAACTATACTGCCGAGGATACGGGTCTCGAGCCGGAGATCACGACACATCCGGGGCGGCGCGAGAACTCGTTCTTCCGCAGCCTGCCGGGATTGAAAGACGAGAATCCCGTCGTTCTCCGGTATCAGCAGAAACACATCGATGCACTGCTGCGGATATCACTGGAGTACGGCAACGTGCTCTACTGCATGGACAACGAGACCAACGAGCCGGCGGCATGGGGTGAGTATTGGTGCCGCTACATAAAGGATGCGGCGATGAATGCCGGACGCCGCGTCTACGCGACCGAGATGTGGGACGCCCATTCGCTGGATTCGGATCATCACGAACGCACATGGGGGCATCCTGAAACGTATGATTTCATCGACATCTCCCAGAACAGCCATAATTCATGGGAGGAACACTGGGAGAACCTTTCGAGTTTTCGGCGGCGGATCGTCGATACAGGTGTGCCGCGGCCTATGAATACGGTGAAGATCTATGGCGCGAAGACAGGCTCGTACGGCACAGGTCGCGACGCCCGGGAGCGTTTCTGGCGCGACATCATCGGAGGCTGCGCCTCAGCCCGCTTTCATCGGCCGCCGGCGGGGTTGGGTCTCACTGATATCGTACAGCGGAACATCCGATCGGCGCGGATGTTCCTGGATGAGCTGGAGATCTTCAGCTGCGAACCACGAAATGACCTGTTGACCTTCCGGAGTCATAACGAGGCCTTCTGCACCGCCGAAACGGGCACACAATATGGCGTCTATTTTCCTGCCGATGGCGAGGTTTTCCTCGACATCGCCGGGATGAAGGGGAACGGGGCATTGACGGTGTTCTGGCTCGATATCGACGGTTGCCGCTGGGTGGCGCCTGAGCGGATTCCCGATGGGGTGGA
>CAZAKE010000222.1:0-7017 GCA_964485495.1 uncultured Spirochaetales bacterium
CCGCGGCAGATTCGACGGTACCGGTGATCTTGGATTGCTCGGAGATAGGCACACAGGCGTATCACACAGGATTCGCCTTTCAAGTATATATGGACGATCTCGACTCCTCATTCGCATCCGGCGGCAGGTATGACAATCTACTCGGTTCGTTTGGTTTTTCCGTTCCGTCTGTAGGGTTTTCCCTGCTCCTCCGAAAGATCGAACCGAACATCGGAGCATTGGAGCGATTCGATCCTCCCGGAACCGGTAACCGCACGGTGGCCTCCTCATTCCGGGAAGCCTACCGGCGAGCCGAAAAAATACGCGAGAAGGGAGGAATCGCCACGGTATGATCGCCACTCCGATGAGTATCGCGCTCCCGAAGGGCAGATTGCAGGAACTCTCTTCGGATCTTCTCGCTATGGCCGGATTTCATGCCGAGTTCCGAGACCGGAAACTTACGGCGGAGGACACCGAAGCGAACATCCGCCTTTTCCTCGTTAAGAATTCCGATCTTCCCACCTACGTGCATCATGGCATTGCCGGGCTGGGAATTTGCGGCCGCGATGTGGTTGAGGAGTCCGGATATCGGTTCGTTACCCTGATGGAGTTGCCATTCGGGAGCACCAAGATGTGTCTCGCGGGAAAACCCGGAACCTACCCTCCCGTTACTGGAAAACCGTTGCCGATCGCCACAAAATTCACCCGCTTCACAAACAGATTCTTCCATTCACGGGGCATACCGATACAGATTATCAAGTTGAACGGTTCGGTAGAGTTGGCCCCCGTCCTCGGATTAGCACCCTTCATAGTAGATCTCGTCGAAACCGGGAACACGCTGAGAGCCAATGATCTCATTGTGTTCGAAGAGCTCGAGGAGATAACCGTCCGGTTGATTGCGAATCCCGCGTTCTATAAAATTCACTACAGAGAAATCGATGCACTTGTCGAAACTCTTAGCGGGGAGGTATCATGAAAGAACGCAAAAAATCCTTGCACCGGTCTACCGGCGAAACCGAGATCGATCTCACCCTCGATTTCAATTCACGTGATATCGAACTGGGGCTTCGCCTCCCCTTTTTCAGTCATATGCTCAACGCCATGGCGTTCCACGGCGGGTTCTCCTTGTCGATCGGCGCACAGGGTGATATCGACGTGGATCCTCATCACCTGATCGAAGACATAGGGCTGGTCATGGGTTCCGCCTTGTATGAGATCGTCGAGGATACCGGACCGGTCAACCGTTTCGGTCATTCCGTCATCGTGATGGATGATGCACTCTCGGAGGTTACCATCGACGCGGCCAACCGACCGTTCATGGTATTTCACGCAGATTTTCCCCAGCAGACGATCGGAGCCTTCGATACGGCACTCGTTGCCGAGTTCTTGACCGCCCTCTCCAATTCGGCCAAGATTACGCTACACGGTGCCTGCAGGTACGGTCGAAACAGCCATCACATGGTCGAAGCCCTATTCAAGGCCCTTGGAAAGGCCATCGGACAGGCGTATTCTCCCGTAGAGCAGCTATTATCGACCAAGGGCGTGTTATAGACATGGCTAAGAAAAATGGTAATAATTCTTGGTCGATTCTGTTGATATTATGCGTAAATTTACTATAGTATAGAGAAGAGAAATGCTAGGAAATTATGAGCGTTGACGACATCTTGGCGACACTGCCGAAAGAAGGGTTCATCAAGATCGGGTCGGTTGCACAGACCCGACTGAGCGGACAGCAACGGAGCGCACTGATTCGCAAGGGGAATCAGCTGTTCAACGAAAGAAAGTTCGATCAGGCCAAAAAAATCTTTCTCGCCACCGGATATACCGACGGCATGATTCGTATCGGTGACCTATGCTGGGAGGCGGGTGAGCCTTTCGAGGCGCTGCGGATGTATGCGTTGGCTCCCGCTCCGCGGAAGACCGAGGAGATATACGAACGGATGTCGGCCGTTCTGCGGCATTGGATCTCGACGTAATTGGCAAAAAGCGAAAAAAAGCAAAAAAAAAGCAAAAAGAGAATTACTTCCGGCACGACCGGGAAATACCAATCAAAGGAAAAAACTTAGGAAGAGATGATGAGTGATTTCAGCAACATCGGTTCAGACCACGAATTCGAAGACGTACTCCCCGAACATAAACAAAACGAGATATCCGAACTATCCAAGCGGGGATATCAATTACTTAAGGAAAGTCTCATCGATGAAGCCGAGGAGTGTTTTCGGCAGATTCTTGAGGTGGATCCGGTGAATAACTACGCCCTGGTCGGCTTGGGCGATGGGGAACGCAAGAAAGGCCACTACAGAGACGCGATAAAATTTTACCAGCAATGCCTCGAACACCACGAAGGCAATAACTACGCGTTGTTCGGACTCGCAGACTGTTACAAGGCTCTCCGGCAATTCAATAAGGCCATTCGTATCTGGGAACAGTACCTGAAACATGACGATTCCAACGTAACGGTGCTCACGCGTGTCGCAGACGCCTACCGCAAGGTCCGCGATTTCCGCCGCTCGAGAGAGGTGTATCAACGCGTCCTCGAGATGGAGAAAGACAACCCCTATGCCCTCATCGGCCTCGGACACCTCCACTACGACTTTCGTGAATACGAAGAGGCCATGAAATATTGGGAGCGGATGTACGAGATCAAGGGAGAGAACGTTGACATACGGGTTCTCACCTCTCTCGGTAACTGCCACAGGAAGATGAAGACCTTCGAGAAGGGAATCGATTACTTCGACAAGGCCCTCGAGCTTGAACCGAATAACTTCTACGCCCTCTTCGGTATGGCGGACTGTTACCGCGGAATGAACAAGCAGGAAAAATCCCTGGAATACTGGAACCGCATTCTGAGGCGGGATCCCAACAATAAGGTGATCCTGACTCGGGCCGGAGACGCGTATCGCATCATGGGTGATTACGACAATGCGGAGGAGTATTATAGAAAGGCGTTGAACATCGAGTTCGATGTGTACGCGATTCTCGGCCTAGCCCTCATCAACAAAGCACGAGGCAAGTATGCGGATGCCGTGGAAAGCCTCTTCGGTCTCCTGAAAAACGATCCGAAGAACCATCGGCTCTATACCGAGATCGCCGAATGTTATGTGCAACTCGGTGAGAGACAGAAGGCAATAGACACCCTCACTCAGTTCCAGCGACTCGGAATCCGCAACACCTTCGTTTCATCGATGTTGTCCGAACTGAGGCAGGAGTAGCGGGATTCGAACGACCATCTTCACCACTCGCCGGCATGGCGGTAATACGTGTGTACGTGTATCGTACGAGTATGACGATAGCATAGGCCGATAGATGCTCTCAGGGCTTCTTCCCGAAGAACTCGCGAATCGCCTCGGTCTCTCACCTCCCTACCGGGGCAGGCAGGTATTCTCATGGATTCACGCGAAGGGTGAGTTTGCTTTCGATCGGATGAGTAATCTCCCGGCAAGTGAACGAAGCCGACTGAGCCGAGACTATTCGATACCTGAATGCGAGCCGACGAAAAAAATCTGCGGAACCGAAAGCGGGAAGGTCACGGTGCGGTGTCGAGACGGAGAAACCGTCGAGGCCGTCGTCATCCTCCACCCCCGCTCCGGCACGCAAGATCCCCGCATCACCTTCTGCATCTCATCCCAGGTCGGCTGCCCGATGCGGTGCCGTTTTTGCCGTACAGGCGCCATGGGTTTCAGACGGGATCTCACCGCATCGCAGATCGTAGATCAGGTGCTGATCCTCCGTGATCTCTACGGGGCTCCCTCGAACATCGTCTATATGGGAATGGGTGAGCCGCTGCTCAACCTCGGGGAGGTGTACCGCTCTATCCGTGTCCTGGGGCATGCGGCCGGCTTGGCCATGTCTCCGAGACGCATCACGATCTCAACATGCGGAATTCCGGAGGGTATCCTCGATCTGGCCGAAACCATGCCCGAAATTCGGCTGGCCGTCTCTCTGGTGTCGGCCGAGGAGACGGTCCGGCGGGATCTCATGCCCGGGGCATCTCGTTTCTCTCTTTCCGACCTTCACTCCGCACTGAAACGGTACCAACGGACCGGCCGCCGGATCACCGTGGAATACGTCCTCCTCGAGGGGATCAATGACACTCTTCCGGCAATAACCGCCTTGGAGCAGTTCTGCGGTGAGTTGTCTGTGATGGTGAACGTGATTCGATGGAACCAATATGACGGGGCGTCATCGGACTTACATTCACCCTCGGAGGGGGCGGTTCGGAAGTTCACCGCAGACCTTCGAGAACGGGGCCTCAACGCGACGCTTCGGCGCAGCAAGGGAAGAGGGATCGACGGCGCCTGCGGTCTCCTGGCAACTTCCCACTCCGATCATTCCGGCCAGGTTGAATGATGGGTACCGACAGACTATTGCCGAAGTATGCTTGCGCGCCGCCGGGACCGAAACCGGCGTACCTTTAGATTCATCTCTCGAGCACGGCGCGGATTCTGCGGACACCGGCAGAGGAGGATTGTTCCTTCTTGATCTTGAACCGGCCAAGCTCTGCGGTTCTCTTCACGTGAGGTCCGCCGCACACCTCCTTAGAATAGTCTCCGATGGCGTATACCTTCACCTTCTCGTCGTATCTGTCGCCGAAGAACGCCAGGGCCCCCTCCTGCTTGGCCTCATCCAGGGTTTTCACGGCGAAATCGACCGGTAAATCCTGATCGATCTTCTCGTTGACGATCTCCTCCACCCGGGAGAGTTCCTCTTCGGTCATCTTCTCATGATGAGCGAAGTCAAACCGTAACCGCTCCGGAGTGATGTTGCTCCCCTTCTGTGAGACGTGCCCACCCAAGACATCACGCAATGCGGCGTGCAGCAGATGGGTAGCCGTGTGGAGCGCGGTGGTCATCTCGCCCTGATCCGCGAGCCCGCCTTTGAACGACTTATCGGCGCCCTGTTTTGAAAGCTCCTGATGCTTTCTGAAGGCCTCGTCGAAGGCCTCTCTGTCGACGGTCAGGCCGTGTTCGGCCGCCAGCTCCTCGGTTATTTCTATCGGGAATCCGTAGGTGTCATACAGCCGGAATGCCACCCGCCCAGGCATGATCCGCTTCGGATTCTTTAATAGATTCGGCAGCAACTTGTTGAACTCATACTCCCCCTTCTGCAGGGTGTTGAGGAATTTCTCCTCTTCGCGTTCGAGTTCAGTGATGATGAACCCACCGTTCTTGGTGAGTTCGGGATATACGTGGTTGTACAGTACCAATACGCTCTCGGCGGGTTGCTGCAGGAACTTCCCCTCGATCCCTATCTTCCTTCCGTGTCGGATGGCACGTCGGATAATCCTGCGAAGCACGTATCCCTGCCCAAGGTTGGACGGAGTGACGCCGTTATCGTCTCCGAGAATGAATACCGAGGTCTTGGCATGGTCCGCGATAATCCGCATAGAGCGGTCGGTCTCCTCGTCATCGCCGTACCGTTTGCCGCTGATCTTCTCGATGATGGTGAGCAAGGGGGTGAACAGTTCGGTCTCAAATACCGATTTTTTGCCCTGGAGCATGGTGATGGTGCGTTCGATACCCATGCCGGTGTCGACACACTTTCGCTCCAAGGGTTCGTAGGTACCGTCGGGCCTCTGGTTGTACTCCATGAATACGTCGTTCCATATTTCGAAGTACTTGCCGCAGGAGCAGCCGGGACGGCATTCCGGTCCGCAGGCGTCTCTCCCGGTGTCGATAAACATCTCCGTGTCGGGTCCGCACGGGCCGGAACCGGTGCCGGTTGACCACCAGTTGTCCTCCCGTCCCAGTCGGTAGATTCTCTCCTCCGGGATTCCCAAGAGTCGCCAGATCCGAACCGACTCCTCGTCCGGAGGAACCGCGGCGTCACCACCGGCCGGATCGTCGCCCCTGAATACCGTGACGGAGAGGCTTTCAGGATCCAAACCGAGATATTCCTCTGCGGTGAGAAACTCGTAACTCATCCGGATGGCTTCGTCCTTGAAGTAATCACCCAAGGACCAATTACCGAGCATCTCGAAGAAGGTGAGATGCGTCGGATCTCCGACGGCATCGATATCGATTGTCCGCACACACTTCTGACAATCGACGAGACGAGTGCCCGCCGGATGCTCCTCACCCAGCAGATAGGGCACGAGGGGTTGCATGCCGGCGATGATGAACAGCACAGTCGGATCGTTCTCCGGAATCAGCGAGCGCCCCGGAATCTCGGTATGTCCGTGAGATACGAAAAATTTGATGTATTTGTCTCTTAACTCGTTGGCAGTCATGGGTACGTATACTATGTGTGCATACGCGGCATGTCAAGCTTTCTGCGGATGAAGAATTACACGTAGTTTCGATGCGGTTTCACCACTCTGTGCCGAGAACCCCGGAAGGTCAAAAATCCTCGAGGTCAGGATTCGATTCTCCTTTGGAAAACTCGGCGAAATAGTAGACCAGTGCCCCGTTTTTACTTACACGCATCTCGGCATATCCCTGATTGACCAGCTTGTCCAGGTTCTTCTTCGCATCGTCGAGGGAGATGTCGCCTTCGAGAGCCACTTCGGACGGTGTGGCGATGCCGTCGTTCTTCTTTGCCGTTCGAAGGATGATTCGTTCGATGGATTCCTTGTTCGAGAAGTTTCGTTCGACGTCGCTTCGGAACTGTCGTCTGAAGGACCGCCTGCCGTCTTCCAGGCCGAGGATCGCCCTCCTGTATCCTAACTGCAGGTTCGCCTCACGCACCTGCGCGGGTAGCGTGAACAGGTCGTAGAGCCCGCCGAGACCGAAGAGGCCCCCGGTGAACAGATAGAGAATACCGGTACCGAACTTTCCAAGATAGAAACGGTGAAACCCTAGTGCGCCGAATCCCGATACGAACCAGAGCAGATAGGCTATCATAGTATCGTACACGCTGTTTCACACCTCCATAGTACATACATCTGCGGCACATCTATAATCGTTACACATACATATCATCTTTTTCGGCAAGATGTATATCACCTTTCTCGGCCATCACCCGTACATGTTCCAGGAATTCTTCCGTGGCCGTCTCGAGATCACTCCGTCTGACAGGGCCGAGTCGTACTATTTCCTC
>CAZAKE010000223.1:0-6967 GCA_964485495.1 uncultured Spirochaetales bacterium
GGAATCGATCAGGAATGAGTTCGCGACTGCATGCGCCGGCTTCGGCGTCGAGGCTGCCCTCTCCGCTGGTCTCGAAATCGTCATCGACTGGTAGCGCCGCCTCAGAGAAAGAGTGTATTGATCTCCGAGCTGCGTACCACTACCGTGCGTTCGTCTACCTTTTCGGCACCCCGGGCGAGGTAGGTGCCGATATCTACCCCCTCCTTCACCCGGATCTCCTGTTCGTAGGGAGGATGCAACCGGATCGGCTCGATCTTCCCGATGCCTCCGACGGCCTCGGCGGCGACGGAGCGTATGAGGTCGCACGCCGCCTTCGGCGACAGGTGCAGCGCGAGTTCCAGTCCCAGCCCTTGTTTGACCTCCGCACCGTAGATGCCCGGTACCAGGTCGCGGGCCTCCGCGACGGCCTTGTCGTCACCCGAGATGAATACCGTAGGAACGCCGATGGCGCCTGCCATTATGGCACGGGCACCGAATTCACCGACCGGACGGCCGTTCAGCTTGTAGTACTCGATGGTCTTGGATGAGTAGGTGTGGGCCAACGGCGCGTCCGGGGTTCCCGCCATGGCGTGCTGCCCGACGAAGAAGAGGGCGTCGAAGGTCTCGTCGAGAAAGTAGGGGGGCTTGATCGGGCCCCGGGCGATCAACTTGGCTCTGGGATGGAACTCCATCGGCAGGATACCGCCGCTGCCGTGTCCGTCCCACACGATCACTTCGGCATCGGTCTCGACGTCGAATATTCCGTCGATGGCGGCGTTGACTTCACCGGTCAGCAGGCGCATGGCTTCCCGTTTCAGTTCAGGATCGTCCGAGTAGTCTCTCGTCTGGATGAATCGCGATACCATCGCGGGTCCTTCGAGGTCGGTAATAATGTATATCTTCATGGTACCTCCTGTCCCTGATATGATATCATACTATCTTCGAAGCTGCTGAACCGATGATCATTCGGCACAGAACGGCTATTCGGCAGAGTGCGATCTGCGGTATATGCGGAACAAGTAGCAGGAGGAGTACGATGGAGTTCAGAAATTTGGGCAACACAGGGCTGCGGGTCGGCGCGCTGGGGATGGGTACGGAGTACCTGATCGACCGGCCGAAGCAGCGGGTCATCGACATGGTCAACAGGGCGGTGGAGGCCGGTATCAATTACTTCGACGTGTTTTGGGCGAAGCCCGAGTTCCGAGACGTCATGGGGGAGGCCTTCGAACCGTACCGGAGGAGGGTGATGCTTGCCGCTCATCTGGGTTCGACTCATATCGACGGGCAGTACCGGGTGGTCCGGGATCAGGAGAGGGCCGGAGAGTTTTTCGAAGATTTTCTCACACGATACCACACCGATTACGCCGACGTCCTCTTTCTGCATAATAGCGATACGCAGGATGATTATGACCGCGTCATGGAGGCAGGGGGACTCGGCGACCTTGCCGTTGAATATAAGCGGCAGGGAAAGGCGAAGGCCATCGGTTTCAGCGGGCATACCGTCTCGACCTCTCTTCAGGCGGTCAAGAGCGGTATCGTCGAGGTGTTGATGTACCCGGTAAATCCCACGGGCAACGCCGTGGCCGGCAGGCAGGAGTTGTTTGCAGAGTGTGTGCGGCGGGGTATCGGCATCGTGGCCATGAAACCGTTCGCCGGTGGAAAACTCCTCACACCCCGGGATACGGAAACCATGGATATCGTTCATACCGGTACGGAGAAAGGAGCGGTGAATGCCGCCGTGGTACTGACCCCGCTACAGGGATTGAGTTACGCCTTGAGCCGGGTCGGGGTGTCGACGGTGGTTCCCGGGTGCGAGAATATGGATGAACTGGAGACCGATATCTCCTTTTTGTCTGCGAAGGAAGATGCCAAGGACTTCTCCGGCGTGATAGATGCCATCGGGCGGTACGCCGAGGGAGAGTGCGTCTACTGTAACCATTGTCTCCCCTGCCCGTCGGCTATCGACATCGGCTTAGTGCTGCGTCTCTTCGAATCCGCCACGCGGTACGGCTCGGAGCGTGAGGCCCGTGAGGCATACGGCCGATTGTCGGTCGGAGCCGATGCGTGTACCGAGTGCGGAGCGTGTGATCGGCGTTGTCCGTTCGGCGTGGCCACATCCTCGCTGATACAGGAGGCTGCCGGGTATTTTGCGTGACGAAAACTCTTTCGATTTCCGGTTGGATTCACTTGCTTTTCTGAAGTAACCCTACGATGATAGGGTAATATGAGTCCGAAGCGAAGCGGGGGAGCCCCTCCCGGGGCGGCCGTGGCCGTCCTCGGAGCCAGTCCGAATCCCGAACGCACATCCAACCGTGCGGTCCGGATCCTCGATGCCAAAGAATACTCGGTGTTTCCCATCCATCCGAAGGTAACGGAGGTGGAGGGGATTCCGGCATTACCGACGCTCTCGGATATCCGGGTCCCCATTCATACCCTTTCGATCTACTTGAATCCACACAAACTTGCCGCCCTTTCCGATGAGATCATCCGTCTGAATCCCGAGCGGATCGTCTTCAATCCGGGTACCGAATCTCCGGAACTCCGGAAACGTCTTGATGATGCGGGAATTCCCTGGTTGGAGGCCTGTACACTGGTGCTCCTCGCAACCGGACAATTTTGAAAGATCTCGACCCCCTGCCATGTCGTTTCGATTGAATACTCACGCGAAATGGGATAGATTTGTAGAGAGTCACGAAAGATACTTCTTAAATGGATAGGTGCGGCGTATGCAAATAGTACGGTCTGAGATGAAACGGACTGAGGTAAAAAGGTCGGAACGTGCACGGAATTTTGATTCGAAACGATCCTCCCGAAGTGCGTTCTCCTTTATGTTGGTCATATGCATCGTCACCTGGCCGGTGGTAACCGGATGTAGCCGATTCGCGGCGGATCCGGAGACCACGGGAACGGTGAGTATAGCCGTCCAGCCGGTGGCTTCGTGGTTTCTAGAATCAGAAAACTTTCTCTACTATTCTACACACGACCCCGATTTCAAGAAAAATCCAGAATCTGGAGAGAATGGATCCCGGGCGTTTTACTGGGCCGACTACATCGAACTGTACCTAACACCGGTGAATGACACAACCGAGATAATCGCACAAAATGGATATGACGCTTCGTATACCGTGTTCGACAGTGTATATGTTAGCGAGTGGGAGGTTCCGGTCGGTACGTATGACCTTTGGGTATATATCTACAATCTGGTTGCAGGGGACGATCCTACGGCGTATGGTGTCTCGAGAAGTATCACAGTAGAGAGAGGAACGACGGCGACTACGTCGGTAACCTGTTTTCCATATCTAACGACAACCCTCTCAGAAGGATCGGTAATATCGGCCAACCTACCTCAATACGGTGAAACGTGGTATTCTCTTAGCCCTTCTACTTCATCAACGGATATCCTTCTAGTCTCTGAGACGGCGAGTAATTCCGGGATGCATGTATTCGATGTAAATGGCGGGTACATAGACAGCTCCGACACTCCTGATGACATCGATTTTCTCACAATCAGTACAACACCCGGCTCCGTGATCTATATCGTTGTCGCGGAATATGAAAATACATCTGCTCTTTACTCGTTATTAGCAGAACCATCTACCGGAGGAACCGATGGTACAGACGGCACAGATGGTACGGACGGAACTGATGGAACTGATGGAACCGACGGGACAACCGGCGATGATGCGTATGAGGACAACGATACAATGGTGTCGGCTGCGTCCATACCCATGGACACTACCATTGATGCCGTGGGAGTCGCAAACGACGATGACTGGTACGAGCTGACCGTCTCTGCCGGCAATACAACACTCTACGCAGCCGTCTCGTTTACCGATGATATTGCCGACATCGACATCGAGTTATACGATGAAGATGGCTACGAACTCGATTATTCCACCGGAACTTCAGATACCGAGAGTATCACGCTGACCGACGCAACGCCGGGAACCTACTATTTAAGGGTCTTCCTCTACAACGACGATGAAGGCCCCGCCGACTATCAGGTCTACTGGGAAAATTATTGATGTTGGATGATGTTGGTAAAGTCAGAGAATAAGGACTTATAAGGAATATATGATGAGAACCCAAAGCACACCGCGAAGGCTCTTGCAACTACTGCCTATTCTGATAGGTATCTTGGTATTTTTCACTTTTTCCGCCTGCACGGATTTCAGTGCCATGCAGCAGGAGATCGAGTGGGAGGCTACCGGGTACGACAAGGGGAATATAACCGTCGAGCTCGATTAGTTTTATCTACCGAAATGAGCCGTGTGGCGGGCCTTAGTGCACCGAAAATTGTGGAATTACTCTGACTCGACGTCTTGTAGTGTCCATTCGGCCCGCGAGGAATGAATTACCCCACTATATCTGGTGTGGGTAACGCATTCCACAATATTTGGACCAGTACCTATTCCCCCTCCATCTCCTCCCACATAATCTCCGAGCGAAGTGCCTCTATGTCGGCGGCGCGGGCCGTGTCGGTACCGCGAAACTCGAGGTAGGCGAATCGCTCCGCCAGTGCCGGCCGTACGGTCCTGAGCTTGTCGAAGGCAGCCTTGGTGGAGCCGTAGTTCTCCAACTCGTGGTTGGTCTTGGCGATCGAGAGGAGCACCAACGGGTGCTCCGGTGAGAGTTCGGCGGCCCGGTCGAAATACCGTAACGCACCGGGATAGTCGTTATCTAAGAACTCGAGGTTCCCCATGTTCAGCAGCGCCGGAACGTACGATTCCTTTTCGAGGATGGTCGAAAACTCCTCGCGGGCCCGGTCATACATCCCGTAGCGGGCGTAGAGGATCCCCAGCTTGTTCCGGTATTTCGGATTGTCCGGGTTCTGTGCGATATACCCCCGGAGGGTCATCACTTCGCCGTAGATCTCTCTGTTCACATACGTGTCCAGTTCCGCCAGGTATCTGCGCTGCACCGCATCCATATCCGGCATTGCCAGCGTGTATCCGGAGGAAAATCCCACGGGTTCGTATGTTCTCCATGCGTCGTGAACCGGGTATAGACCCGCATTTCTCTTCGTGGAATACTCGCGCCACTGCTTTGACCCGAGCTCCCAGGCTCTGATGAAGCCGTCATGGATCGAGGTGACCTCCATCGGGAGCCAGGCCTTGCCGTCGTGGAAGATCAGTTCATCCGGCCGCTGGAACAGGTCTCTGGCTTCGTCGGGAGTGATCCCGAGAGAGAAGGCCATGAATATGTGTCCGGGGATGGTGATGAAGGCGGTCTCGATCCCCACCGCCTCGAAGAGTGAGGCGTAGAGTACGGTCAAGTCGTCGCAGTCCCCCGCGTTGAACTCCAGGGTTTGCGAAGGAAACTGCATGTAATCTACGGCCATGGCGTCCTTCGACAATTCGGCGTAGGGCGTAGTGGGATCGATGACATAGGCGAGGCTGGTCTCGGCGATGGCCGCATGGAGCCCGATACCCATCAGGAGCTTGGCGTTCAGGGCCTTGTTCCTGCTGGTGATACCGGCTACCGACTTCGCGAGCCGTTGCACCGAGGTGTCTTTGGCCGTTACGAAGGCCGCGGCCTTGCGGTCGTCGTCCCAGGTGATGGCGTTACGGTCGTGGATCCGCACGGTATCGATGAACTCCTGACTGAAACTGGAGCCGGCGACGGTGTAACTCAACTCGAGCCGTGCCGAGGCCTTGGTGCCCTCGGTGATGTTGAGTACCTCGTCGTTCAACAAGCCGTAGATGGGGATCTCCGCCTCGGCGCCGGGGCCGATATTCGTGTTCACCCCTACCGACTTGGGATTGTCCATGTATTTCTTGATGAAGAAGGAGACCTTGAGATCGGAAATGTCCTTTCCCGTCGTGTTACGGATGATGGCCCTGCCGACGGGGTTTTCATCATAATACTTGAAGAATACCGGGAAGATCGTATCGAATGTCAGGTCGACGAGTTCGACCGCCTCTCCGTCCATTACCAAGAGAGATGGGGCCGCCGCCGGTGGTTCCGGTTGCTCCGGTTGTGCCGGCTGCCCGGAAGGTTGCTCCGCCGGTTGATTTTCCAGGAGTTGCGGCCGGATCTCCTCCGAAGCTTCCCGCGTATGCGGTCCGACGGGAGATTTCCCGATATGGACCATGGCGTTCAGGGAGACGTTCAGGTTCTGATACAGACCTATGTAATTCCTGTAGGCCACCTCGGCACCGAGGCTGAAGGCAGGCGCGAAACGGTAGGCGATTCCGCCGCCGCCGCCCACATACAGCGCGCCGCCGCTCAAGTTTTCGTTTGAAGGGTCGTCGTTGAAGAAGCCGTAGAAATAACCGCCGTCACCGAATACCGAGAGACGCAAGCCCCCGACCGGATTGAAGGACGCACCCGCGCGGAGCCCTCCATAGATCGACGAGAGCGAGCGCTCGGAATTATCGGGATCGATGGCGATATAGTCGTAACCACCATTCAGCCCGATGTCGAAAAACCAGAGGCTGACCAGGGCGCTCGCTCCGCCTCCGCCGGTGATCGTAAGATACTCCGCGTTGTCTCCGAGTGGAATGCCGAATCCCGGAGAGAGGCGAACCGTCACCAGCGGCGGCGGTGTGCGCTCTTGCGCGACGAGGAGGGGCGCTGAAATTCCTATTTTTATCCCTAGTATTAATAGTATGGCGATCACTGCGAAGCACACGCGGCGATTACAATTCATGGCATACATAGGCACTCCTGGGAGCATAAAGAGGCATCTCCCCCTTAAATTTACTGCTTTTTCCGCATATATCAAGGGTTTGCCCCCATTTATTGGATGGATTGTGACGGCGGTTCCCCTTTCGTGATATGCTGGTGGGCATATCCAATTACGACACGGAGGACGAAATCGATGAAGAGATATGCAAACGCCGGGGAGATCAAGGTAGGCGTCATAGGGTACGGCGGCGCCTTTAACATGGGACGGAAACATCTTGCCGAGATGAAGAGTGCCGGCATGACGCCGGTGGCGGTATGTGAGATCGACACCGAGCGGCTGGCCGTGGCGGCGATCGAT
>CAZAKE010000224.1:0-6918 GCA_964485495.1 uncultured Spirochaetales bacterium
TCACCGGCCTCGACCCGGCCGCGAGAATGCACGCGTCGTACTCGATCCGGATCGAACCATTCGACGATTCTACGACTATCGAAGAGGGCGAATCGAAACGGCCGGTTCCCTGTAGCACCGTGACGTCTCTTCGCTTGGCCAGGGAGGCCAATCCTCCGGTGAGAGTTGTAACGGTTTTTGCCGCGTAGGCTGTTATCTTCTCCAGGTCGATTTCCGGTTCGGAGAAGGTGATACCCGCGGTTGCGGCCTCCTCGGCCGTGCGGACGGCTTCCGCCACATGCAGCAGGGCTTTGGACGGGATACAGCCGACATTCAGGCACACACCGCCGAGTCGGTCCCGCCTATCGAGTAGGGTGACCCGCTTCCCGAGGTCCGCGGCCCTGAAGGCGGCCGTATATCCTCCGGGCCCCGCGCCGAATACCAGCACTTCGGTTTTTTCCGACTTCATCGTTCTCCTCCATGGCTCATACGAGTGATTCCCGCAGATCGGAGATCAACGATCCGAAGTATCTGCAGAATCGTGCGGCCTCGGCCCCGTCGATCACGCGATGATCATACGAGAGCGAGAAGGGCAGGATATACCGCGGAAGGAACGCAGCCTGTTCCACGTTCCACACCGGTTTCATGCCGCCCCGAGAGAGACCCAAGATGGCGGCTTCAGGCGGGTTGATGATCGGCGTAAACCCGGTGCCGCCGATTCCTCCTAAGCTGGAGATGGAGAAGGTAGCGCCGCTCATTTCATCGGCGGAGAGGGATCCGTTCCTTGCCTGCTCGCTGAGGCGCGCCAGCTCCGCGGCGATCTCGGTGAGTCCCATCCGGTCGGCATCTCGGATGACCGGCACCATCAATCCTCCCGGCGTGTCTACCGCGAATCCGATGTGGTAATAGCCCTTTCGTATGAGCCGTTTGCCGTCTCCTACGAAGGAGGAGTTTGCGTCGGGGAACTTTTTCAACGCCGCCACCGCCGCCGCCACCGCGAAGGCGACGGGGGTGAGGTGGATGCCGTCTTTCGATTGCCGTGCGTTGATCCGCTTTCGGAACGATTCCGTCTCGGTGATATCCGCCTCTTCGAAGTGGGTCACATGGGGTATCGTGCGCCAACTCTCCTGCAGGCGGGGGCCGGAGATGCGCTTTATCCTGGACAGGTCGACCACCTCGACGGGGCCAAACTTCTCGAAATCGTCCGGATCGAGAAGCTCTCCCGTGGTAGTCGATACTGAGGATGCGGTCGCGGAGGCATCACTGAGCCGGGTCTTGATCCATTTTTGCACATCCTCCTTCGTAATTCGGCCTTTCGGTCCGGTTCCGCCAATTTTCGTAAGGTCTGCACCGAGTTCCCGGGCGAAGAGGCGCACCGATGGAGAGGCGTGGGGCGGTATCCCCGTTCGCTCTCCGCCCTCGGGCTTCGACCGCGGCCTCTCGGCTTCCGGTTCCCTGCCCCCGGGTGATCTGTCGTCGGTGTCGTCCTCCGCGGGAGATTCCTCCTCTGATTGTTCATCCTTCGGAGATGTAGTAGATGTATCTTCGGAAGATGATCGATCCTCGGCAGGTTCTTCTGAAGAGGGTTCGGCCGCGGATTCTTCTCCATCCGAGGATTCATCCGCATCTTCGGCCGCTTCCAAGAGGGCAATCACGTCTCCCTCGGAGACGGTGTCGCCTTCGGAGACGGTGATCTCGGCGATAGTCCCCGCCCTGGGGCTGGGGACCTCCATCACCGCCTTGTCGCTCTCGAGGGTCACGATAGGGTCTTCCTCGGCGACGCTGTCACCTGAGGTAACCAGGATCTCCACCACCGGTACGTCCGTAAAATCTCCGATGTTCGGTACCGTTATCTCATACTTCTCTGCCATTTCCTTTTCTCCCTGTTCAGATCAAATCCCGTAGTTCCCCATTCGGAGATTCTCAGGAGATCCTCGGATCGGCCCTGTCCGGATCGATCTCGTACGTTTCGATGGCTTTCGATACATCCTTCGGTTCGACGATCTCCATCTTGGAGAGGGCGCTGAGGGCGGCCACGACGATATGGTAGCGGTCGACTTCGAAAAACGATCTCAGAGCCGGACGGGTATCGCTGCGGCCGAACCCGTCGGTGCCCAGCACGGTGTACGGCATCGGAATCATATTCCGCAACTGCTCCGGGTATGCTCGAACATAGTCGGTAGCCATAACCGCCGGCCCCGTTCGATCAGACAGGAGTTGCGTCACGTACGGCACCTTCTCTTTCGAGCCGGGATGGAGCCGGTTGTACCGCTCCACCGACATGCCGTCCCGGTGCAGCTGCGTTATACCGGGGACACTCCAGACGTCCGCGGTCACATCGTACTCCGTTTCCAGGAGCTCCGCGGCGGCGATCGCCTCCTTCAGGATGCTGCCGCTCCCCATGAGCTGCACGTGTTTTTTCGAATTCTTCTTCTTGGTGGCTTCCTGGAATAGGTACATTCCCTTCACGATCCCCTCCGCGCCACCGTCGGGCAGTGCGGGTTGGGTGTAGTTCTCGTTCAAGAGGGTTATGTAGTAGAAGGTGTCCTCCTGCTCGACATACATCCTCCGCATTCCCTCGTGAATCAGCACCACGAGTTCATACGCGAAGGTTGGGTCGTAGGCCTGACAGTTGGGTATCGTACCTGCGACAAGGAGGCTGTGTCCGTCCTGGTGTTGCAGTCCCTCGCCGTTGAGAGTGGTGCGGCCGGAGGTAGCTCCCATGAGGAATCCTCTGGCCCGGATGTCGCCGGCGAGCCAGGCCAGGTCGCCGATCCGTTGGAATCCGAACATCGAATAGAAGCTGTAGAAGGGGATCAGGTTGATCCCGTGGTTCGCGTAGGCGGTCCCCGCGGCGATCCACGATGCCATGGATCCGGCTTCGGTGATTCCCTCCTCGAGGATCTGTCCCTCTGCGTCCTCGCGGTACCACATCATCGATTCCGCGTCTTCCGGTTCGTAGAGTTGTCCTGCGGGAGCGTAGATGCCCATCTGACGAAACAACCCCTCCATGCCGAAGGTACGGGCTTCATCGGAAACGATCGGCACCACGAGTTTCCCGATCTTCTTGTCTCGGCCGAGGGCGCTCAGGAATCGAACGAACGCCATGGTCGTGGACATCTCTCGATCGCCGGAGCCCTCGAGGAGGTTCGAGAAGGCATTCAAATCCGGGATTTCCAGCGCAGGCGCATCATTTCGCCGCGCCGGGAGACCGCCTCCCAGCTCTTTCCGGCGGCTGCGTATGAATTCGGCCTCGTCGCTCTCGGCGTCGGGTTTGATGAACGGGAGTTTGTCAAGCTCTTCGTCTGTAAGGGGCACGTGGAACCGGTCTCTGAACACCTTCAGAGATTCTGAGTCCATCTTCTTCTGGCTGTGTGTGATGTTGGCGGATTCGCCGGCCTTACCCATGCCGAATCCCTTGATGGTCTGCACGAGGATGACGGTAGGCTGTCCCTGGGCTGCGACCGCCGCGGCGAAGGCCGCGTAGACCTTGCGTGGATCGTGTCCACCTCTGGTCATCTGCCAGATATCCGCATCGCTTATATCCGCCACCAGTTCCTCGAGCTTCGGATCCGATTCGAAGAGTTTTTTGCGGATGTACGCGCCGTCTTTGGCTCGGAGAGCCTGGAACTCTCCATCCACCATCTCGTTAAACCGTTGCAGTAGGATTCCCTCTTCGTCTCGCTCCAGGATCCGGTCCCATTCGGTTCCCCAGATCACCTTGATGATGTTCCACCCGATGCCGCGGAAGTGTCCCTCCAGTTCCTGGATGATCTTCCCGTTGCCTCGGACGGGACCGTCGAGTCGCTGGAGATTGCAGTTTATGACGAATATCAGATTGTCGAGATTCTCTCTGGCGGCCAGCGATATGGCGCCGAGGGTTTCCGGTTCGTCGGTTTCGCCGTCGCCGACGAAGGCCCAAACCTTGCGGCCGTTCTCCTCCACCATGCCTCTGGCCTGCAGATACTTCATGAAACGGGCCTGATAGATCGCCTGTATCGGTCCCAAACCCATGGATACCGTCGGAAATTGCCAGAAGTCGGGCATCAGAAAGGGATGAGGATATGACGATACGCCCTTGCCGAAGACCTCTCGACGGAAGCGTTTCAGGTCCTCCTCGGTGAGTCTGCCCTCGAGAAAGGCCCGTGCGTAGATACCGGGTGATGAGTGACCCTGGAAGAACACCAGATCTCCGCCGCCCGGCGACTCCGGTCCCTTGAAGAAGTAATCGAATCCGACTTCATAGAGGACCGCCGAGGAGGCGAAACTGGCGATATGCCCCCCGATTCCTTCATAGTCCTTATTCGCCTTCGCCACCATGGCCATGGCGTTCCACCGTACGAAGGCCGCGACGTTTCGGGCCACGAGTGAGTCGGACGGCATCCTGGCGGACTTCTCCGGCGGAATCGTGTTGGCATATGGAGTGGTCGCCTCATAGGGAGATGCGATTCCCCGCAGGCTCGCACGGTTCCTGAGCTCCTCTATGAGGAATTTCGTCTTTTCGAGTCCCTCGTTCGCGATGACCGCCTCGAGGGCATCAAGCCATTCGAGGGTTTCGGCAGGGTCCATATCCTTGAATTGTTTCGACATCGTTCACTCTCCTTTCCAAGACAACTCCGTCCGTTTCGTTCGTAAACCCATGGAAGTACGTATGGATTAAGTATTATCATTTTTATAGTGAATAGCAAATACAGGTAGCATCAGTAATTCGAAAAGTATGGAGAAAGTAATACGGTTATCAGTTCCTTTTCCGCGATATCGACTTCGTTCCTCGTCGACGCCAGAGAAAAGACATCTTATATGGAGAGATCAAGCAATTCCAAATGTTCCCATTACGGAATAGGGATTTTCCCATATTCTGAAATTGCGTAGTATCTCAAAATTCGATACAATACGCTGAAACTATACCAAGCGTCATGATGCGGAGATGTTCTGTGCCAGGATTGTTGCAACGTGCAATCGAGTTGAAAGAGACACTCTTAGCGGCGGGGGTTCCCGTTCAGGGCGAGGAGGATGCCGGTTCCGAATCATCCCTCGACGATATCGACGCGGAAGAAAAGGAGCAGGTGCTCAAACAGATAGACGAGATCGTCTCGAAGAACCGCATCGCGGTGGATGAATCTGTCTTCGATTTTACGCCGAAGAAGACCGGTGCAGGCATGCCCGTTGTAATCAATATCGGGGCCGTACTGCTCCTTGTCGGCGGTCTCTTCGGCGCGTATCAACTGTTCAACCGTCAGGAGGACTCCATCGTCACTGAGTCTGAGGCGGTACAGTCGACGGAAGGGCAGCTGCTCAAGGCGTTGAAGGAGGAATCTGATCAGGCACTGAGTGAGAAGGACCAAGAGATAGAAAGCATCCAGAGCCGTCTGGAGGAGGCCCGACGGAGTCAGGAACTGCTCGAGGCCGAGACGGCCCAGAAGATACAGGATCGGGAAGCGGCTCTCCGCGAGGAGATGGCCCAGGCCCTGGAGGAGGAACGCCGGCGGTTACAGGAGCAGGGTGTTGCTGCGGAGGAGATCGAACGGCGCCTACGCGAGTACGAGGAGAACAAGAACCGCGAGCTCCAGGAGCAGATCGCCGCGGCCAGGGCCGAATTCGAGGCCGAACAGGCCGAACAGCAACAGGCCATGCAGGCGGTGATCGCCGAATACCAATCGACGTTGGAACAGGCGGAGGAGGAACGCCGCAATCTCGAGGCGGATCTGAAGGCCCGGGAGGCGGAACTGGAGCAAGAGTTTCTGGTGCGGCAGGACTCTCTGGAGGAGGACAAGGCTCGGATCGCCGCGGAGCTGGAACTCCTCGGCCGGCGACAGGAGCAGGAGGGTCTGGTCATGGACCAGATCCTCTCCATGTACGCCCGCATCAACGAGAATATTCGGTCCGGTGACTACGATACGGCACTGGATAATCTCGACTCCCTCTCGGGCTACCTCGCGCAGGATTCGGTGGCCTCTTTAGAGGTGGTCCGGGAGCGTAGGTCGATAGAAAATTTCCTGATCTCTTCGCTGCGAAAACTGATCGAGTCGGAGCGGGGCCGGGAGGAGATCGACACCGGTTCGTTGATCGCATCCGCGAATCGATTGGCCGACGCCTCCGCCCTCGTCGAGTCGGCCAACCGGCTCTACTCCGAGGGTTTGGTGGATGAGGCCAGGGCGGAGTATGAGCGGGCACTCACCCTGATCCCCGACCTGAGGGCCGGCTACGAACGGTTACACGAGATCGAGAGCGACCTCATCGAGGCGGAACGGACTCGGTTGGAGGAGGTCATCGACAGGGGGGACGAACGGTATCGTACCGAGGCCTATGAGGAGTCGCTGGATATCTACCGAGAGGCTCTCTCGTTCCTGGAGGACGACTCCGAACGGTTGAAGGAGATGCTGAACAATGTCATCGACGCGGGCTACCGGCTGGGTTCCGAAGCGGAGAAGAAGCGTACCGAGCCGATCCAGGCGGAATTGGAGCGGAGAACCCGGGAACTCGAATCGCAGCTGGCGGACCTGCGTGCGCGGCAGGAGGAACTGCTGAACCGGCAGGAAGCCCTGCTCACCGAACAGAGGGAGTTGCAAAACAGGCAGGCGGAACTGACCGCGACGAACACGGAACTCAATAGCGAAAATACCGAGCTTGAGCAACAGGCACGGAACGTATCGGTCATGAACGAGACCCTGCGGTCGGAACGGCAAAAACTCGGCGAGGAGTATGCTACTCTCGATCGAGAGCGGAAGGATCTCGAGGGCCGGCTCGAGATCTTTCGTGCCAGGGCCCGAGAACTGGAGGCCGAACGGGAATCTCTCCTTTCTCAAATCGATTCGATCTCCAAGCTCTATCTGAATGAGGCGGGTTCTGGAGCGGCAATCGACGGATCCGGGGCCGACGAAGATACCGTGATGGCGCTCCTGCAGACCAAACTGCTCGTGAAGGAGATCCTGGCCTCCG
>CAZAKE010000225.1:0-6888 GCA_964485495.1 uncultured Spirochaetales bacterium
ACTGTGTCGGGATGTGTGGTGGTGAATCTTTCCCTGCCGGCAATGCAGGCGGCGGCTTCGTCGGAGATGATCGGGCTCATGGACTTTCTGGTCGTCCGCGATTCCGAGGCCCGCCGGCTGGCTGTCTGCGGAGCCGATCCAGGTACCGACGCTGCCGAGACGATGATACTAAGCGAGGTGAACGGCTGGCGTTATTCCGCACGGACCGACTACGGCACCCTCCGGCTGTATACCGGTTCGTTGGGGCGCTTCCTCATCTTCACTATCGTGGTGTGTATCGGAGCGGGGGTTGTGCTTGCCGGTATCGTCGCGGTTCGGCTGTACCGGCCGTTCCTGCGGCTCCACGAGAGACTGGAGTCGGGAACGGGGAATATCAAGAATTTCCGAGACGAGGCCGAATACCTGCAGGAGGGCGTAGGGAGCGCCGTCGATCAGAGAGCGGAGTACGATCGGCTGATTCGGGACAACTTCGAATTTCTCAAGGGGAATTTTCTCAGGAATGTGCTGCATGGCGTCTCTCGCTTTCGGAACCCCGAGCTGCTCCGGAAGCGCGCCGGCTTCTACCGGCTGCGGACCGACTTCGACCGGCCCGTGTCGATGCTTCTCGCCTGCCTCGATCCAGAGGACGGTCGTGAAAGTTCGGTAGCTCCGGAGTTCGATCTGCAATCGGAGAAGTTCGAAATTTTTAAGCTGAAAGCGCTCCATGAGACGGCCGCCGCGATTCCCGCTGCGGATGTCTTCGACTACGGCGAACACGACATCGGGATCCTCTTCAACGCCGAGGATGAGTTCCGAGAGGCCGCCCTTCGATTCGGAGAGGCGTGTCTCGCCGGCGTACGACGGTCCACGGGCATGGATGCCTCAATCCTGGCGGGTCCCGCGCCGGTTCGCTTGGAGGCAGTGCACGAGACGGCCCGCAAGATCGACCGGTTTCGGAAGTTTCGGTTTGCCGTCGATCCCGGGGAGATCGTCTTCTACGATGATTTCGACTTCGCCGGAGGACCGGATGCCGATCGAGTGGACGAGTATCGGGAGAAGGTGATCTTCTACCTGAAGGCAGGAGAGCTCGATTCCTGTGAGAGCACCTTCAAGGAGATGCTCAGGCTCATGGAAGGGTCCAGTCTCTCATGTCGCAGGAAGGACAACCTCCTGGTGCAACTCATCGCGGCGGTCGAGTTGGAGGCCCGGGAGGCTCAGATCGAGGAGTCCGATCTCTTCGGCCGACTCAAGGCCATGGCGAATACCACCGGAGTCTCGGGTGACCTCTCACTGGCGGAGATCCAGTTTCACTACGTGTTCGAGCACATGTGCCGGATTATCCGGCACCGTAAGTTCGAACACAAAGAGGACGTGGTACGCCGGGCCGTTGATTTCATCACCGCCAACTATGCCAGAGACATCTCCCTGGATGACGTGGCCGTGTCGGTGAACCTGAGTGCGCCCTATCTCTCCAAGGTCTTCGGTGAGATCAAGGGGGAGGGGTTCAAGGAGTTCATCTCACGGCTCCGGATCGAGAAGGCGGTCATCCTCCTGCAGACCACCGACACTCCGGCAAACGAACTCTTTTCCCGGTTGGGGTTCACCAACATCTCCACCTTCTACCGTGTCTTCAAGAAATACACCGGACGGACTCCTGATACCGTGCGAAAAGAATCGAATCAACACCGGCGAGTACATTAATACCCCCCTTCCCGTGTCTCCTGAGGACAATTGTTCATTGTGCAGCTTCGAGTTCGGTGTTACTGTGATGATACCGGAATACGCTACGAGTGTAGCCACCGAATTCGGCGGTATGCGACCACAGTATTCCCAGCAGCATAGAAAGGGAGAGTGCCTATGATGGAAAACCACGATGCATGGCCGGTGTTACGGACGTATACCGGCGAGAGTCTGGCGAGGATCGCCCTTCCCTTGGGAGGCATCGGGACCGGGACCGTGTCCCTGGGCGGGCGCGGAGACCTGCGTGACTGGGAGATCATGCAGCGGCCGTCGAAGGGGTTCGCGCCGGAGAATACGTTTTTCTGCGTCTATGCCGGGCCTCCGGCGGGCGACGGAACACGAACGGGTGGAGTCGGCTCCGGCCGATCCAAGCTGCTCGAGGGGCCCATGGATGGGCCTTTGGACAGCATGAACGGATTCCGAAACCGGGTGAACGGTCTGCCCCGTTTCCGGGAGGCGGTTTTCAGGGCGGCATATCCCCTGGCCTCCGTCGATTTCCTGGACGACGAGTTCCCGCTGGATGTCCGCCTCGAGGCCTTCAATCCCCTGATCCCGTGTGATCCGGATTCCTCCGGGATTCCCGCGGCGGTGCTGCGGTACGTGCTGCGGAATCCCACAGGCAGTACGGTTCGCGCCGCCGTGTGCGGCAGCGTCAATAACTACATCGGGTATGACGGAGTCGAAGGCGCCTTCCACGGTAACGAAAATGAGTTCCGCGACACGGGAATCTTCATGTGCGGCGGAGGAGACCCGACTGCGCCGCAGACCGGCACCATGGCTCTGGCGCTGCTTGGGGACGGATTCGAGATAACTCACCGAACAAACTGGGCGGAGCGGGCCCACTATTTCGCCTCCCGCATGGATTTCTGGCGCGACTTCTCCGAGGACGGCCGTCTCGATGAACGTCCGGCAGGGGGAAGCCTCAATCCGACCGGATCGGTCTGTGGCACCTGTGAGTTGGCACCCGGAGAGGAGAAGGCCTGGATATTCCTCCTGACGTGGCATTTCCCCAACCGCTACACCTGGACACCCCGAGTCGATGCCTCGGTGAGCGAGTATAACTCGGTCGATACCGAAGCAGACACCGAAGGCGGGTGTTGTGACGCCGACAAGCCGGACGGTGGAGAAGGCTGCTGTTGTGAGAAGGGGGCAGACGAGGATCTGGTGGGGAATTATTACACGACCAGGTACGCCGATGCCTGGGCCGTGGCCGAGGAGCTTACCGTTCGGCTTCCGGAGCTCGAGCGTGAGACCTGTCTGTTCGTGAGGGGGGTTGTCGACTCGGATCTGCCGGATGTAGTCAAGGAGGCGGCCCTCTTCAATCTACCCGCCCTGCGGAGTCAGACGGCTTTTCGCACGGCCGACGGCAACTTCTATGGGTGGGAGGGCTGCAACGACACGGCCGGATGCTGTTACGGCATGAACCCCCATGTGTGGAACTACGAGCACGCCACGGCGTTCCTGTTTGGTGCCATCTCCCGGGGGATGCGCAGGGTCGAATTCCTGCACGCCACCGACCAGGACGGTTCCATGAGCTTCAGGGTGAACCTGCCGCTCTCCCGAGCCACCGAGATGGGGAAGAACGCCGCCGACGGGCAGATGGGCTGCATAATAAAACTCTACCGTGACTGGCAGCTGTCCGGCGATGATGGATTCCTGAGGGAATTGTGGCCGGCGGCGCGCCGGGCGTTGGAGTTTGCCTGGGTGCCCGGCGGATGGGACGCCGACAAAGACGGTGTCATGGAGGGGATCCAGCACAACACCACCGACCTCAACTTCTACGGACCGAATCCGATGATGACCGGTTGGTATCTGGCGGCCCTGGACGCGGCCTCCCGGATGGCGGAGTATCTCGGAGAGAATGAGTTTGCCGACGATTGTCGTGAGTTGCACAGGCGGGGTCGGAATTGGATGGCCGAACATCTGTTTGACGGCGAATACTTCCGCCAGGAGATCCGTATTCCGCCCGAGGATTCCCCCATCGCCGGTGGTATCCTCACCGAGGGGTTCATGAAACGGCAGTTCCAAGGTGAGGTGCCCTCCGATCAGCCCGGAGATGGATGTATGACCGATCAGACCATCGGTCAGTATATGGCCGACGTATGCGGTCTGGATCCGGTCTTCGATTCCGGTCAGCTGGATTCGGCCCTGGATTCTATCTATCGGTACAACTTCATCAGAGACCTGTGGAACCATCCGAATCCCATCAGGGCTTTCGCGGTAAACGGCGAGTCCATGGTGGTGTGCGGCACCTATCCCCATGGGCTGCCCGATGAGCCGTGTTTCCGCTTTCCGGAGAATTGGACCGGTGTCGAATACGCCTTCGGGGCACTGCTCATGTACCACGGACAGATCGAGCGCGGTCTGGAGGTATTCCGGGCGGTGCGGGAACGATTTGACGGGAAGAAGCGCAGTCCCTTCGACGAACCCGAATGCGGCCACCATTACTCCCGGGCCATGGCGGCCTGGTCGGCACTGCCTATACTCACCGGCTTCCGGTATACCGGCGTCACCGGCACCATGCGATTCACCCGGCCGCCGGGCAAGGTGTGCTGGTTCTGGTCAACCGGCGGGGCCTGGGGAACGGTCCAGATTGGTCGTGTTGTTCAGGTGTCCGTACTTGGCGGAGAGGTGCGGATCGAGAGGGTGTACCTCGATTCGATTACCGGCGGCTCCGTCGAACTCAGTAGGTCCATTCATCCCCACAAAGATGGAACGAAGGTGTTCGCGAAAGGTGATACCCTCCGGTTCGAGGAGTGGTAATGATTGATACCAATGTAACTGTCGAGATCGTTTGCGAAACAGATAGTGAGGTGCTTCGTGAGGGGAGTCTTGCATAACAGATCTGACTTTGCCGGTCTGCTCCGAGAACGGCTGGAGCGTCAGAAGCGGTTCTTCGGCTCCCCCAATGACGGCGTGTTGCTCTACGGCCCCCCGACTGAGAATTTCACCCGTTTCGTCACCGACCGGCTCCACTCCCTCGACATAGAAGAGGCCTTGGAGCCGAAACGGGCGGGAGAGTTGGCAGACGAATTCCTCGGGAAATTTCGAGACGGTCTCGAACGGATGTATTCCTACGACGCCGACGGCCTGCCCTGGATCCAGGTGTACGCCGGCATCGGGACGGTCACCGGGGCTATGTGTGGGAGGCCTGTCACATTCGGCGGCGGGGCTTCGTGGTGCGAACCGAACCTTGATTGGGATGAGATCGATGAACTTAGTTTCTCTCCCGAGAATCCTTGGGTACGGTTCGCCGCCGTTTTCTGTCGTTTGTTCTATGAACGTTGTCGAGGGGAGTACCTTCTCTGTCCGTATATCCACCGGTCGCCGCTGGACGCCGCCAATGGTATCCGCGGAACCGAGTTGTTCGCGGAGCTCGTACTAGATTCGGATCGGGCCAAGGGGCTGATCGGGTGGTGCGCGGAGTGGTCTTTGGCCCTCGAGCGGTATCTGGCGGCTACGGTGGATTTCTCTCCGGATATGGATCGGGCGGTGTGGTCTACCTGGCTGCCGCCTGGGGGTGTGTTCGTCAACGGAGATCCTGTGGGATTGATTAGCCGTGAGATGCAGCCGGAGTTCGAAGGCGAGTACACCGGACGGCTATTCGGTGGGGCAGGCGCCGGGTTTTTCCACAACCACTCGATGGGGCTCTACCAGGCCGATCTGGTGTCTCGTACGCTGGGCATCCATGTACAGGAGTTCATTCCCGATCTCGACCGTCCTCATACGGTGGATATCCTGCTGCACGACGAGGAGACGATGGGACGAGTGCGGGAGGCCGCCTGCCGAATACCGGTACAGATCGACGGATTCCCCCCGGATAAGGTCGAGCCATTCCTGAAGGCAGCGCAACACGGACGATATATCCTCAACATCGGCGGAGCGGTAACCCCGCAGGAATTGGCCGGGATACGGGCTATTGTCGACCGTTACCCGTTCTTCTGAAAAGGAGCGAGAGATGCAACCGAACATCATCACCTTCATGCTGGATCAGCTGTCGGCCAAGTGGCTGGAGGCCGCCCTCGACGGCGTGTGCGAGGTGCCGAATTTCAGACGATTCCTCGCTCGGGGAACGCGTTTTCCCAACGCATTCACCTCCAATCCCGTCTGTACCCCCGCCCGTTCGACCATGATCACCGGGCTCTCCTCCAGGCAGCACGGGATCATTCAGAACGGGTATTGCCTGGATCCTGAGATCCCCACATATATGCAGATCCTGCGGGATGCCGGATACCGGAACGGGCTCTTCGGCAAGTTTCACGTGCTGCCCCACTACGCCGGCCTATACCCGGATTACAGACCGTACGGGTTCGACGTGACCTACGTGACGGAGGATCCACGTGGCGGGCAGTGGTTGGATTG
The DNA here is from genome assembly GCA_964485495.1 of uncultured Spirochaetales bacterium. GTDB lineage: Bacteria > Spirochaetota > Spirochaetia > CAZAKE01 > CAZAKE01 > CAZAKE01. Next base: position 6,082 of record CAZAKE010000225.1, read on the forward strand.
GGTCGAGACCGAACATCCGGAGCACTACGAGGCCGCCTTGGCCACGGTGTGGCCGACGGCCATTCCGGAGTGGAAAGCCTACGGGCGGAACAAGAAAAATCTTCGGGATCGGATTCTGACGATTCGGAAGGAGTTCGATTGGAGCTCCCCCGAGGTACCGGGCGGTGACGCCGGCCATTACGCCCTGCCGTTTCCGGCGGAGGTGAGTCAGACAGAATGGATCACGACACGGGCCCTGGAGTTCATCGAGGAGGTCGGATCCGCCGGTGCGGGATCTACTGGTGCCGTACATTCCACCACCGAACAATCGACGCCGTTCTACGCCCACATCAGCTACGTGCAGCCGCACGCCCCCTTCTGCGCCCCGGAGGAGTATTTCTCCCGAGTCGATCCCGCAAGAATCCCCGAGCCCTTAGCGCCGGATTGGGTGGAGGACGCCAACCGACCCGACTACTGGGATATTCCGGCCATGAAGCAGGTGAAGGAGATACCTGAAAACTGGCGTGAGATCCGGCACTGTTACTTCGCCGACATCTGCCACCTCGACGCCCAGCTCGGGAGGCTGATGGACGCAATCGAGCACAGAGGCCTCGCCGACTCGACCTATATCATCTTTGCGGCAGATCACGGCGACATGCTGTACGATCACGGGTTCCGGGCTAAGGAAGAGAAACACTACGACGCCTGCATCCGGGTACCCTTCGCCGTCGTAGGGCCGGGAATCGGTGCAGGTACGGCGCGGCAGGAATTCGTGCAACTGGAGGATGTATTTCCCACCATCCTCGACATGGCGAATCTTCCGCATCC
>CAZAKE010000226.1:0-6798 GCA_964485495.1 uncultured Spirochaetales bacterium
TCTGAGCCCCGCATTAGAAGCCGCGTCGAGTCGGCCTTGGGATCGCACCCAATGTGCAGCACGCGCCTCCCTTCCGCGGACCAGGCGGCAGAGAGATTCGAAGAGATGGTGGATTTGCCGATGCCTCCCTTCCCATATATCGCTATTCGTTTCACTTCGTTCTCCAATGAGTGTAGAGTTCATTCCGAACCGTCAAACCGGTCATGCCGGCCGACACGTTACCGAGGCGTATGCCGGATGGTATGGTTCGCTATCTCCTGTGTCAGATACAGGCTGCCCTGCAGTCCCATGTACGGTGTCTTATTAAAAATGGCGAGTCGATCCCAGACAGGAAAGGATATGGGTATTCCCAACGAACCCGTCGGTGTCTTCGCCAGGATATCCGAGTCGCCCATCACTATCGAGGGATGCAGCTCGGAGATGAGTTCGCGGAGTTCTCTTATCTGCGGGGCGATATGGACACGCTCCGCCCCGGCCATCGTGAGTTCCGGATAATACGAATCGTACGCCGGCTCGGATGGCAACACCACGGCACGTACGGTTCCGCCTAATTCGTCTGAGACGAAATGGGTGAGTCCTAACGCGGTGAAGAAATCTGCCGCGATTATTGCAGATTGATCATTCTCATGCCTGCTTCGGCGTCTGATATCGTGTCTTCGACATTGATAGTCTCGTTCCTCCTCCTCCCACCTCGGTACAGGGAATTGGATGTGCATCCGTTCGGTCACTTGATGTATCCATCTGCGGGTCTCAGCGTATCCATACGGGAGGCCGAAGATATACGGCATCCCAAATTCCGCCTCTAAGTATCGCGCACAGGGTAGTGCCGAGTCATGTGCCACGATGTTCAAGGCCGCGCCGGTAACCTCTCGAAGTTGTTGTATGGATGATCGGACCGAGAGTATCGTGGGTACATGTATTCCAACCGTCCCCAAAAGCCGATTCAGTTCCCAGCAATCAGCGCGGTGGTTGTATGCCGTGGCGGAGAGCCCAAGGATATTCACGGCATTCGGGCATGGGCGGCTTACAGGTCGTGCGTATCGCTCAAGAAGCGTCGTGTATACGAGGGCTTCCCCGGCCTCATGAGATCCCATGAAACCTCCTCCGGGGAAGACTACCAAGTCCGCCTGCACGGATCCCCTAAGCTCATCTGCAATTACCTGTAGATCGATTCCGATGACGGGGTCGATCCCGGTAGCCACCAATGCGACGGCTTCCGGGGCGTACCTGTGATCGAGTTCGCGCACCGCATCTGTGATAGGGGCTTCGTTGCCGTTGACGATATCCGTCTCCGTCAGGCCGGTTGTGAAGAGACGGTGGGCGAGAGTCTCGCCGCAAAGAGTCCGGAACGCCGTCTGGGATGTGAAGGCGGTGCCGGAGACTCCGTGTTCCAATATCAGCAGATTCTCGATGGTGCCCAGGGCGGAGATTATTCCAAAGTAATCCGTCGCATGAGGAGTGGAGACTGTCAGTTCACGCATTCGCGTATTTCCTTTCCCAAAGGCTCCTGTGTCGAGGCTCTCCCTCCAAGGTCTGAAACCGCCTCCAGAAGACTCGCCACCGCCGAATAGCCTACCATGCTGCCGGCAGCCCGGATGGGAAGGTAGGCTGATGAAAGGTATTCGACAGATTCCGGTTCAAGATATCCGAACCCCAGGTCGATCTGGTGCTCTCTCAGGTAATATTCGATGGCCAGGCGGTCGTCTCCGCGGATTATCTCTGCATCGAACCCGGCAGCAAGGAGGGCCTCTGCATCCGGAACATCCCACGTATCGTACTGTTTCAAGAATATGGCGGGCACTGAAATTCCGAGGTCCAGCAATAACCGAACAAGGCTCAGTGTTCTGCCGTGCAGGGCCGTCACCACGGCGGTGTGATCCTTTACATAGTCTCTTGCACGGTTCCAATCGGGAAACACAGGTAGCGGAGGACTTGTGATCTCGATCCCCAAGGTGTGTATGAGGAATTCTGACAAGCGTTCATAGTCGAGACGGATGGAAGTCGGTGAGAAGCTCTGTTCTAGGTGAAAATAGGGGATCCCAAACTCCTCCCGCATATTCTCGGCAAGAGGCAGGGCGTGATGCTCCACGACCAGGTTGAAGGCCGCGCTGCCGCATGACGCCAGCTCCTCGGTGAATTTGACTCTGGGCAAGTGTGCTATCGGCCGTAATCCGGCGTCGTGAAGGCATTGGGTGAGTTCGCTTCGTTCCACTCCCTTCGTCCGAACTCCCAGGAGATTATAGCTATTCGGTCGGGTTCCTTTCGGCTGCATCAGCTTCGTCAGTGCCGCCATGGCCAGTCCGATTCCCACCGACGGGTCTTCTTCGGTGTAATTCTCGCTATGAATTCCAATGACGGCAGGGGTGACATCACCGTCGAGTTCGCGTATAAATCCGTCGAAGTCTTCGGCGATTATCTCGGGCAAACAACTGGTAACGATGAAGATGACGGCGAAGGTCTGTTCTTCAACAGCCTTGAGCACCGCCTGACGTATGACGGTTTCGGTGCCGAAGGTAAGGTCCTCGCGATCTAGGGTAACGTATCTTCTATCGCGACAAGTGATGTATGATGTCCCCGGGGTCGCCCTCCCGTCCGGGCTTATAACGAAGTTGTTGAAGGTACAGATCCCCGGTCCCACCATTATTACCACGCTGTTTGGTATATAGGCGAGTGCTCCTCCGATGGGGCCAAATGCGCATCGTCTGCCGGGGTAGCGGGCCACATATGGTGTAGGGATTTCGCTGTCTCCATAGAGGCGCGAGAGAGTTGTCGACTTCGGAGGTATCGGGTTCATATCATCCCCCTGCAGCAGCGATGACACGACGGTGCCGTCGGAGCTCCGACGGAGCCATGGGCACGATTACCGGAAGCCCCCCGCAGTGGGTGACATGTATATCGGCGTCGTACGCGGAGGCGACGTTCTCCTCGGTCACTACCTGTCCGGGGTGTCCATCGGCGAAGACTTTTCCCCCTTTCATCAGCAGCAAGCGGTCACAGAATCTGGATGCCAGGTTCAGGTCGTGGATGGCCACGATGCCGATGATGCCGCGTACCCTGACTTCTCTACGAACATCTCGCAGTACGCCGATTTGATGTTTGATGTCCAGGTTGGCCGTCGGCTCATCGAGCAGCATGACCTTCGCCTCTTGTGTGAAGGCACGGGCTACCATGGCCCGTTGCCGTTCACCCCCGCTCAGGGTGGTTACATCTCTGAATGCAAGGGCTGAGAGTCCTACCCGGGATATGGCCTTAGCGACCCGTTCTTCGTCAACGGGTGACGGTTTCCAGTAGATATGCGGCTTGCGCCCGAGCATCACGAAATCGAAAACCGTCACCGGGAAGGCACTGGACAAGGCCTGCGGCACGTATGAAAAGAGCAGCGCCCGTTTGGACGATGAGAGGTTGGCAATGTCGGTCTCGTCGAGCCGGATGCTCCCGTCGGAGGGTGACAGCAAACCTAACAAGCAGCGCAACAGTGTCGACTTGCCGGTTCCGTTGGCTCCAACAAGACCGACCAACACTCCGCTCTCGGCAGTAAACGATATTCCGTCCAATATCCGTAGCTTGTCAAAGGCAAATGATACCATATCGACGATTAGATTCATTCCCATGTTCTCCTTTTCCTTCTCGAAAGTAGGAGGTAGAAAAAGAACGGGGCCCCGATTATCGAAATCACGATACCAACCGGAATCATCACGGGGGCGAAGAGAGTACGGCCCACGGTATCGGATACCAATAACAGCATGGCGCCTACGGCGGCGGAGAAGGGAAGGAGGACACGGTGATCACTCCCCAGCAGTAATCGTGTGATATGCGGTGCCACCAATCCCACGAAACCGATGATTCCTGTGAACGAGAGAATTCCTGCCGTGATCAACGCGGAGATCATCATGCAACTCACCCGTACTAGGCCGCAGTTGACTCCGAGAGAAGCCGCCACTTCATCGCCACCCGCCGACATGGCATTCAGATGCCACGTCAACAGCATCAGAATAGGAAACAGCACCGCGAGCACTACCGAAACCACAAGGAGCCGTTCATATGAGGACTCCTGAAGGGTTCCGAAGGTCCAGTACACCACCTGCGCCAACTCTCCCTCGGTGGCGATGTATTGCAGAATCGAGGTGAGAGCCCCGAATACGCTGTTCAGGGCTATTCCCACCAAAATGAAAGATTCCGGGGTCATGCCCCGCAGCCTGCCGAATGCGATGATGATGGCAGAGGTGCCGACGGCAAACAGGAAGGCGTTGGAGATCACCATCACTCGACCGAATCCCACCATGGAGGCCCCAAAGATGATCGCAACCGAAGCGCCGAGTACGGCGCCACCTGATACTCCTACAGTGAAGGGCGAGACCAGGGGATTGCGGAGGACACCCTGCATGACCGCACCGGCGATTGACAAACCCGCCCCCGAGACGAGTGCCATGAGTATCCGCGGCAGCCGCAGCCGCCAGATGATGATATCCAACCGTTCCGCCGGCGGAGACTCGCTGAATGGATCGAAACCGGCAACCAGGGTCTTGGCGATATCGATCACCGGTATGTGGGTACTGCCGAGTGATAGTGCGATGAGGATCGCGGCACCGAGAACCGCCACCACTCCTACCCCGGTGGCGGCGGTAGTTTTTCGCCTCGCTCTATGGCCGGAGAGAACCTCTCCGACGTCTACCAGGTTTTCGGCCATGCAACGATACCTTCGGCGGCCTTGCCGTGAAATCGGTTGAAGTACTCCTTCAGCACAGCATCGGGGTCGAGGTCGGGAAAGTGTTCCGGATGCAGGAGTTTCGCGAAGAACGCCACACTCACATATTTCGTCGGGCCTGAACCGATGTCTCGCGAAATCGCATACATGCGGTCGTTCTTCACGAAATCGATAAGATGCCACCCCGGCTGTGCGGCACGTTCGCGGAAATACGCTTCCACCTCGGATGGATCGTTCACGGTGAGACCAAGCTTTGGTACTGAGTACGCGTCCTTCAAAAACACCGCCGGATTCATCTCCATGATTCGTTCCGTGTCCACCTCGAATGCGCTCTCGGAAAACTCGGCAAATACATTCATGGCCCCGGCAATCTTCAGTATCGGGGCCCAGGAAGCCCCGGAACCTTTCGTGTTGAAGTCGGAAGGTTGTTCGGCATACACCCTCACGTACTCCTCCTCGGTAAAGCCGGATGTTATGGCGCTCACCTCCTCGACGATGCCGGAGAGATAGTCCCACAGTTCCTCCGCTTCCTTTTCCTTCCCGAAGAAGCGTCCGATCATCTCGATCTCGTCTCCTATCATGTTGAAGTCGGTGCAGTCGGCACCTAATACGGTGATTCCGGCCGGTTCCAGTGTTTCTACATGTCCCTCCAGGCTGCTACCCCTCAAGGCGTTCGTGATCAATACGTCGGGATTTAGCGCCATTATCGCCTCGTAATCGACATCTCTGCTGGTCGAAGCGGCGACGATGGGTATATCGGTGTAGTCGGACCAGAGAGTCTTTCTCAAAAATGTACCGGGGATGCCGACAATCCGATCGGACACCCCGATAGCACGCAACACCTCGGCCGAAGGAGTCGCCAGTACGATTACTCGTTCAATTTGGTCGGGAATTACTACCTTGCGACCTGCGGTGTCGATCACGAACCGTTCAGTCTCCTGTGATTCGAGTGCCTGTGTTTCGGCCGTGGTCGATATCTCTCCTGACGATGGGGCATCCTCAGACTGCCCCGCGCCGAAGAGTATTGCGGTCACAATCGTCAGGTACAACGCCATACATCTGATTTTACTCGAGTCTCTCATGTTTCCTTCCTCCAATGGGTATGATGGTTCAACGAAGGCATACGGATGGAACCGTCCGTCCAGGCGGGAAACACACGTCTCTATCATCGAAATCACTGATGATGAGCTCAGTGACACTGATTGTCGAAGTGTGCCGATGGAAACGGGAATAGTCCACTCTCTTCAACCCAGAAGATCTTGATCCATTCGATCCGTTCGTTGTATTCAGGATAGGGGTAGGTCTCCTGACTCAGGACTCTCCACGATCTCATGAGGCCTTCCCAGCGAAACTTGACACTCGTTTCGCCAGTGGCTGGATTCTCGGGAAACCTTGCGTCTCCCGCCGATTCACGGATCTCGTCCCTTACAGTACCTGGGGGTGTCCGGGATTTTCACCCGGTTCCCTATTAAGCCCCTCGGGGCACCCTGCACCTAGTATGTGTGCGGAGTCTATCGTTATTTTGTTCAGGAGGTATGGCACTTTCTTGTCCAGTTTTGGCCATTTCTTGTGATTTTTGCGATCACTATTCCTCCCATATCCCTCAATTCCGAATGCCCGTTGTACTTCCGTCGAACCTCATCCCACCGCAGTAAGGTGGTTGAGAATCGATATCATTACAAAAAATCCATAATTTTGTCATAGAGAAGCACCACGGAACGTACTACTATCGCCGCATGAAATTAGTAGACATGATACGATCGAAACCGGGCGTCCTGGCGGCGCCTCTCGTCGGCTATCCCACCGTGGCCTATATCGGCGGAATGGTCGAGAAGGCGCTCAAGAACGCCGACGTTCAGGTCCGGGCTTTGACCGCATATTATAAAGACGCCCGTCCGGATGTGATCTTTCCATTCATGGATCTCTCCGTCGAGGCGGAAGCCCTGGATCTCCCGATCCGCTTCAAGGCCGACGACAGTCCCGACGTGACCGAGCATCCGCTCCATTCGGTCGATGATCTAGAGGGGTATTCTGTGCCGCCGGTGCGGATCTGATCGTCCTGCTCGAGCCCACCGCATCGCTCCTGTCTCCGG
>CAZAKE010000227.1:0-6690 GCA_964485495.1 uncultured Spirochaetales bacterium
TAATATGTGTCTGGTGCTACAGTGTAGATGTAATAGGATCGGTCGTTGAGTTGCGTGGGTTGCAGATCGTAGAAGCCGTTCACGTCGGTATTTCCTGCATTAGCGGCCTCGAATCCGTACTTAAGTGTGGCCACCGGCTTCTGATGGACATACATCGCATTTGAGAGGAACGGAGAGCCGGCCACGCCGTTGTTATCAATCGGGGTGACCTCCGCCTTCAGGTATTTCCCGGAATACGCCGGGTCTACGGTATACGTCGCTGCCGTGGCTCCTGAGATCTCCGCGTATGTTCCATCTTCGGTATCGGACCATAACCATCTGAATGTCGTTCCGGATTCCGTGTCTCCCACATCCGCATCGGAAAAGTCGTAGTTGATGGTGACATTCTCGCCGGCTACCGGCAGGCCGGATATGGGAGCCTTGACGACGAAGGGAGTGGCTGTTCCAGCACCAAAATCACCGGTTTTCCATGCCTGTATCGGGATATCAGGTAACTCTTCTTCCTGGTATACCGTGACATCAGCATAATACAATGCTAAGTCGAAATACTCCTCGCTTGTATGTATAGCCCAAGCTTCACCATTACCGTAGTACCAGTAGAGCATATATTCGGGGTCATTAGAATTTGAGTATTTCGGTGCTTGTGAATCATCAGGAGCAGGAGTTTGGCTATAGCCATCCTCGATATACAACCCATTCACATCCGCGACTCCCGCTCCGGCTACGTAATACCCTTCCGGGAACGATACCGTCGGCGGGGTGCTGGCTACGCCTTCGATGACTGTTCCGGTGGATTCGTTGCCATCGGTGTCGTACACCGTCAGGGTGAAGTCGTAGGGGTTCCCGTTCTCAAGACTCATCACGGTCGTAGGCGAAGTCGCCGATTCGATGACGATGAGCATCGGAGGAACGTCTTTCGTCTCGTAGCTGATCTCCACATGGTCGAAATCGAGGGTACTCGACGGCTCGGTCCAGGAGAGAGTCACCTGGGTGTCGCCGTTTTCTGCTGACGGAGAAACTACCTCGGGAACCGGTACGGTGGTCGCCGAATAGGCTGCACCCGGTGATTGAACTGTACTACCGTCGTCGAGGTCGTAGAACGCCGTTACCGTGAACTCGTATGGACTCTCAGGAGTCAGACCGCTGATGGTGGTCGACGTGATGTCGGCACTCACTTCCACGGCCGTCGACCCGCCGGGAGAATAGGTGATCTCCACGCCGGTGAAGGTGCCCCTGGTTTCCACCGGTTCGCTCCAGGAGAGCTGCACCGCGCCGCTGCCTAGGGTGGAGGCGATACCGGTGGGATCGGCAAACGCAGCAGGGGTGGCAGCATACGTTGCACCGTCGGTGACATATCCCGTGTCGTACACCGATTTAACCGTGAAGACGTACTCGGTGCCGTTGGTCAGACCCTCCACTCGATATGGAGACGCGCCGGGTTCGAGCGGCACGGAAGAGGAGCCGTCCGGAGAATACGACAACCGTGTTCCGGTAAATCCCTCGGCCGAGGGATCGGTCCAGGAAAGCGAAGCCCAGCCGTCACCGGCCAGCACCGCAAGATCAGAAACTTCAGGAAACACCTCCGGCGTCGCCGTGGCGGCGGTCCCCGGCGTCTCATACCCGGAGGAATACCGTGCCCTCATCGTGAAGCTGTACTCGGTGCCGTTGGTCAGACCGGTCACCTCATAGGGTGAGGAACCCGGTTCCAGCTCCACGGCCTCACCGCCGTCGGGAGTATAGGTGAACGATACGCCGGCGAAATCGGCATCCGCAGGGTCGGTCCAGGTGAGGATCACCGAACCGTCGCCCGCCGAAGCCGCGAACGAGCCGACCTCGTTCCTCTCAGCCCAGGGGATCACCCCCAGGTCGTTCGCGCCGGATACCAACTCACCCGGAGTGAACACCACCTCGTCGGTCCCGTCGGAGACCAGCAGCAACCACTCGGAGCCAGGCACGATACCGGAGATCGTCGTCACATCGCCCACGACGACTTCCGCCGCCGCCGACGCCGGGTCGGTCACGACTGCCGTCATCCCCGAAGCCGCACTATCCAGGACGAAGGAGAGCGACGCAGGATCCAGGATGTACTCCTCGGAGGCGTCGGGCACCATCCCGTTCGCGGCGATGATCGCATCCGCGAGGGCGCCGGAGTCGATGAGGCTGTAATGAGAGACGGAGAAATCGTCGACCAGTCGGTCGATGAGATCTTGTATCTCACCGGGATCCACGGCGGAAAACAGGTCTCCACCGTCTATCCTGTCGGCCTCGAGCAGCTCATGAAACACCATGCCGGTGGGAGTAGTCTCCCATGTCACCGAGGCAGTATTCTCTCCTGCTTCCAACATCAGCACACCCATGACCACGGCGCCCGGGATGCCGGCCATGTCCGCATCTCCCGCGACGGCCGAAAAGACGTAGGTGCCCGGCTCGAGATCACTGAATGTAACCGTGTTGCCGGCCGTCAACTCGACATCGGCAACCGTGAATGCGTCCTGTAACGAGGGGCCGTCTAAGGAAAAGGTGCCGTAGGCGATCGTACCCGTCCGCAGTGCCCGGGATGGTGGAGAAGTACGAGGAGCCGAGAGTGCCTCCTTTCGAGGCGCGTCATAGGCAACGGTGAGAGTTGCGCTCTCGATATCCTCCCGCCCGAGAACGTTGCGGCAGGTGGAGAAGGCGAGAACTCCTATCGCCAGGAGAAGCATCGAAGCCGTGATCGATATACCCCGCCTGATCGCCCTGCGGTTGTCGGCACGAACACGCCCCGTATTCATCTCTCTATAGTCACTACTATATTCACTACTCTCTTTACTACTATGTCTCATACGATTCCTCCTATCACCATTCGACGGTGATGTCCACGTCGGCCGTTGTATCGTCGGGGGCCACATATGGAGTAGACGGTGGCGCCCCTCCATCGCCGCCTGCGTCGGCCGGCGAGGTCGAGGTGGTCACCTCGGTGGCTGCCGCCAGGGTCTCCTCACCGGACTGTGGTGGCGCCGACCCGGCCGCCTGGCCGCTCTCTCCCGGGGCGACGCTTCGAGACTGCCCCACGGTATTGAACAGCACCACCGTGCCCTCGCTGACCTCGACGGTCACCCCGTCGTAGCTGAAGGTAGTGCCCCGCACCGCGGCGGTGGAGACCGGACTGGTCAGCTTGAAATCGTGCGAGAGACCCACGGCCGGTTTCACCTTTGCCTGCACCTTGCCGACCCGGAGGTAAAGGTCGGTGGTAACCGTCCCCTCCTTCTCCACCAATTCCCGAATCGTCATTCGCGTCAGCGCCTTTATACGGAGCTCCGACGCACCGAGGTCCAGCCGTACGCTGGAGTTGAAGCCGGTAGACACCGTGGAGCCCTGCGAGAAGGACATCCCCTTCTCCACAGCGGTCCACGACCCACCGGGTTCCTTGATCTCCACCTTGCCTACATACTCCAAGACCGCAGCCTCATCGGCCGGCACAACTGCCGGCGTCAGAAGCATACACATGAGTATCGTGAAACCGAAATATAATCGAATCGAACGTATCCGTGTCATTGTTACCCCCTAAATCGAAAGGGAAAGATCGAAACTCAATTTCATCCGCAGGTCGTCGGCCTCCGCCTCGAACGCCGTCCCGGGGATGAAGATCCCGTAGGACAACGACGCACCGAGGTCGGAGAGCGGTCGGAAGCCGATCCTCACGTCACCCTCGAATCCCAGCCAGCGTGAGGTAGAGGCGGTATCGATGCCGCCCTCGGAGACGGGTCCGGGAACCGGTCTGAAAAACGAAAACAGATCCACCTTCACCTGAAAACCACGGAGAACCCGCGCCCCGGTATTCACCAACGGTTTCAACGAATAGCCCACGCGAACCAGGGCGAGATTCCCGAATCGTGGGGAGAACACCAATCCGAACGGTGAGGTCGACATGGGCAGGAACACAGAATCGAGCTCGTCGGTGCTGCCCTCGGTATAGGACTCCGCGTCTCTGTCGCCGGTGGAGTAGGCTCCGCCTACCGTGATCACCGAATCCAAGGCCTGACGGAGGAAGATCCGGAGTCTCCCTCCACCGATGCCGCTCAAGACCAATATCTCGGATCCGGTCGAATCGAGAGTATTGCCCACCCGCAGATAGCCGTATGCGCTGTAGTAGAGCGGTCCGACAATCGGCCCGCCGATTCCCACACCGGCGTAGTGTGTCCCCAAACTCCCGTCTATCGTATCGTCGAAGAGAAACCGAAAATCGTACTGTGTCAGGTAGGCGACATCCACCGTCTGCCGCAGGAACAGCTCCGGCAGTTTCACCGAAGCAATGCCGATGAGTTTCGCCGGCGCCAAAATCCCGTCGCCGCCGGCGTCAGTAAAATCTTGCGAGGTAATCAGGATGCTGCTGCGCTGCCTAAAGAGGACTCCGGTGAATCCGGCGGTCACCCTGATCTGCATAAAGGGAAGCCCGATATTGAAGGAAGCCGCGTCCAAAATGTGACGCAACACGGCCCCGGAGAACTCCGAAACCTGAAACCTGCCGACCTGAAAGCCGGTGACGACGCCATCCTCGCTTCCTACGGTCCACTCCCCCTTCAGGTAGAGATGGTCCGGATTGAGGAACCAGTATTCATCGAGGGTGAAGGTATAACTGCCCTGCGCCGCCACAAACAGGTGGTCTCCCAGATAGGAATCCAGCCACAGCGCGGCGGTGTCCCGCTGGGCGAACTCGAACTGCTCATCCGCCGCAAGATCCCCGCCGAAACCGGTGGAGTTGTCGAGGGTGAACCCGAAATCCAAGGCAGGCAGCGACACTGTCGACACGAGAAAGAATAGCATCGTGGCTATCGATCGGCACAGTGGGTTCCTCATGACTGGGCCTCCGTCTCCTCGATCCAATTCACCACCCGGCTCAGGGTGCTCAGTACATCCTCGCCGCTCATACGCCGGAAGGGACCGTCCTTCCTCTCGAGAAACCCGAGATACGCGAGCTCGCGGAAGGCGTATCGCTTGGAATGGGTGATGGAATACCAGATACCCCCCTGCAGGTCGAACGCGCGCATCACCATCAATGAAAATTCACCGGTCCGGACCGGATCGAGAGGATCCCGCTCCCCCAGCCGCCTGTTGAGCAGCGCAACCGCTCTCATCGCCGACTCGACCGGGGCATCCTGCTCTATCATGCCGGAAGCGGAGAGGATAAAAACGGCCGTCGAACCGAAAGACGCCGGATCTTCGTTCAGGAGTGTATCGATGGATTGGTTTGACTGCGAAACTATACCGGGTATGAACGCAAATAGCAGGACGAACCCGCAGGTTGTTTTTTTCATGAGTCCCCTCGTCTTTACCTTGGGAAAAAGATACCCTTTCGGTCGCGAAATATCAACGGAAATGGGTGAAAAACGTATACTTCCGGTGGTAAATTCCCGACACAATCGGTATCATTACCATGAGGTACGTGGAGGCCCCCAATGAAAAAACGAATCTCATTCGAGTTCATCATTCCCGTCGTCGTGAGTATCAGCTTCACCCTACTGGCGTTTTTTGGCATATTCGACATACCGGAGAAGCGGCTCTACGATCAACTCCTGCACATCAAGCCGAAGATCGAGGAGGAGTCGTCCATCCTCCTGATCGATGTCGACGACGTGTCCATCGCCAGGGTCGGAACCTGGCCGTGGAGTAGAAACATCATGGCCGACGGGTTGATCCTGCTGCGGGAATTCGGCAACGAGTACGTCGTCTTCGATATCGAGTACACCGAGTCGAGTCCCCTCGGGGTGAATGTCGACTATCTGCGGGACGAGATGCCGGCCGTGTTCGACGAGGAGTTCGAACGACTCGCCGCCAACACCAACGACCTCTTCACGGCCTTCCGGGAGGGGATGATTCCGCTGGAGGAGGGCGGCGCGTATATCTCTCAACTCGTGCAGATGGCCCAAGGCACGAAGGAAACCCTCCTCTCCGACGTAGGCGAGATCGCCCGGGACAACGACCGCTACCTCGGCAACGCCGTCCGGTTCCACGGTAACGCCTACCTGACGGTAAACATGCTGCCTGAAGACTCCGGTGAGGGAAAGGCGGAGTACGACGAGTGGGTTGCGAACAATATCAGCTATGCCGGTTTCCCCTTCGCGAACAACGAGGCTCCCGGCTCATTCGAGAGGGCCGCGGCGATCCGTCCGGCCATCGAACCTATTTTGAAACCGGCCGCCGGCGCCGGATTCCCGAACATCGTCGTCGACGGCGACGGCGTGCGCCGAAGGGTCGACCTGTTCATCGCCGGCGACGCGGGCTATTACCCTCAACTGGCGTTGTCGGCGCTGCTGGAAAAACTGGGGAACCCGGAAGTCTCCGCCGACGCGCGCAGGGTTATTCTCCACGACGCCGAGATACCCGGCGGGGGCGTAGGGGATATCCGCATCCCCCGGGCCGAAGACGGCAAGGTACTCATCAACTGGCCGCCTAAGAGTTTCGAGGACAGTTTTCGTCACCTCTCCTACTATTACATGGTGCTGCACGACAGGCAGGAGCGCGCCCTGATCGACGGTCTCGAGTCTATGGAGGAGGCCCAATACACGACCTACTACGAGGGAGATCAGGGCTTCCTGGATGCCTATCGGCGCACGAGACGCATTCGCGGCGAGATAATGGAAGATCCCGACGGTGCATACGATCCCGCATACCGGGATGAGCGGGAGTACGCCTTCGCGCAGGCCGGATCGT
>CAZAKE010000228.1:0-6581 GCA_964485495.1 uncultured Spirochaetales bacterium
ATCCGATATCGAAGTAGGCGGTAAGCCGCAGCCAGAACTCGTAATCCTCGGCCACCTCCAGGTCCTCACGAAACCCGGCGGATGCCGTGAACAGATCCCGCCGTATCATGACCGTGGACGGGCCTATCACGCACTTCCGCAGTGAGTCTGCGAAGAGATCGCCCTGCCACGCGTGGGTTCGGCTCCGCTGACTCACCGCCCTGCCGTTCCTGACCCACCTCTCGTGCGTGTGTGACCACAGAAACTCCGGGGAGTTCTGATGCAACTCGACCTGCAGCTTCAGTTTTTCCGAATGCCACATGTCGTCGGAGTCGAGGAATGCGAGAAACTCACCCGTTGCACAGCCTGCCCCCCTGTTCCGGGCCGCTCCCGGCATGCCCGTATGGGATGTGTGGATAAGCCGGAATCGTTCGTTGGCCGAGTACCTGCGTCGAAGCAGGTCTACGACCTCCGGCGGGGAACCGTCATCGACGACGATCAGTTCGAACTCCCGAAACGACTGCGAAAGCACCGAATCGACGGCCTCCGCGGTGAGATCGGGACGGTCATAGGTCGGAATCACCACGGAAACGGCCGGTCTCACGGTGCTTCTCCTTCGGTATTCATCCAGTTTTCTCCACATCCTTTGGACAAAGAAGGATGTCGGCGATATATTGTATGAGGTATGGACGGTTTCATGAAGCATCTCAGGCATTCCATCTCATCCGGTGAAAAATCGGTTCCCCCGGCGGCAATCATACCGGTATTCATGCTTTCGATCCTGATGGTTATGGCCGGATGCGACCAGACCGGCATGTTCGACGACGTCGAGGGGTACAACTTTCTCATGCACGCCGACTTCGACAACGGGCCGTGGATTACCAACGCCGAGACGGACGATCCGCTGCCGTACCTGGTGTTCGAGGAGGCTTCCGTCGAATCCGCGGACTCCACAGGGCTCCCCGGTTCGGGCGCCCCGGTATACAAACTGGAGCTCATCAACCTCTTTCCCAACGGCGATTTCGAGGATCCGACGGCTTCCGCGGCGGACTACTGGACACCGGCGGGGGGAATCGCCAACGCATACGCCATCACCACCCATCCGACCGATCCCGCGGACTCACCGTACGAATATTCATCCACCCTCGGGAATGCCCTGTATTACGATTTTCCCACGGGAACGACCCTGCAGTTCGACCTGCGGGATCCGACCTACGGCCTCACAGACGGGTTCCTGGACAACGAAACCTATCTCTTCAAATTCATGTTCAGGACATCCAACAGGGTCCAATCGGCGCAGTTCGAGTATTCCGACGGCACCCTCGACAACCGGTATCCTGTCTGGGATGTAAACGTCATCGACGACACCAGCTGGGTGCTCCGATACTTCCCGCTGATTCTTCCGGATTATGACACGGACACAGACACGGACACGGACGCCGACGACGACGACACGGTTGACGGGGGCTTGGCCGGATACAAGATCGAACCGGAGTCCTATCCACAGATCACCGCCGACCCGGAGCGGACCGCCCATTCCTTTACCCTCGGACACCTGGAGGGAGGGCAGCAGCAGATCGCGTACATCGACAATATTAGGGTGAGTCGAACGAGTAAGGATACGTGGCTTACGCTGGAAGTTCCGGCGGAAGGCCCGAACCCGGTCCTCGGTCCGCACTCCCTGGAAGACGGCTATTACGCTTTTTCCGTCTACGTTCGTTACGCGGGAAGTGATTTTGTCACGCCAAACATGTTGAACACCTTCGACGCCACCGGATTGACCTTGGGAATAGCGTTCGGGTGGGAGGATTATGAAGATTCTGAGTGGGACGGCACGCCGTTGCGGTATACACAGTCATATGAACTGAACGAGACGACCTGCTCACGAAGCGAGTGGACGAAGTTCGAGTTCGTGACACCCGAGTCGGTCCAGGTCAGCGGTACGGACTCGATCACGCTCCTCATCGCGCCGACCCGGATCGAACCCATCGAACTCCCCGACGAGGAGACCGAATATCCGCCCAACCCCGACACATCCGGTACCGCCCTCAGCGAGAGTGAAACCGCTCAACTCGAACGAATTCGGCGTTCGCTCTACGAGTTCAGGGACATCGGCAAGATCCTGATCAGCACGCCGGAGCTCTACTTCCTGCCGGACGGTCCGCCGGCGGAATAACGTGTCCTTTCGGCAAGCGTGTGCGGCTGTGAATAGTTCGTGCGGACGCGCTTATTACTACACGTCTCTGGGTGAATGATGGCCGACACAGGCTGTTTTTCACTTCACCACCAGCACCTTGCGGAACTCGTCAAATCCCGGTCCCGACACGCGGATGAAATAGATGCCCCGGGCCACCACCGTTCCGGCGCGGTTTTTTCCGTCCCAAGTGTAGGAGTATTCACCCACGCCCTGACGGCCGCGGTGGAGGATCTCTACCAGGTCACCTGCCAGATCGAATACCTGCACGGTTACGTACCCTGACTGGGCCAGCGCGTACGTGATGATGGTCTTCTCGCCGGTAGTCGGGTTGATCACGTTGTTCAGGATGGTGACGCCGCCGGCCTGAGGCTCCATCGCCCGGATCGGTATCTTCCAGAGCGAAAGGCTCCGCGGATCGGTATCCTGCTCCACGGTGGCACAGTAGAGGTCTCCGAAGCGGAAGATGAACTCGATATCGATGCCGGGCACGATCTCCGGGTCCGAGGCCGGAATCAGGAATTCCCGCAGATGATCTGCAGGCCTGGAGATCGGATTGAGCGAACGGGCCTGATAGTTCAGGGAGATGTTGTACCCCGGGAACTGCTTAGGGATCCACAGCGGGGTGGCCGCCGATTCGTCGGGGAATTTGAAGTACATGGAGTCACTCACGTCAACGTCATACAGCAGCCTCAAGGGGCGATCGAGGTAGTTTTCCGCCAGGACGGCCGCCTGGAGCGTGATGTCCCTGTCTCTGAGCCGGCCGCTTCCCTCCTCCAGCGCTTCCGTTCTGATAGGCCCGCTGTCTGCCCCGAAAGGCGTATCCTCACCGGCGTATCCGTCGGAGGCCCACACCGGCGTTACGACATTCAACCCGATGTCGGTCAGCCTGTGTGACTCGGTGGAATAGGCGTAGTTGGAAACCCGGTCCCTGATGGTGGCATACCCCACCTCACCCGGGCTGAGTGTGATCCTGCCGGCAACCGCGTCGTCTGCGTCGATAGGAGCTGCCAGGTGCAGGTAGACATGGTCCGCCGGCTGCAGATTCAGCGTGCCGTCTTCGTCGACATCGGTCCACACCCAGCCCGGATCGGCGCTGTTCCCCGAATAGGATATCCCCGAAAGGGGCAAGGATGAGGAGTCGTCATACCCAAATACGGCAAAGTCCGTCGTGGCCGGTTCGCCGTCGGAGCCGGAGCCGAATACCGGCTCCGAGAACTCGACGTAGATCTTGTCCTGTCCTGTGACCGCCAGGGTGAGGGTGATGATCGGCGGAATCCGTTCGATGATGAGCATCTCCTCTTTCGACCGGAGCAGGTTGCCGGCAAGGTCGGTGATGAGTCCACGCTCGTCGTAGGAGACCTGCAACTCGGTGGTGAGCGGCCAGTTGAAGGAGTACTGGTTGAAGGAGAGCGAGAAGTACGGATCGTCCAGTGTGGCGATCTCATGGGCATCGGTATCCGGTTGAAACAGGGTCTGTTTGATGCTCGTGCCGTAGTTCACGTCCGGCAACGTGTAGTCGGTGGTGTCGGTGAGTATCAGTTTGTTGAACACGAACGCCGTAAGGTCGGCGGCCGACGTGTCACGCAAACCGTAGTGGAGGCGCTCATCCGGATGGTCATGATCGGAGAGCCACGCGGCGGTGGTATTCTCGGAGGCGTTGTCCTGAACGTGGAAATCGAAGGTGTCGATGAACTGGTTGTTGTCCGCATCGCCGATCATAATCTCGTAGTACCCCGGCGCCGCCGTGTCGGGGTTGTAGATGGAGACCTCAGGCGCCTCTGTGTCCCAGGAGAGTACCGAGGAGTACCCACTGAACGGCACCGTATCCTCGGCGATCGTCACGTCGGGCTTCTCCTCGGCGGTGTACGACTGGCCCGTGGAGGTTGCGGTCCCATAGTCGTCGACTGTCGGTTCGATAGAGTTCGACCTCTGGGCGCTGCGGTCTCGAATGTTGCCCTCTACATAATCTCCGCCGGTGAGCGATGGAACCGTGATCACTTCGCTTTCAGGGATCTCCAGCGCCGTGAAGTACCCAGGCCAGGTATACCCTCCGAAAGGCTGACCGGTACCGGTAGCGCGGAATTCGCTGTATCCGGCCACATAGATCCTGAGGGAATAGGTATCCGGCCGGTAGAGGGAGTTGGTTGCGAAGAGGTCATCGGCCGGGTCGGCGGAGTCCCGTGAACCCAGGGCCACCCCCCCGGCGCCGACCGGATATTCGATATACCCTACCAACTCAGCGGTAGTCGCATCTTTCTGTTCCAGATGGCCGCCGTGACGCGTGGCGGCCTCGAAACTCACCTGGGCCCGGACGTTGCGGGACGTTCCCAGACCCGCGCCGGTCTCGCCGTCCACCAGCAATCCGCCGATATCCACCGGCTCCGAGTATTCCAGATGAAAATAGTTGTGACCGTCATACTCCCTGCCGGTGTAGTCCGGGTCGTCGACTCCCGCCGGCGTCTCGTGGGGGGCCCTGCCGATCTCAACCGTATTCAACACCGGTCGGCAGCCGTCTCCGATCTCATCGTCCAGATGCACCGAGCCGTCGGCGAAGGCCGTGTCATGGCCCTCCTGGCTCGAATCGTCCGCGGCGACCCGATTCTTATATTGATCGATCAATACCCACGAGAGGGCCGCCGTCGCCTTCCGGAGGTGCACCTGGGGGACGTTGGTCTGATGGACGCCGTGACGGTCGGTGCTGCGGGGTGATGCCGTGGGATCGTAATCACCATGGGCGTCGGTGTTCCACCGCAGGTCCGGATACCGCAGGTAGAACACCGAGAGATCGTCGGTCTCACCCAGTTCGTTGGCCGTCGTATGGTCCGTGGTGGGTACGGTGCAGATCTCGTCCTTCCATACTTCGGGGAAGGGGCTCGAATAACTATCCAAGATAAAGAGTTCGTTCAGCGTCGCCACGGCGTTGGCGATCTCGTCGTTCGAGTTCTCGAGGGGCCTACTGAACTCCAGCCTGATCACGTTGTCGTACACGGTGTAGGTTCCGGCCGGGACGATCAGGGTACGGTCGAAGGCCCAGTTGGAGTTGCCGCCGCCGTCGGTCACGTTCTCCACCGCCGCCACCCACCCGGATGCGGCATCTCCGGCGTTGGCGACACCGTTCTGCACCGTCAGGTTGTAGGCCTCGGCGAAGGTCTGCCCGGCGTCCACCACCCCGTCGTCGTCGGCATCTGTCGGATCAAGGTTGTCCGGAAGGTTGAGGCTCCAGGCGGCGGTGCCGGTCAGGTCTACGCCGTTGGCGTAGAAGTTCCCACCCACGGTGATCGTCGAACCGGCAAGATCGTTCATCACACCGGAGTAGGCCGGATAGGAGGGAATGATAGCGGAAACCACCGCCGGGATGGACCGCAGCAGCAGTCCGGTGGTGAAGTTCGGCATGAGGTGACCGATGGGATCACCCGCGTCCGCGTTGCGCTGTGGATTATCGTAGGCGAAGATCCCGGCCTGCCCGGAGGTGTCGTATCCGGGATCGGTGTCGTCCTCGTTATACGCCCCGCCGAGGAGCACCAGGTCGCCGGTGGTCTCCAGGGAATTTCCGTTCAGGTCCACCGTCCCGGCGTAGAGCACCGCGTTCCGGCATACCAGGTTGTCCACCGGAAGGGTCAGGGTCACACCGGGGGCGAAGACATGGATATCGTTCGAGAAGGTCACGCTCCTGCCGCCCGCGGTGGTGGTGACGGTGATCGTGCCCAGAGCCGTTTCGTAGAAAAATGTCCGTGTGGCGAAGGAGATCTCATCGTCACTGGTAGAGATCGACGCGGCCACCGCCGTGTCACCGGTACCGTCCTGCGTGAAGGCCCCGTCCAGGGTACACACCGCATTCTCGCGGATGTCCAGCAAGGCCGCGTTGGTGACGGTGAGGGGTCCGTTGCCGGTGGTGGTCACCGCCCCTACGAACGTAAACTCGGTGCCGTCGAGGTCGATCCCCGCCGCGCCGCTGGTGGTTACGGCGCCGTTGAAGATGGTGAGTCCCGATCCCGCGGCTTGGTCGATGGAGGCGGCGTTGAGAGCCTGGGTGTCGACGTCGACGACGTCTGTAAGGGTGAGGGCGCCTGTTAGGTCGATGTCACCGGCGAAGGTAGTGGTGCCGGTTCCGAGGGTCTGGGTGAGCGAGGCGGCCGTGACGGCGTGCGTGCTGAGGTTCACGGCACTTACGACGGTGACCGCCCCCAGGCGGTTGGTAGCGCCGGCGTCACTCTGCAGGGTGATGTCGCCGGAGCCGGCTTCGATGGAGAGGTTGCGCGCGGTTGCGCTGTCGACGGTGCCCGTCACTGTGACGTTCCCGCCTGCCGAACCGTTCACCGTGTCCCACGACACGTTCGCGTCCACCTCGACATCCCCGGTAAGGGTGAGGGTGCCGCCGGTGGCGGTGATGTCGGCGCCGGAGAAG
>CAZAKE010000229.1:0-6499 GCA_964485495.1 uncultured Spirochaetales bacterium
GTTACCTGGCAGGCACCTGTCTCGAGGACAAAGCACTGACGGATGTGAGTTTTTGTATCCCGAGTAAAACGTGCGGCGTATTTATCGGCACCACGGGCTCCGGAAAATCGACGGTCCTGCAACACTGCAACGCCCTGCTGTTCCCGAAACCCGGTCGAGTCGTCACCCTAGGAGTCGACACAACCGATCCTAAGTCGGATCTTCGTGCACTGCGGCAACATGCAGGACTCGCACTGCAACGTCCGGAGACACAACTCTTCGAGCGATACGTCGGAGACGATGTGGCCTACGGCCCGAAACAGGCGGGAATAGCCGGCGTAGAACTCACCCGACGGGTACGCAAGGCCATGGAAACAGTCGGATTACCGTTTGCGGAGTTCAAGGACCGTCCGATTCATACCCTGAGCGGGGGTGAACGACGAAAAGCGGCTTTGGCGGGTGTCTTCGCGCTGCAGCCCGAGATACTCCTCCTCGACGAACCTACCGCCGGACTCGACCCGGCAGCCCGAGAGTCGATCCTTGACCTCATCGATGCGAAACTCGGCGAGGGGATTACCATGTTGATCGCGACCCACGACATGGAAGCCACCGCCGATCTCGCCGACACCGTACATCTCCTGGCCGGGGGGAGGCTCATCGATCAGGGAATGCCGGAATCGGTCTTCTACGGGAGAACGATTGAGACGGCGGGACTATCACGGCCGCTTGCGGCCGCAGTATGGTCAGGAATACAATGTGATCGGCATTCCGAGTGGAATCGAGTGACCGGTCCGGTCTCGGTAGATCGATTGATCGACCTGCTCACACCGGCCTTCTGCCGGAGAGACCGCTCATGACGATATCCAACAGCCGAAACACACACGCCTACGTGAAGGGCGAAACAGTAACAGTATGAGAGAGATAGAATACTTCAGAAACATATCTGTCGGCCAATTCTTCGAGACGGAATCGTGGGCGAGAAGGCTGGCACCGGGGGTTAAGCTGTTGTTCGTAACCCTGTCGATTACATCCATCCTGCTGTCGAAGAGCCTCATACTCCTGTGTCTGCTCGCTGCCACGGCTCTCATACTCGCGAAGAGCGCACAAATCTCTCCCGGGTTCATCGCCCGGGGCCTCAAGCCGGCAGCACCGTTTATCCTCATCATAGCCCTGCTGCAGATACTCTTCATGACACGGTATGATGAAGCACCGACACTCCTTGAATTGTGGCGCATTCGGATTACGTCGGCCGATCTCACCGCCGCCGCTCTGATCATGCTCCGGTTTACCGGACTCATGTTCTACCTCAGCTTTTTTACGGCGATTACTCCGACGCCCGAGATTGTGCACGGAACCGAGCAGTTCCTCCGTCCACTCGTTCGGTTCGGAATTCCGGCGCACGAAATTTCGATGGTAGTCGGAGTCGCCTTCCGTTTCATCCCGATCCTGGCAAGAGAGATCGAGAGAATTATTAAGGCCCAGGTATCCCGTGGAGCCGATTTCGGGTCGCCGAAACGTGGTCTCGTCCGCAGGATCAAATCTTACTTCCCGCTGTTCGTCCCGTTCTTCGTCTCGGCGCTGGAACGGGCGGAAAAGATGATCGTCTCCATGGAGGCGCGGTGCTACACAGGGGGGAAGGGGCGTTCACAGTTCATCCTGTATCCGCTGAATAGGAGAGACGTTCTATTCATCGCCATTCTCGTTCCCGTCTTCTCGATGACCATCTGGGCGGGGATTGTAAACATAGACTCTATGATTTTAGAATTGTTCCACATTGGAGGTGTATCATGAACGAAACCAAAGGTTTCACCGTCAGGAAAATCGTCGTCGCCGGAGTCCTGAGTGCCGTCGCCATGTTGCTAGGGCTGACACGGTTGGGATTCATCCCCTGGTTCTCCGGGGCATCGCTCACCGTCATGCACGTGCCCGTCATAATCGGCGCAATCATCGAAGGCCCCCTCGTGGGTTGCACCATCGGGTTTCTCTTCGGGTTGTTCAGTCTGATACAGGCAGCCATCGCACCGACGGGTCCGATCGACATCGCCTTCACCAACCCACTCATCTCGATCCTCCCCCGGATCGTCATCGGCCTCACAACCTGGGCGGTGTACCAGTCGTTCAAGGGAAAACACGAAGTCCCCGCCCTGATCACCGCATCGATCGTCGGCAGCCTCACCAACACGGTGCTGGTACTCTCCGCCCTCGGTATCTTCGCATTCATCCCCTGGGGGGTGGTCGCTACCGTCGCGGTTGGAAACGGGTTGCCCGAGGCGGCCGCCGCGGCCGTCCTCTCGGTCGCCGTCGTCGCCGGCTGGAAGCGCCTCGAGCTTGGACGCACCGGGTCCGACCTCGTGGACGACGATGAGGAGCCGAAGAGCCCCTCCACCCCCCCCACAGACGAGGAGTCTTGATAATCATGCTACTTGCGATAGACGTAGGGAACTCGAATATCGTCTTCGGCGTACATGACGGCACCACGTGGAAAAACCAGTGGCGTATGCAGACGGTGGCCGCAAAGATGCCCGACGAGTATGGGGTCTTCTTCCGAGACCTGCTCCGAGAGGAGGGCATCGATAAGGCCGCTATCGGCACATCCATCGTGTCGAGTGTCGTACCGGTACTCACCGGTAAAATGTTCGAGGTGGCCAGGGGCTTGAACGGGATCGATCCGATCATCGTCGGCCCAGGAATCAAGACGGGCCTGAAGATCAGAACAGACAACCCGTCGGAGGTAGGCAGCGACCTGGTCTGCAACGCAGTCGCCGCCTACCAGCGCACCGGAGGAAACACGATCATCGTCGACTTCGGCACCGCCCTCACCTTCACCGCGGTTTCCAAGCCCGGCGAACTCGTAGGCGTGGCAATCGCGCCGGGCATCCAGGCTGCGGCGGAGGCCCTCTCTCAGGGCACCGCACAGCTCCCCCAGGTAGGTCTCGACGCTCCGTCTAGTGTATTGGGAAAGAATACCATCCACTCCATCCAGTCGGGTATTCTGTACGGATATGCCGGGCTTGTAGACCGGCTTATCGACATAATGCGCGCCGAGTTGGGTGGCGAAGCCACCGTGATCGCCACCGGCGGCCGGGCTGAAATCATCAGCCCCCTGACCGACAAATTCACCATGATAGAACCCTGGCTCGTGTTGGAGGGGTTGCGGATCATCGCAGAGAAAAATCGTGTCCCCGGTTCACGGCCGGTTCCGCACGATGTGTGACAGGAGCGGTATCCTCAGTATTCAGCGAAGGCAAATTTTCCATCGTATAGTCCTTCTCACCGCTACTCCTTCTCACAAAACGAGATTCGTAGTATAGTTCCTGTGTGCATAAATTACACATGATTTCATACCATGCGTTTCCCGTTTCATCACGCAAAATCGATATTGTAGATTTGATGCTATGACCGAACCGGATACACCCAAGGAAACATACCAAACACCGGAAACATTCCAGGGGATGATCGGCTCCTGCCCCTCCATGCAGGAGGTGTTCACCATGATGCGGCGGGTCGCCGAATTGGACGTGGCCGTGCTGCTTACCGGTGAGAGCGGCACGGGAAAGGACATGGTCGCGGAGGGGATACACCGACTCAGCCTCCGGTCCGACCGAAAGATGGTCACCGTGAATACCGGCGCCATCCCTCACGAACTGATCGGCAGCGAGCTGTTCGGGCACGAGAAGGGCGCCTTCACCGGCGCGGTCGATACGAAGAAGGGGAAATTCGAAGTCGCGGACAAGAGCACGCTGTTTTTGGATGAGATCGGCACCATGGATGAACAGACACAGGTCAGTCTACTCCGTCTCCTGGAGCACAAACGGTTCAACCGCCTCGGCTCGGAGCAGGCCCGGACCGTAGACGCGCGCATCATCGCCGCCACAAACGAAGATCTCCTCAAATTGGTCGAGAAAGGCACCTTCAGAGGAGATCTCTTCTACCGCTTCAACGTCTTCAACATAGTCCTCCCCCCCCTTCGCGAGCGAGGAGAGGACATCATGCTTCTCGCAGAGTACTTTTGTTCCCACTATTGCCGCGAATTCAAGAAAAAGCCCAGTTCTTTGCATCCGGGTACCGTCGAGAAGCTTCGGCACTACCCCTGGCCCGGCAATGTGCGCGAACTCGAAAATGCGATCATGCGCATGGTCATCCTCGATGATTGCGGAGAGATCAATCCAAACGTACTCCCCGAGGAGATCGCCAAAATCGGCGCGGTCGAAGATAGCGTCTCAATCGAGGTCGGGTCCTCCCTCGAGGAGGTCGAACAGACGGTGATCTGCGAGACATTGAAATCCACGGACGGAAACAAGAAAGAAGCCGCCGAAATCCTCGGAATCAGCCGCAAGGCCCTCTACAACAAACTCGACAGGATGGACGACTCCGAAGAAACAAGAGAGTAGCCCTCCGGATTTCGCTCCCGTCCGCGACAGTATCTCCATATCTCCCGCATCTCCATCCTCGATCTCCGAAAGATATCATCGCCGTTGGCCTCTCCTCTTGGCACGATTTTTGCATTTATATAACTGAGAGGTACGAAAACTCAAGGAGGTTCGATATGAATAGGAGTTTGAATGGATATTTGGGTATGGACGTGTATGCCACAGACGACCGTATCGGCACGGTAGAGTCGTGTTTCTTCGACGACGAGCGCTGGGTAATCCGGTATCTGTCGGTAAACAGGGGCTCCAAGCTCAAACCCGATCAGGTCCTGATCTCCCCGATACTGATCGAATCGGTCGATTATGAAGACGAACGAATCCGACTCTACGTAAATACGGAGGCGATCGACAAGAGCCCCGACATCGACACACATGAACCTGTTTCCAGAAGGATGGAGGAAGCCCTGGTTCGGCACTACGACTACAGCCTCTACTGGATGGGAAACAACCTGTGGGGGGGGTACGTTGACCCGAAACTACTCGCCGGACACATGTCACCCGAAGAGGAAAAAGAGATGCTCGCATCGGAGAATCGCGACGAATCACACCTGCGCAGTTATCGCGAGGTGAAAGGATACCGTATCCGAGCGAAGGACGGAATAGACGGCCACATCGCCGATTTCCTCGTCGAGGAGGGAACATGGAAAATGATCGGTTTCGTGATCGATAAAATCCGGTTGCTGCCGTCGAAGAAGCACTATGTTGAGATCGGCCGCATCACCGGCATCAGCTGGTCATCTTCCGAAATAGACGTAGACCTCAGCAAGGAGGAGATCGAACAACTGCAGGAGATCTCGAAATAACCCGGCATTCTACCCGTCGTTCTCCGGGGTATCTGAGTCGTGCCCTTTGGCCTCCTCCTCACTCAATCCTAAAATATCGAGTACCCGAGCTCCGGACAGCTCCTCCGTATCACGCAATTCCGCGGCTAATCTGTCAAATTGTTCCTTCCGCTCGTTGATGGCCTTCCGCGCCCGGTCGTAGGCGGATTCCAGGATTATGCCTATCTCGTGATCGATGTCGGCGGCGATCTTCTCGCTGTACTCTCTGCCTCTAGCCAGCTCCTCACCGAGGAAGATGTTGCCTCTGGCGCGTCCGTATGTGATAGGCCCGAACCGGTCACTCATGCCCCACCGTTCCACCATCTGCCTAGCCAGTTTTGTGGCTTCTTCCATATCGTTTTCCGCTCCGCTCGTGGCGGTGTCCATGGCGATCTCTTCGGCCGCTCGCCCTCCCAATAGAACCGCCAATCGATCGAATAGGAACTCCCGTTCGAACAGAAACTTGTCCCGCTCCGGCAGCTGCATCGTAACCCCCAGACTACCGGACCTCGGAATCACGGACACTTTATACAACGGATCGGTATTGGGTAGCACCGCCGCCAGGAGGGCGTGTCCGCTCTCGTGATACGCGAGCAGATCTCGCTCCCTGTCGGTCAGACTGACTCCGTCACGACGGAGCCCCATGATGATCTTGTCACGGGCCTCGTCGACATCAGCCTTCGAGATTTTCGCCTTGCTCGCATGCTCGTTTCCGAGGTCTGTCGGAGTACGGCCCGGATCTATGCCTGAGGAGGAGTTGCGGTTGCGAGTTTTTTCCGCGGCGCCGCTTCTATCACTACTATCGATATCACTACTACCCTCGTTACTCCCTTCATTCCGTGCCTCCGACCCGTTCTCCGCGGCGGTGGCCTTGCGCGCCGCCACCAGCGCGCTCTCATTCAGAAGGTTCTTCAGATCGGCACCGCTGAATCCGGGTGTCCCGCGGGCGATCTCCACGAAGTCGATCCCCCCGTCGACAGGCTTGCCCCGGGCGTGGATCTTCAGAATTTCGGTCCGTTCCTGAAGAACCGGTAAGTCTACCGTCACCCGCCGATCGAACCGGCCGGGTCTGAGTAGCGCGGGATCCAGGATATCCGGCCGGTTGGTAGCCGCCATGACGATGACAGACTTGGAGGAATCGAATCCGTCGAGTTCGGAGAGGAGCTGATTCAGCGTCTGCTCCCGCTCGTCGTGGCCTCCCCCGAGTCCTGCCCCTCGGTGACGGCCGATAGAATCCAGCTCGTCGATGAAGATGATACTCGGCGAGTT
>CAZAKE010000230.1:0-6495 GCA_964485495.1 uncultured Spirochaetales bacterium
ATCTACAGATGCGAGGGTAGGAATCCACACCTGGCGGCGAGCGAGGATCGGCTCTATCTCCTTGTGGAGAATCCGGGGCCGAACGATGTTGTCCTGAAACTCGAATCGTTCGGTATAGCGGAAGGTGGCAACGCCGGCAGAGAACTGAAACTCGTCGCCGAAGGATCCGAGGAAATCCGCGGCAGTGAACCATACACCTTCAACGCGGACATTGCCGCCGACGGCAGCGGCGGAGTGTATGTCGTCGCCGAGTGCTGCAACTCCTTCGGAACCGACGACCGGCTCGGGTTGCATCGGGACCTAAAGGTCTGGCGGTTCGATCAGGCCGAGGAACTCGCGGATATTTCGGGAGTCGATGGGCGGTTGCCCGTCGAACGTAGGGCGTTCAACTACTGGAGCACCGAGAACCTGCCGCCGATTCGTCCGCGTGTCTACCTGGAGGGAGATCGGCCCGTGGTCGCCTTCAGACAGTTTCGCCACTACGGGTTCAAGACATCAGGCTGGGACGTGTTCTGGACGGAACTCACGGCCGACGGTTGGAGCGCTCCGGTACGAATATCCGAGCACCTGACCACGCCGGATACCGGCTACGGTTTCGTCCCGTCGGAAAATTCTATCTCTCCAGGTACGGCGCGGATGTGGGCATTGCCGTGTGCCGAAAACGACGGACGGTACAGCCGCTTCTACTCCCACCGGGTCGAGATATTCGAGGCGCAGAGATCGTTCTCTCTCGATGCGTGTACCATAGAGGAGGAGCACCGGGACACATACTTCATACCTCGGAGCTACACCGATATCGCACCGGAACCTTCGGCGCGTGTGAAGGGGTATGACGGCCGGACCCTCGTCTGGGGAGACCTCCATTCACACACCAACTACTCCAAGTGTGTCAGCGCCATGGACGGCTGCCCGGATGAGATCTTCCGGTACTGCCGGGACGTACTGGGCTGTCGCGTGTTTACCTTCCTGGATCACTCGATGATGATGAGCGGACCGGAGAATACCTGGCTGGCGGATAGGCTGGAGATTCTCGCCGATCAGGGCTGCGTCGTGTTGTTTGGCACCGAGCCCGGATCCCTGCCGGGGCGTCACACCAACTGGTACGCCCATGAAAGACATGTGTATGACGCCCTGAGATGTTTTGTGGATGGAGGCCCTGAGGGACACGACCGGCTCAAGGCGTATTCCCAGGTCATGGAGGAGCTTCCGATCGGTTCGGTGATTGCATTGCGGCATTTCCACGGCCGGCTGATGGATGATGACGAACTCCTCCAGACATACGAGCCGAGGTTGGAACCTGCCATGGAGGCCATGCAGGGCAGGATAAACGCGCTCATTCGGCCGGAAGGCCGTTTCCCTCTCTTTCCCAACCAATTTCTGGATCGGGGCGTGAAGATCGGACTCGTCGGGGGCAGTGACCACTTCCGGGCGAACGGTCCGAACCGCTTCTGCCTGACCGGTTTCTGGGTCAAGGAGATTACGCCGGAGGGAGTGTGGGAGGCCGTCGTGAACCGGCATACTATCGCCATGTCCGACTCGAAGATAGCCATGTCGGCATTTCTGGACGGTCATCCCGCCGGGAGCGCCGTCACCGTATCGAGAGAAGCCGGTGTGAGGGTGGGTCTTTCAGCCTCCTGCGGCCGTAGCATACGCAGAGCTTGTTTGATCCGGGATGGGGAGCAGCTTGTGTGGCAGGATATTGGTACGAAAAGCGTCGATGTGGAACTGGTCGACGCCGCTCCTGCCCCCGGCCCCCACTGGTATGTCCCGACTGTGGAGGTGGATACCGCCTACGGCTCAGACAATCGGGGATACGGACACTGTTCGCCCTTCTTCGTATATGTAGGCGAATCGGACTGACGGAATCGGACTATTCCTTCTCCAGACGAATCATCGCAGCCCTGGCATGCGCGGTCAGTCCCTCCGACTCGGCGAACGCCGCGACGTCCGCGGCGTCCTCCCGAATCCCACTCCTGTCATACCTGATGATGCTGGATGATTTGAGAAAGTCGTTGCAGCTCAACGGCCCAAAAAACCGGGCGGTGCCGCCGGTGGGAAGCACGTGGGAGGGGCCGGCGTAGTAGTCCCCCAGGGGAACGGGAGAGTCCGGTCCCAGGAACACGGCGCCGAAGTTGTTGATACGCTCGAGGCACCGGTCGTCGTCTGCGGTGATGATCTGCAGGTGCTCCGGGGCGAACTCGTTCGCCAGCGTGCACGCCGCCTCGAGGTCCGGAGTGACAATGATCGCCGAATAGGCGTCCAGCGCCGGCCTGAGAGCATCCTCCCTGGACAAGGAACGCACCTGGTTTTCTGCCGCGGTCCGGACCGCTTCCGCCAGCGACCCATCCGGCGTGGCCAGGACGGCGGAACCGGGATCATGCTCCGCCTGAGCGAGCAGGTCCGCCGCGAGCAGCTCAGGGTCGGCCGTCGAGTCCGCCACGATGAAGACCTCGCTGGGACCGGCGATTGAGTCGATTCCCACCGTGCCGAAGAGCCTGCGTTTGGCTTCGGCCACGAAGGCGTTTCCCGGGCCTACGATCTTAGATACACGCGGCACCGTCTCGGTGCCGTATGCCAGGGCGGC
The DNA here is from genome assembly GCA_964485495.1 of uncultured Spirochaetales bacterium. Lineage (GTDB taxonomy): Bacteria > Spirochaetota > Spirochaetia > CAZAKE01 > CAZAKE01 > CAZAKE01. The sequence goes on from CAZAKE010000230.1 coordinate 2,585, forward strand.
CATGGCCACCGCGCCTCCCATGTTGTACACCTCATCGATTCCGAGTTCGGCCAACAGCGCCAGCACCTGGGTTCCGATTACACCGCCGGTGGGCGGGGAGGCCACGGCGATCGACTTTACTCCGGCGGCCTGGGCCGGAACAACGGTCATGATCACTGTGGAGGGATAGAACGCCTTTCCCCCGGGGACATACACCCCCACCCGCTCGATGGGGGTGTATCTGGCCGCCAGCATCCGGCCGCCCCGCCGCAGCGGCGGCGGGTCCTGCACCCGGATGCTCTCCTGGTATTCCCTGACGTTTTCGGCCGCCCTCCGCATGAGGGCCAGAGAGTCCCGATCGGCCGAACGCCGGGCGGCCTTCAGCGCTGCGGCCGGAACACGCAGCGTCTCCGGGGTGATCACCGCCCGATCCAGCCGGGAGGTCAACCGGCAGACGGCCTCGTCACCGCCGCTGCGAACCTCCTCCAGGATCTCCCGCACAACGGTCGAGACGTCGATATTTCCGGTGGTATCGGAGGAGACCAGGCCTGCGCCTCTCAACGTTTGGAGGAGTCGTCGGATTCCATCGTCGCCCTCCGGCGTTCCCTGTGTAAATATTCGTATCGGCATCGTGTTCCTCTGTTGGTAAATGACTCGGCGGTGTCGCCTGTACTGTGCTTGATTTCCGGCCATACTATCTGATAACGGGTTTCTTTGGAAGGATCGGCCTGGTGCGTCCTCCGGCACGACTCGTCCTGCTCAGACGGTTGCGATGTATCCGGAGAATCCCGTTTTGTCCGATGTTCGTGAACACCGGCGGTAGTGAACGCGGCAGGTAGTACAAGCAACCCCTCTTTTCTGTTACACTATGCGAATGAGTTCGACTGTCGGTTCCAACGCCGAATCGAGGCCTGAGTCATTCCATAGAGCTCTCGTCGATTACGACCGTATTCAAGCACGCCGCATATTTCTCGACCATGACGCCGCCGATCCTCTGAATAGGATAGAGAACCTCATCGTCCCCGCTTTCGAGCAGATCGGAGACGGTTGGGCCGATGGGCGGATGAGCCTTTCTCAGGTGTACATGAGTGGCAAGATCTGCGAGGAGCTCGTGCGGGAGAGCCTGCCTGTTTTCCTCACTGATGGGGCGGGGGGATCGGAGATCGCCCTGGCGGTGTTCGAGGACCGACACATGCTGGGCAAGCGTATCGTCTATTCGGTCCTGTCGGCCCACGGGTATCGGATCGACGATTACGGTGCCGTCGTCTCAATCGTGTTTCCGGCCCCCAAGTCGGCTTCCGTGACTTCCGGTTGGCACTCCGAGCCGGAGTCTATCGGCTGAAGGCCAGCGGCTCCGGCAGATTCTCGGGGATCACCGGTACTTCTTCGGGCCGTTCCATCGCCTCGAGCTGCGGGCAGTGATCGTAGCCGTACCGGTAGGACCTATTGGCCCGCCCCTTCGGGACCACATACTCCCACACCGTCTCCTTTTCAGGGGTAACCTCGAAGATGCGGCCGTGCCAGGCCTCGGTGATCAGGGTGTTGCCGTTGGCCAGCCGCTGCACCGCGGAGGTGAAGTTGCTATGGAAGAACTCCCGGTCGTCATACACCCACACCACCTTCTTTGCCGGTGGATCGATCTCCAGGACAAATGAACATCCCGCATGGGCTAGGTCCTTGTAGGGTGATGCGCCGTTATCGTACACGATGATGTTGCCTTCGCCGGGAATTCCCTTCTCGATCATGTGGGAGTCGTGCTGGCCGGACATGCCGCCCTTGTAGTCGCCGGTGTACTCCCAGACGATCTTCTTGGTCTCCCGGTCGATTACGGCGATGGTGTCGGTCTGCCGCATGCTGATGAGGACATTGCCCGGCTTGAAGCGGTCGTCCCCGGAGTCATACCAGCGGTTCTCCGGCAGCGCCTGCACCGTGTTGCTGTGGGTCCAGTCCGCTACGGTGTTGTTGTTCGGTCCGGCCCACCACTCCTGGTTCGCCGGGATGGGATTGCAGCGCTCGATGTCTAGCATCGCGTGGAGGTGACACTCCCACACGATCTCGTTGTCCGGATTGACCTCCACCACTCTGTCCGAATGCATATACTCGTGCCTGCGTGGGTCACTCGCCCTGTTCCGAATCTCATCCGGGGTATCTTCGGAGACCAGGAGCAGGGTGTTGCCGTCCTCCTTCCGGAAGATATCGTGATGGGCCCGGGGCATGGGGCAATCCCAGATCAGGGTACCCTCCCAGTCGTACTCCTGGCCGCCGCCCTCCTTGCCGCTCTTGAGAGAGAGCAGGTGGCCGTTCTCCAAGAGCCGTGCCCGTTGGGATCCGGCGGTGGTCTTCCACTGGTGGGCGATTCGGCCGTTGGGATCGATCAGGATCACGCCGGGCCCGTCCTCCACCCCGTAGGGGAACATGGTGTATCCGCCGTATGATTTCTCGGGTTTATAGATGGTGGTTCCTCGTGGATAGACTGTTACCGGCATGGTGCTACTCCTTCATGTATCATTTTCGAGAGTATACTTGGTTTGGAGGATCCCTTCTATGGCGTAGAGGTCGGAAACCTGGGGCCCCTTGTTCCCGCGGCCGGTTGGGAATACCGACCAGAGTCCGATGTGGCGGCTCTCGTCGGGGATGCACGAACGCGGTAGCATACGGATGGCACCGGTGTTGAACGATAAGCCGGTGAGCCTCGGGAGTTTTACCTCCTTGTCGACAATCAGTTCCAGGTGGAACTCGGTGCCCTCGTACCGGTTGACCCGCACCCCCCGCATGGCACTCGCCGGAATTCGCACCGTCCTCCCCAGCAGGATCTGCAGCAGCGGAAACCAGAACCGGACGGAGACCGTCAACTCATCCCGTCCACAGAGTATAATGTACTTTCTTCCTAACACGACCATGCCGACCAGCATCCCCAGGGCCGGCACGGCCGGGATTATCAAAAACCATCCGGGGATCTCCGGCTGATTTGCCACGTAGAACCACACCGGGACGCCGATGAAGATCCCGATGAGGAGAATATAGGCGAAAAATGTGCGGACGCCGGAGCGGGACTTCCGCAGGATGATCCTCTGTTCGCCGTCTTTCTCGGATATTTCTACAGACGGCGAGGTTCCGACCGGTTGAATTTGGCGTGAGACCGCTCTGTACGGGTTCTGAACCGTCCGGGCCAGCCCCGCCTTGGCTTCGTCGATGCAGGAGACGGCAACCCGTTCGAGCAGGACCTTCAGGTGCTCCACGGCGTCCTTCTTGTGCCTGAAGGTGTACAGCCAGAAGATCGACCCGTCCTTCTTTACTAGGTACACGCGATAGTCGTAGGTATAGGTCGTACGGGTGGAACTCGGACGACCCGAGTTACTCGATGTGGACGTGGTATGTTTGGTCACCGTCTCGTGGACGACCAGGGCCTCCAGGTCGGCGAAGGGGATGACGATCTCGTCGGGATCGGTGGCAACAGAGGCCGCGGGAGTCGAAGTTCCGCGAGAGGCTCTCTTCGACCGACCCGTGTCGTCATGGTATCTGACCATGTTGTTGAAGGTGTCGATGGTGACCACGGTGTGGAGGGTGTTACGGCGGGAACCGGGGATCGCCAGCCACCAGAAGAGGCCGAAGCCGCCGCTGAATACCACTATCGGCAGGGTGTTCTCCAGCGGAATGTCGATCATCTCCATGTACACGGCCGTGCCGAAGGCGAGGATCGATGCGCCGATGATGAAGAGTCCCACTACCACGCAGCCCGGTGCCGGCCCCCCCTGCTCGATGGTGATGGCCGTCGGCGTGATTTCCCAGTCCATAGGCACCTCGCTTTTGCTCTTTATAGGATATCGTAGTATCGGATATCGTACATGATACTCCATGCGGTGAAATATTGCCAATTCGGCTCAGCAATTCGAAATATGGCTACCGCCATATTTCGAATGTGCCACATTTCT
>CAZAKE010000231.1:0-6488 GCA_964485495.1 uncultured Spirochaetales bacterium
CAAGAGCACGGACACCCCACCCAGTCGGTACAGTGTGCCTGGTTTCTCCACTTGTGTCATATGATGATCTCCTCAGATAAAAAATCGGTAAACAACCGTCCCCGGCAGGGTCGGATATCACAGTCCGACAGGAAGAGGGTCTCGAACTCGATCGAAACTTTTTTGTCAGCCGCAAGAGCCTGCATCCGCTGCTCGACCATACGCACAATGCGGGCGGTGTTGCCATTCTTGCGTTGACTACCAACCAGTGCAAGTACCTTCATTGGCTGCCGTCCGGTGAATGTTTATTCTGCAAACCATATAAACTGTCCAGCTGATCCGTCATCGAACTTGACACCTTCCTTCACTATTCATCCCGCAGGAAAGCCAGAACATCCCGGTGGAACAGTTTGCCACCGGCTGGGTGCCCCATCTTGGGGTACAGGCAGAGTCTGGCATCCGGAATGCCCGCTGCAGTCTCGCGGAACAAAGCGGCTGTGTAGAAGAAGTCGTCCATCCCGGCGGCTATCAGTGTGGGTGCGGAGATCTCCGGCAGACGATCCTTGAAGGCATGCCGGTCTTCTGCCTCTACAGTTACAACCAGATCACTGGGATCACAGGGGGGCTTCAAGGCCAGCAGCCACGAGCTAAGGGCGACCAGTGGCTGACTGAGCCATTTCCCGATGCCCGACTGCGGGTATATCGTACTCACCAGTCTGGCCCAGGCCTCCATCCATTGCCCCTTCTGAGCTAGCCGTGCCACTTCCAGTTGCAGCTTCTTTGCTTTATCTCCCAAGGTGTGCGCGCTGGAATGGATAACCAGACGCCGCACCAGTTCGGGGTGGTCGGCTGCAAAGTGCAAGGCGATGGAGCCGCCGGTGGAAATGCCAAGAATATCTACCGCCTGGCCGAACTCTTCCCGGATCATCACCGCGTAATCATCGGCCATGTCCTTCATGGTGTGGCCCTGTGGCAGACCCGGCTTTCTCTGCACACCGAACAGGGTGTAGTGCTTTTCCAGGAAGCCGTACAGAAACAGGGTCCCGAATTGCGGCTTGTTCTCGAAGCTCAATCCGGGGAAAATGACTAACGGGAGGGGGCCATGTCCCGCCCGATTGTAAGGCAGGCCGTTCCGGGAGTATCCAGCTTTTCCTGGCAGGTGAATGAATGTTTCATTCATTTTTTATCTCCTCCTGTCACGTCGAGGGCTGTGGATCCGGAATACCCCTGACTAGAATCCATCCACCAATGAACAGTTCAAAAGGCACATAGGGGACATACAGAATAAAAGGAATACTGTAGCCAAAGATCTGCGCGACAGTTCCGACCAGCATGGGTACGGTGGTTATCAGACCCCAGAGCGACAGCCAGCGCGGTACCAACCGGGTTTGCACAAGGAGCGTGTAAAATAGGAGCGCACCAACGCAAAAGACCAACATATGCAATGTTCCACCGACAAACTCCATAGCGTCATACGCAGCCTGACCCAGGACAAGCAGATCGGCAGGTTGTCCATTTGAATAGGCCTGGCTGAAGCTCAGAAGCGTAAAGCAGTTCGAACGGCTTGCAGCCAACAAGGCAGCCTCCAGGATATAAAAGCCCAGAGCGGTCAGAGCAAGCTTTTCATTATGCTTTTTCAGACTGACAAAGAGAACCACTCCCAGGAAGATAACGCCCAGGGCGGTAAGCATGTCCAGAAAAATGCTGGTCCGTAGCCACGCAGGATGGGCTGCTATCCTGAGCAGGGTTGCGCTGATGTCATCCGGAACGAACCAGGTGGGTTTAAGAAACACACCGCTACTGAAGGATGTGATGAATTGAAAGAGGAAGGCAATGCCAAGAATCTTTGAACTGCTGGATTTCATAGCTCCTCCGCAAGTAATATTGGTTTGAGCTCCAGTGCCCAACCCTTGATTGCTTCCCAATCCCGGTGATCCGGCTGTGCTGCCAGGACCCTGACTGGAACCTTCAACAAAGGGAAACGGCGCTTGAATTCCGGTATATCTATCAGTACAACACCGCCAAAGAGGACCACATCAGAGTTTTTTTCAGACTTCACAACCAGTAGAGATTTTGAAAACCCGCGACACCAACATCAGGTAACAAAATCGAATCATTATACCTGATTTTGGGTTGAATCTGATGTTAATAAAGCGTTAATTCGATTAACCACATCCCCAAAGCTCAACCATCGTATTGCCTCGATACCGTATTTCCCCCTACACTGCCGAAAACGATTCGGAAACAGCTGGAGGAGAAGATGGCAACAGACATTACACGGCTCACGCCCAATGACGAGATAAAACGACGGGCCAACGCGATCCTTGATGGAAACTACGGCGGTCCGATGGTCGTCGTGGTCATCTATATGCTCATCTCGGGAGTATCTTCGGTGGTCTCATGGCTGATTATGGGTCCGTTGACCCTGGGCTATACGGCTTTCTTCATGAAAATTGCACGTCGTGAAGATCCGGACATGGAGGTGTTGTTCAAGGGTATCAACCATTTCCTTGAATCGTTTCTGGCGTATATCTTCATGTCCGTTTTCGTGGCCCTGTGGTCGCTGTTACTGATCGTTCCCGGCATCATCGCGGCGATCAGTTACAGCCTGACCTACTTCATCATGAACGACAAACCCGGCATCTCGGCCCTGGATGCCATCACCAAGAGCAAGATCATGATGCAGGGGAGTAAGAGTAAGTTGTTCATCCTCTACGTGAGCTACCTGCCGTGGTTCATCCTGGTGGGCCTGACCCTGGGAATCGCCGGCCTGTGGGTCATCCCGAGGGTCCAGACCGCGGTCTCCCTCTTTTACGAAGATATCAAGGCCAACTATCGGGATATGTAGATTACGATCGGCAGGCTCGTAATCTCCCGGATCTTGTGGATCTTCATCGGCGTACATTTCCTGGTCTCAGGGCTGCGGGAGGTATTGTGAATACACGGCGGTTGAGTGTATTTCTCCTCACTACCTTCCTGATTACGTGGGTGTGCTGGTGGTCTCTCGCGAGGTTCGCATGCTCCGGCGTGATGGTACCTGTGGTGCGAAAGCGGTACAACCCACTGGTGACGGGTCTGGGCGTCGGGGTGATCTGAGCCGTGTGGCACCTGCCGCTCTTCTACATCTCCGGGGTTGGACAGTACGGCACCAACTTCGCCGTCTTTTTCGTGGGAACCCTCGCTCCGGGATTTCTTCTCCTATGGATCTACGAACACACCGAGAGCATCTATAGTGTTACTAATTCGTCTTTCCCGGTGAAAAACACACCAGGAAGGACTCATACCGGTGAATTCCACAATTTTCGGATCACTATTTACCCTGATACACCTCTTCGGCCGACTCTCTCTTCATGCCCGGAACTCCCATGTTGCGTATCTGGGCTCCGTGGAACAGGTCGTGGCTCGCCATCCAGGTGATGAGTTTCCAGTACGGGGTCTCGTAGGGAGTGTACTCCTCGTCGAGTTTCGACGGATCCAGGTTATCCAATGTCGCGATATATTTGACGTGGATCTCCTCGAGGTATTCAATCGTTTCCTCCCAGGTCCTGTCGTCGATGGTGTCCGGAGGCTCCGGCCAGTTCCGTTCGGTATAGGGAAACTCTCCGGCATTACCACCGAGTATCTTGACCATGAAGTACTTCCAGTACGCCAGGTGGAGTACGATTCGCCACACGGAGAACCCTTCGTAGGTGTCGGTGGACGCAGCCTGTTCGGGACTGATCGTTCGCAACGTAGCCACGAGTGACGCCGAATTGAACGACATCCCTTGAAACTCCTGGTCTGTCAGCCAGGCGAGGTCTTCGAGTCTCTGGTCCATAGTGCCTTCTCCTTTCAATCGTTATTTCTCTGAATGGTCACGACACGAGCCGTTCGACCACCATTTTACGGAATTCCGGCGAGAGGCTCGCGAAGTATGCGCTGAATCCGGTGACCCGTACGATGAGGTCCGGATACTTCTCAGGCTCCCGGTCGGCCGCTAGGATGGTTTCCCGGTCGACCACATTCAGATTTATTTGCGTACCGCCCAGGGTGAAGTGCGTCCTCAGCAGTTCGGCTACGAGTTCCGGTTCGTCGTCCTGCAGGGACGGTGAGAGATCGAGTTGCAGTGGTGCCGTGTTGCCGTAGCCAGGCTGGACCGCCGCCACCGCCACCGCCAGGGCGGTAGGTGCCCCGTCGGTACCGAATCCGGGATCGGGATTTGCGCCGTGTGATATCGGCTCCCCGGCACGGCGCCCGTTGGGAGTAGCCCCGAGATCGCGCCCCATAGACACCGTATTCGCCCACGAAAAGATGCCGGGAATCATGGTCAAACCGCCGGGTGTCGGACCCGCCTTCACCAATCGGGTGAAGTCTCCTGCGATGCGTACGGCCCACTCGTCGGCCCGGGAGCCACCCGAGCCGAACCTGGGAATATCCTGCATCATCCTGCGTGCGGTCTCTCCCTCTTGTCCTGCCCAGTCGTCATCCAGGTGTTTCATCAATGCCTTCCACGGTAACTTTCGCTCCCTATCGACCCGCTGTTCCAGAGCGGCGAAGGAGTCGGCGACAGTCGCGAGGGCGGCACCGTCGAGGCACATGTTGTAGTAGTCCACTCCTCCCCTGGAAGCATCCAGACCCCGCTCTATCGGGCCGCGACAGAGGAGGTCAAGAACGAGTTCGGGGAAGACTCGATACATGTTGCGGCAGTGATAGTCGAGTCCCTCCGCAATTGTGTGAACGGCTCGTTTGAGGTGTGTGAGGAACAGCTCGTAGAGAGTCGCCGTACTCGGGGTAGAATCGTTCATCTCCCGTAGCGCCACCTCCAGGATCCTGCCGAAGTTGATCTTCACCATGTCCATCATGGTGTATTCGCGTCCGGGAATTCCGTACCAGTGACAGCCCGCGTAGGCTCGTTCGAAGGCCAGCTCCCTCGAGTATCCGTTGCGTACGAATCCTTGCACCATCTGATCGGCGCCCAGGAATTTCGGTATCCCCAGCCTGTCTTCCATGATGATCGCTACGCCCCGGTGCAGCAGGCCGGGATCGATTCCCTCACCCACCGATACGGCTACGTTGGCGGGTACTTTCAGCCGGTGGGCTGCCTCGAGGACGAGGTAGGAGACCCTGTTGGTCGAGTCGGTCCCGTCACGCTCGTAGCCGCCGAGTTGCAGATATGCCGTATCTCTCAGCAGAAGACAGGCGAGGTGGAAGATCGCCTGCTCGTCGTCCAGAATCCCGGCTTCGGTGTCCCGCCGGTAGAACTTTTCCAGCAGGGTGTCGAGTCTGCCCAGGCTTCCCGATCCGTTGTACATGCGAGCGCAGATCAGATACCAGAGTGTCCACTGGCAGGCCTCCCTGAAGGTGCGCGGTGGTTCGGAAACCAGGCGGACGTTCATGGTCGAAACCTCTTCCAGGTTCTTCCGCAGAACCGGATCTGGTTCCTTCGACGCCAGTGCGGTGGCATGGTCGGCCGTTCTGCCGATCCAGTCCTGCATTCCCAGCACCACGTCCTCCAACCCCTGATAGAACTCCGTGCGCTCCTCCGGGGTTGGTGAACGGAAGGCGGGGTGGAGCGGCGCTTTCGGCGGCAGGCCTCTGTGGGTTCGGATCTTCTCGAGCAGTCCGCCCCAGCCCAATTCGTAGCCGATGGTCATCTCCTGGCAGAAGTGTTGCGAGCCGCCGATGCCGGTGATGAGCCCGTACCGCTCCTGCGCCGGTGTCAGATGGTCGTAGGTCAGATCGGGGTTCCAGCGGGGCTTGCGGTAGGAGGAGAAGTTGACCATGTAGCCGCCTGCCAGGGAGCTGTCCGGATCGACGTAGGGGGGATGGGTCTCCAGGAGGCGTCTGAAGTTGCGACCCGCCATGACCGCTCCGAAGAATCCGCCGTTCGGATGGTTGCTCTCCGGTTCGTATCCGTCCAGCAGGCAGTCCTTGATCGGCATGCCGGAGGTGCTGACTGCCTCGACTACCTTGCGCCGGTCTTCCGGCGGCAGGATCAATGCCCAGTCGTCGTGGTCCATGGATCCGATCAGTTCCTGCTTCTCACGGGTATGCCGAAGTTTGGTCTCTCGGAGTCGTTCGATCCGTTCGGCGTAGGGAAACGTTTGCAATACGGTGTCGGACATGGCGTTCACTCCATAAAAAGCTACAAGATCCGCGCAATCCCGGCGTACGACGGTGGATAGCCGCCGTATGCGGTGGCTGTCACGGATAGTATACAGAGAAACCGAAGGGCAGGCTGTTCTCGCCCTGGGCATTCATATATTCGAGGACGCCTCCACTCTCGCCGATGCCGGCGGACGTGACTCTCTCGAAGGTGAATCTGAGGTGAGATATCTCCATTTGTCCTCCTGCATCGGACCGTGTATCCGGTGGTCGTGTCTCCGGTCCGTCCTTCGTTTCACAGTATCATGACCATAATACGATGATTTCCCGATGATGTGAACGGTCCTTCACAGGATAACTCCTCTGCTTTCATCCGGTCCTGGATTTCTCTATAATGACGGGAGAAATCGAGAGGATGAAGACTT
>CAZAKE010000232.1:0-6447 GCA_964485495.1 uncultured Spirochaetales bacterium
TACGATCCCGCATACCGGGATGAGCGGGAGTACGCCTTCGCGCAGGCCGGATCGTTTCTTACCGGAGACACCGAAGATACGGTGCTGAACATCATCGACCAGATCCTGGCCTCCGAGGAGTTTTCCGCCGACGAAAAGAACTACTACCGTGAGATCCGTTCCGACACGGTGGCCTCGTTCGAGAACCTCCGCACCCTCTATGACGATTTCATGAAGACCAGGGAGATCCTCGCCGATGCGCTCGAGGGATCCTTCGCGATCATCGGCGCCACGGCCACTTCCACCACCGACCGGGGGGTAAACCCCTTCGAGAAGGATTACGAAAACGTGGGAACCCACGCATCCCTGGTAAACATGATCCTCCAGGACAGGTATCTGGACGAGTTGCCGGTGCTGTGGTCGATCGCCGCCGCGTTTCTGCTCGCCGGGGCGGTCTATCTTCTCACCCGCAGGATGGACGCCCTGCCGTCGGTGCTGATCGGATCGGGGATCGTCGCGGCGTTGGCGGTCGCGGTCATCCTCATCTTCGTATTCACCGGCATCTACGTACACATGCTCCCTCCACTCCTCTCGGTCTTCGTGACCTTCCTCGGGTTGTCGATCATCAAGTTCGTGCGCACCGCCAAGGAGCGTTCGTACATCAGGAACGCGTTCGCCCATTATCTCTCCGCCGACGTGATCAACGACCTCCTCACCGATCCGGACAAGCTCAATCTGGGCGGTGAGAAGAAGTACCTCACGGCCCTGTTCACCGACGTGCGGGGGTTCTCCACCATCTCCGAGCAGCTCGATCCGACAGATTTGGTCCGGGTCCTCAACATGTATCTCACGGAGATGAGTGACATCATCCTGGAGCTGCGGGGAACCATCGACAAGTACGAGGGCGATGCCATCATCTCCTTCTTCGGGGCACCGGTGAAATTCGATGATCACCCGAGACGGGCGTGTCTGGCGGCGGTCCGTATGAAACGGGCCGAGCAGACCCTGAACGACCAGCTCACCGGCAGCGGCATGAGTCCGACGCCCCTGTATACCCGCATCGGGATCAACACGGGCGAGATGGTTGTGGGAAACATGGGCACCCTGCAGAAGATGGACTACACCATCATGGGGAACTCGGTAAACCTGGCCGCCAGGCTGGAGGGGGTCAACAAGCAGTACGGCACCTGGCTCCTGATCAGCGAGCAGACCCGCGAGGAGGCGGGAGACGAGTTCACCTACCGGCGGCTGGACAGAGTTCGAGTCGTGGGTATCAGCGAGCCGGTCCGGCTCTACGAGCTGGTCGAGGAGGAATCCCGCCTTCCCGACGACCTCGCACGCGTGCTGGAGGTGTTCGATCGGGGGCTCGAGGCCTTCGAAGCCAAGCAGTGGACCGATGCGAAGGGGCTCTTCGACCGGGCCCTCGAAATTGTTCCGGAGGACGGTCCGTCCAAGACCTTCGCCGACAGATGTAAGACCTACCTCGAATCACCGCCGCCGGAGAACTGGACGGGAATCTTCAACCTCTCGACGAAGTGAGCGGCCGCTTGATGCGGTGAACGGTATGGAATCTCGAAGGCCTCGGGGCGCTCCGGCATCCTGATCCATTTGCCGTATTTCCACGAATCTCTTTACTTTAGGAATTTTGTGGATATACTTACTCTATATGTGCTATTTGTGCATCATGGCGCGATACCCCAAGAGAGAAGAGATCGTCTTTCGAACCCTTCTTTTTCGGCGTTCGATGAGGTGGTCGCCGATATGAAGGTTGACGTCTCGATCGACTCCATCGTACGTAGATATACTCGATGAAATTTTGGAACAAACTCACGGTTCAATTCACACTTCTCGTCCTCTTCGTAATCATCATCACCACCACGACCAGTACGCTGCACCACTTCTATCGGGGACTCCACCAACTCGACGAACGAATCGAGTCGGAGGTGAACCAGTTTCTCGAACTCATGAGTATCCCGGCCGCCCAGGCGGCCTGCGAGATCGACAGAGCTCTCGCTACAAGGATGGTAGAGAGTCTTGTCCGGAGTAACTACTTCGATGCGGCCGAAATCGTCACCGAATTCGGCGAGTCGCTTGCGAGAAGAACAGAATCGGCTCCTGGAAATCCCATGGAAGATCAGATCGGGACGCTCTTTCGCCGATATGTGGGTGAGGAAGGTATCGAGAGGGAACTGAAAATCGGAGAGAATCGGGGAGTAGGAACACTGTTCGTTCACCTGGATGCGGTCCGACTGTATCGGGAGTACCAGGATACCCATCGCAGAACCATGTTGTTCAACATATTCTGGAATCTGTTGATCGTCTCGCTACTGACGGTCTGTTTCTTCTTCTGGTTCCTGAAACCCCTCCTCAACATACACGCCTCGATGCTCACTATCCTCCGCGAAGACATACGCGACGGAGAGATTCCCGTACCCGCGACCCACGCAGGAGACGAGTTGGGAGAACTCGCAAAGACCGGCGGAAGCCTGATTCGCCGTTTCCGCGACCTCCTGCGTGACAGCATGGAGACTCGTGATCGCCTGGTCCGGCACCTGGGCGAGAAGGAGGTGCTCCTGCAGGAGATCCACCACCGGGTAAAGAACAACCTGCAGATCATCTCCAGCCTGCTGAACCTGCAGCGGTCGGATATGGACGACGAAAAGACCAACCGCATCTTCGAGGAGGTCGAGACCCGAATCACATCGATGGCCCTGGTGCACGAGCACCTCTACGAATCGGGAAACTTGTCGTCAATCGAGGCCCGGAAGTATACCGAGGAGTTGGTCGAGTCACTCCGTGGAATCTACGATACCGAGACCAGGGTGCTGCTCGAACTCGACCTGGAGGAGTCGGGACTCGGACTGGACACCGCCATCATCTACGGGTTGATCCTGAACGAACTCGTCTCGAACGCGTACAAATACGGAAGACCGGAGCGTGAACAGCAGAGAATCGCGGTGAGTCTCGAGAAGCGGGACGGGCTGATCATCAGCCGGACAAAGGACAACGGGCCCGGATTGATAGACGAGAGTGTCATGATGCGGAGCGACACCCTGGGGATGCAGCTGGTATCTGCCCTGGCGGAGCAGCTACACGGAAGAATCGAGTATGCCTACCGCGACGGCGCGGAGTTCGTGTTTTCCTTTCCGGAGGAAGGCGATCTACATGCGGAGTAGGTCCGGTTAGTGATTCCCTACCGTTCCGCCTATACCCGTGCCTGATAGATCTCCGCGGGGATCGTAATTTCATACCGAACCCCGTCGTGCCCGTTAATCTCTATTCTGCCGTCCAGTTGCTTCTCTACCAGTGCTAAAACCGTCTTAAGCCCGAGTCGGGCGTCGCTCTCGACGGAAAAGGATTCGGGCAGACCGATTCCGTTGTCCGCGATGACGAGGCGCAGGGCATCGTCGTCGTCCAGGGACAGCGACACCGCGATCTCACCGGTCCGGGTACCGGGAAACCCGTGCTTGGCCGCGTTGGTGACGGTCTCATTCAACACGAGACCCAGGGGAATCGCCGTGTCGATCAGGACCGGAAGGTCCCGGCCCTCGTATCGCAGGATGATCCCGCCGGTTTCCGAGATGATACTCTGTTGGATCAGCGCGACCAGGTCGGTAAAATAATCGTGGAGGTTCAGCGACGAGAGGTCTTGGGACTCGTAGAGCTTCTGGTGTACCAGCGCCATAGCCATGATCTTGTCGGTCACGTCTTGCAGGGCATCCTGATAGGCCTTGTCCTCGAAGGTGTACTTCTTCATCTGCACCATGGCCGAGATCACCTGCATGTTGTTCTTGGTGCGGTGATACAGCTCCCGGATCAGCACCTCCTTCTCCCGCAGATTTCTGCGAATCTGCTCCTCGGTCCGCTTCAGGTGCGAGATGTCGCGGACCGAGGCGAGAAGCGCCGGCTTCTCCTCCCAGTCGATGTCGATAGAACGCATCTCGGCCACGGAATCGCCACCGTCTCGACGCACGATGCTGATCTCCGTATGCTCGCCCTTCACGATGGGGTAGCCGAATATCCTGCTCAGGAGGTCATCCATGGTGAGATGAAACACATCCTCGGAGGCGGGGTTGGCGAAGCGGATATGTCCGTCCGTATCCACCACCAGCATGGCGTCGGGGTTCCGTTCGATGATCCTCCGGAATTGGGACTCACTCCTCCGCAGCCGGTCGATAGTGCCCTTGTGCCGCAGGAAGGCGCTCACCCTGGCGACCAACTCACGCCGTTCGATGGGCCTGGTGAGATAGCCGTCGGCTCCGAGCTCCAACCCCCGGGCCTGGTCGTCGGAGGTCTTGAGATGCGACGTCACCATCACCACGTAGATAAACCGCAGGGCGTCGTCTTCCTTGATCTCCCTGAGGATATCGAGGCCCGACTCATTTCCGAGCCGGATGTCCAACAGGATCAGGTCCGGGTGGTGTCGGCCGATACACTCGTAGGCTTCGGCCCTGTTCGCGGCGGTGTCGACGAAGAAACCCTCCTCCCGGAAGATCGCCGAATAGAGTTCCCGGTTCATCGCCTCGTCATCCACTATCAGGATACGCCGGACCTCCTGCGCGTCGTCGGATCTATTCACGCCCATGAATGTGCCGCCACCTGTGGATACTCGCCGTCGTCATCCATCGTTCTCTTCACCTCCGAGATCACCGTCTGCGAGATCGTGCGTGTCGACCGGCCGGTCCAACCCCAGCAGCACCTTCTTTCGGTCGGAGAGGTCGCCGATGATCCTGCGGATCGGCGGCGGCAGATCCTTGATCAGCGTAGGAGTCGCCAGGATCTTGTCCTGCTCCGCAAGATCGGGAGATTCGAGCACATCGATCACCTCGAGTCGGTACCGGTTCCGCAGCTCGCTCTCACAGATCTCGTTGAGGTTCGAAATAGCGCGATCGGAACGCGCAGTTTTTCCGGTGATATACAATTTCAGGGAATACTCAGACATGATCCACTCCTCACCCTGCCGAGGTTCTCGAGGGTGCCGCTACCGATTGTTTCAATAATAGTCATTTCTATCGTTACGCGCAACCGAGGCGATGCAGGAAGTGCGGTAGCCGAGGCGATCCGACGCCCCTACTCCCGAGTCGGATCGCAGTGGTATCCACCGCGGCGGTACGCCGCGAGGCGTTCGAGATCGCGCATCAACTCCGGTAGTTCGCTGCGCGCCGCGGTGATCGCCGCCGCGACGAGACTCTTCTCGTCGCGATGTTCCGGGGAGATTTGGAAATGAACCCAGTGACCACGCCGCTCGTCTTCGACGATGCCTCCGGAACGCAGACGCGTAAGATGACGCGACGCATTCGACTGGTTAATCTCGAGGACTGCCTCGATCTCACACGCACACAACTCGTCTGCCTCTGCGAGGAGATTGACGATGCGAAGTCGCGTCTCGTCGGCGAGCGATTTCAGAAGCTCCAACGTCGACATAGAGACGTTCTACGCTGAGGCGCGAGCCTCGAATGCGTCGCGCGTCCGGTTCGTGAACCTCACGAGACTCAGCATCACCGGTACCTCGACGAGTACGCCCACGACGGTCGCGAGCGCCGCGCCGGAGGTGAGCCCGAAGAGGCTGATGGCGACCGCCACCGCAAGCTCGAAGAAGTTGCTCGCGCCGATCATCGCCCCGGGTCCCGCGATCGGATGGGGCAGCCTCCAGAGCCACCCCCACCCGTACGCAATCGCGTAGATGAAGTAGGTCTGGATCACAAGCGGCACCGCGATGAGTAGAATGTGCAGCGGGTTACCGAGGATGATCTCGCCCTGAAAGGAGAACAGGATAATGAGGGTCAACAGCAGGCCGACGGTCGTCACGCCGTTGAATTTTGCGATGAAGACGTTCTCGAAGTAGTCGAAGCCGCGTCGCTTCACGATGAGGACACGAGAAACCCACCCGGCGACAAGCGGAAACACGACGAAGAGTCCTACCGACAGCAGAAGCGTGTCCCAGGGGATGCCGATATTGCTGATACCGAGTAGCAACGCCACTATCGGCGTGAACGCCACCAGGATTATGAGATCGTTCACCGCGACCTGGACGAGTGTGTACGCCGGATCGCCGTCGGAAAGGTGGCTCCAGACGAAGACCATCGCGGTGCAGGGAGCGGCGCCGAGTAGTACCGCGCCTGCCAGGTACTCTGTTCCCAGAACCGGATCGATCCACGGTCTGAAAACGACCTTCAAGAAGAACCAGGCGATTACAAACATCGTGAACGGCTTGATCAGCCAGTTCGTGACCGTCGTAACGGTCAGCCCCTTCGGCTGCTTCGTCGCGCGGATGATGCTCGCAAAATCAACCTTGAGCATCATGGGATAGATCATGAGCCAGATGAGAATTGCAACAGGAAGCGAGACCTGCGCATATTCGAGCGTGCTCAGAAATTCGGGGGCCGCGGGAAGAAACCGGCCGACGAGGACCCCGAGCACGATACAGCCGATCACCCAGACGGTAAGATATTTTTCGAAGAAGCCGAT
>CAZAKE010000233.1:0-3543 GCA_964485495.1 uncultured Spirochaetales bacterium
CGAAAACAACTATCTTTCACTTTTTTTCGATATTTTTGTGTATCAAACTCATGAACATCTCTTCCGAAACAGGCGGACTGTAGAAAAAGCCCTGTATCAGATCGCAACCATACCGACGATACTTTTCCACCTGATCCGCGTTCTCGATTCCCTCGCCGACAGTTTCCATGCCCAGGTTCCGCGCGATCGAGATCACGCCCTCGACGACGGCATTGTCCTGCGGCGACTCTACAATCCCATCGGCGAAACACTTGTCCAGTTTCAACGTATCGATGGGGAACCTGGCGAGTTGCCGCAGGGTTGAAAACCCGGATCCGAAATCGTCCACCGCGAGACGCACCCCGAGCTCCTTCAACATGTTCAGCAGACGAACGGTTTCGCCAAGATCTCCAAACAGGATATTCTCCGTAAGCTCCAACTCGAGCAGGTCCGGAGCCAATCCGGTCTCTTCCAACACTCGGGATGTCGAGGCGACAATACGATTCTCCCGCAACTGAATTCCGGATACATTCACCGAAATTCGTACAGGCCGGTCGGTCGACTGAAGAGTACATGCAACACGGCAGGCCTTCAGCAGGGCCCAGTCACCAAGATCGGCGATCATCCCCGTCTCCTCGGCCACGGGGATGAATACCCCGGGGGAGACAAGCCCACGCACAGGATGCTTCCACCTAGCGAGTGCCTCCATCCCGACAACGGACCCATCCGCAATACGCACTTGTGGTTGATACTCTAAATGCAGCATATCCTGTTCTATCGCCCGACGTAATTCGGCGGCGAATTCCATACGAACGCCGGCCTGACGAGACATCTCATTTTCATAGAACTGAAAAATATTCTTCCCCTCCCGTTTGGCCCGATACACCGCCGTATCCGCCTTCTTCATGAGAACTTCGGGGCTCTCTCCGTCTCTCGGAAACACACTCACGCCTATCGAAGCCGTCACCAGTATCTCGGCCCGTTCTATGCGGATAGGTGCTGTAAGATGGTCCAGTATCTTACGCAGCACGGTAACAATCCTGGTAGACACCCCCTCGTATTCCAGTACCAACACAAACTCGTCTCCGCCGAACCGCGCAACGGTATCACTAGCCCGAACGGTCTCTCTGAGACGGCCCCCAACTGCCTTCAGCAGTTGATCGCCAAAATGGTGATCAAATCCGTCATTCACCGCCTTGAAATCGTCGAGGTCGAGGAAGAGAATCGCCACCTTCCCACTTGAACGTCGTGCTCGGGTGATAGCGGCTCTCAGTCTATCGAAAAGAAGAGTTCGATTCGGCAGCTCCGTTACCACATCATGTGTAGCCAGATACCGCAACTGCGCTTCCGCTTCCTTACGTGCGGTGACGTCTATGAAACCGGCGAACACATAGGTACCAGATGCACCGGGAAGACCGGTCATTCGGACCTCACAGGTCTTCGAAGAACCGCCAACGGTGGTAAACTCTACCTCCATTACCGGATTCTGCCCCTCCATCGCCTGTATCGTGCACTCCCGGAGCGAGCGAACGAACATCGATATTCTCTCAGATCGATCGTTGTCTCTCACACCGGTCGATCCTGCATCAACCAGACTATGCCATTTTTTTCTCAATACCTGCTCGGAGGTAATCCCAAAAAGCGCCTGTGCCGTACTGTTAATCTCAAGTATTACTGAATCTGCCGGATCATAGAGGACGACGCCTTGTGGCGCATGCGTTACCATTGTTCTGAACCTCTGTTCGCTTCGCGTAAGCGCCTTGTTTCGCCGTTCCTCGATGGTGTCGCGGTATTTCTGCGCAGTCAACATGGCGATGACGATGATCAGAAGCGAGTAAACGGGCACGGCGTCACGATCGAGCCAAGGATGGAAGAGATCCATAGTGACCAGTCCCACCATCACCAACGCCCCAACCACGACGGAGGAGCGAAACGAGAGGAGCATTCCCGAAAACAGGAGCGGAATGGGTAAAAAGTACAGCATCCCGATATCGTCTGCGTGCTCAGGTGATTCCGGGATCGAGACTAAGAATATAGCCACCAGGATAAAGAGGATCGTACCGTGCGCGGCGATGCCGGAACGACCGGATCTATTGACCAGATACGCCAGTACCAGCACCAATAGAGACAGCATGGATACCCAGTCATCGAGTTCCAGTGACCGGACTCTGGAAAACACCGACGACACGTCCGCAACCACCATCAGGCCACCGAAGATGATGGTGGTCAAGAGCACTACAGATAATAACCGTGATTGCAACCGCTCTACAGGGTCGCGAATAAACGACCGCGGGGCACATAGAAACGCATCAATCCGCATAATGAGATCTTTCAACGCATAGTTCATTCCGTATGCTCCAAGCTTCACATTGTCTCGGGAAAAATAAAGATAGATAATGGAAAACCCGCAGTACGTTCTATGTGTCTATCCCCATGCTCTCCCGTATCAACCGGATGAGAGAGTGCATCTCTACCGGTTTGGTGAAGAACCCGAGCGGATCGAGTTCCCGGGCCAGGTCTTCGTTCTCGTCATGAGCATATCCGGAGAGGAATATGAGCGGGATGCCTTCACTCTCCTTGATCCGCCGGGCCGTCTCGATGCCGTCGATCGGTCCGGCCAGCCGGATGTCCATGAGCACGATATCCGGCAGTTCCTCCTGAATACGTTCCAACGCCTCCTCGCCGGTGGCCGCGGCGCTGCCGATCTGAAATCCCGCCTTTCTGAGCTGCAGCTCCATGCTGAGGGCGATGAAGGCCTCATCCTCCACCAGCAGCAGCCGTATCGGTCTATCCATTGTTATACCCTCGCTTCATAAATCGTGTCGTCAAATGTTATCTCACAGCGCACGCCGGAAGGAGAGGAGAATCGCACGACTCCCTGCAGCTGATGTTCCACGAGCATGGTTATACTCCGAATCCCCATCGTCGTCACGGACCGAAAGTCGAAGCCCTCGGGAACGCCCCGTCCGGTATCTGAATACTCGATACAGATTCTTCCATCTTCGGATCTGCGGATCGCCAACCGTATCTCCCTCTCACCGTCTGTACCTGCATCCGATGATTCGGGGAAACCGTGTACCAGCGAATTCGACACCAACTCGTTCAGAAGCAGCCCCATGGGCACGGCGATGTCGATAAGCACGGTACCGGCATCGATCTCGGTCCGGAATCGAATCTCTCGTTCGGCGGCACGATGACGGGCAAAGATCGTACGGACCAGGGAATCAACGTACCCGAAGACATCGATATCGGTAAGGCTGTCTTCCGAATAGAGCTGTTCGTGCGCCAACGACATGGCCTCGATTCGGCCTTCCATCTCACGAAACGCCGTCCGGACAGGTTTGGATGCGCTCTCCTCGCCGTACAGAAGGAGCAGACCGCGCAGTATCCACAGAGTTCCGCGTACCGTCGGTTTACCTTGAGATATCGCTTCCCTCTGAAGATCGCGACGCCTTGGATCGAGTACTCGAAGAGAGCATCGTACTCGGTTTCGATAGTATCGAGTTTCTTCTCGAGCTCCTCGATCCGCCGACGCAACTCCGCATCGTTTTGTCGTTCATCGAC
>CAZAKE010000233.1:3643-6406 GCA_964485495.1 uncultured Spirochaetales bacterium
TCTCGAGCTCCTCGATCCGCCGACGCAACTCCGCATCGTTTTGTCGTTCATCGACTCGCATTAACGGCTCTTTCTCCAAATTACCGGACATGGAAACAATTCTTGCTCCTACACGGTTTGTGGCCGATACTTATATCATTATGCATTGTGATTTCAGAATCAAATGAAATCCGGCCGCTCATCTGCATACACCGGGGCCGGATTGTAATGGAGGAGGATGATGGCTCCGTCGGAGAGAACCCCCAAAAGCCCTAATCCCAAACGCAGCGTCGTTTTTCCCCTGTTTGCCGTATCCGGAGCACTGCTCCTCAGCGTATTTTCCACGATTCAGAAGCTGGCGGTGAAGGTTTCATTGCAGATCGAAGGATTCATCACACCGATTGTATTCGGCGCCGCAAGCGGACTCCTGATCGCGTTCTGGTATCTGAGACAAAAGGATACGGAAGCGTCGCTGCGTGAGGGGAAGGACGACCTCGAGCGGCGGGTAACGCAGCGTACCGCCGAACTCGAACACGCAAACGCGGAACTGGAGCGGTTGGTGCTTGCCGACGGCCTGACGGGAATCGCCAATAGACGCTGCTTCGACAATTACCTCGATACGGAGTGGAAAAGGATGAGACGGGCGGAGCGGCCCATCTCCATCGTCCTGGGAGATATCGATTTCTTCAAGGCATTCAACGATTCGTATGGGCATCTTGCGGGCGATGATTGCCTGCGCGCCGTGGCCGGTGCGATCTCCGATTGCGTGAATCGGCCGGCGGACCTCACCGCACGATACGGGGGAGAGGAGTTCGCGCTGATACTCCCCGAGACGGACAGCCACGGCGCCAAGGCCATCGCCGCCTGCATCCTCGAGAAGGTTCGAAAACTCGGCATCCGGCACGCAGCTTCCGACGCGGCGGAGACGGTGACCATCAGCCTGGGCGTGGCAACCGCCGTTCCCGGCAACGACTCCGCGGCCCCGTCCCTGGTGGACAAGGCCGACTCGGCGCTCTATAGGGCCAAAGATAACGGCAGAAACAGATACGCGGTATACGGGGAGTCGGATTAGTCCATCCTGCAATGAGGGAAGCCCCTTCAGGGCCCGCCGGTGAGATGTTCGATCAGGATCTTCAACCCGAGACCGACCAATACCACGCCGCCGACGATTTCGGCCCACTCGCTCAATAGATGACGCAAGGCCCCCCCAGCGCACACTCCGATGCCCGAGACCAGAAAGGTGATGCCGCCGATGGTCACCGCCGGGACGATGGGGTTCATCTCGAGAAACGCGAAGGTCACGCCTACGGCGAGGGCGTCGATACTGGTCGCGAGGGAGAGCACCATGAGTCTACGGAAGGTCATGGCATAGTCATCCGCCGGATCTTCACACGCTCCACCCCGCAGGCTGCCGACACCCTCGATCAGCATCTTGCCACCCACGATGCCCAACAACCCGAAGGCCGCCCAGTGATCCCACGCGCGCACGAACAGGGCGAATCGCGTTCCCACCAACCAGCCCAACAGCGGCATGACCGCCTGAAAGAGTCCGAACGAGAAGGCGACGGGGAGCACGGTGGAGGGTCGTATCTCGTCGCAGGAACAGCCATGAGATACCGACGCGGCAAACGCGTCCATCCCGAGTGCAAAGGCGATACCGATAATCGTTATACTATGCATATACTCTCATTTCGTCATGTAGATCGTGTTGACCGAACGGTGTATTACCTGGAAGATAGTGATACCATGGATGAATATCGCAGGGGAAGGGCCGACTGCAAGACGCTGATCGTTCACGATGAGGTTGTCGAACTGGTCCGGAAGACGATACCGGCGGGAGGGTAAGTCGGCCTTCTATTCTCTCAGCGACGACCACGTCAGGAGCATCGTTGAGCTGGGCAAGGAACATATCGAGGAGGGGCGATGAAGAGCCAAGATGATAACGGCAACACCCATCCCGACGGCAATCGAACGGGACGGCCGGTGGCGATCGCGGTGGCGCCGGTGGGCGGCTGGGGCATCGGCGAAGGCAACCCGTTGGAACCGCAGGCTGCAGCCGAGGCCGTGCGGAGATGTGCGGACGAGGGAGGTTGCATGGTGCACCTCCATGCGCGGACCTTGGAGGGTAAGCTGACGGCGGACACCTCGGTATTTACCGAGACGCTCAACGAAATCCGCCGGGTGACCCCGGAGATCCTGATCGAAGCCTCCACCGGCGGCCTCTCTGACCTCACCCGTGAGGAACGGGCCAATCCCCTGGCGGCGGAGCACGTCGAAGCGGGTTCGCTGAACATGGGGTCCCTGAACTTCGGCGACGAGGTGTACCGCAACCGGGTGCCGGATATCAGGTATTGGATCTCCCGCATGGTTGAGCTCGGAGTGCATCCGAGTCTCGAGATCTTCGACACCGGCAACCTGGCGACAGCTCTCTCCTTGATCGAGGAGGGAGTCCTGAAGCCGCCGTACTTCTTCAACCTGATCTTCGATGCGAAATGGGGGATGCCCTTCTCGACCTCCCTCGCCGCGGCTCTGGTGGAGATGCTGCCGGCCGGTTCGGTATGGGGGGCGGTGTTCGTGGGCAGCCGCGGCTTCGGGAAGCATCTGGAGTGCGCCCGGATGGGGGCCTCCCTGCTGCGGACGGGTTTCGAGGATTCGCCTCTCCTCACAGCCGGTGCAAAAAAGGTGAAGGCCGCGAACAACCGCGAGTTGGTTCAGACGCTGCGCCTCGAACTGGAGCGGGAGGGCTTCAAGATCGCTACGGCTGATACGGTGAGGGGGATGATG
>CAZAKE010000234.1:0-6382 GCA_964485495.1 uncultured Spirochaetales bacterium
CACCGAGATCTACACTCTTTCCCTACACGACGCTCTTCCGATCTCCTGCCCCAACCGTTCTCTGACAGTCATGACGGTCTGCCCGTCCTTGACCCTGGCACTCACCTCCGTGGCGAAGCCCCGCTCCTTGACTTCAGAGCCGATTGTGATCCATGACAGCGTGGAGCCGTGGGCGTTGCCCGCGCCGACCTTACCGACTATTGCCTGCAGCCCCGCCATCACCTCTCGTAACTCACTCTCGGACAATTCACGATGGACGACATCGGTAGCGTGGATATTCGGGTCTGTACCCATGAATTTCATACCGAAACCGCCGTCTTCAGACTCTATCTCCGACAGCGCCTTGCGGAGCACACTTGGAGCGATTCCGATCCCATCGGCCATCTCCTCGATATCCCGCAGAGTATATCCATTCCCCTCCGTGGACAACCCGGTATCCCGCTTCTGTATCTCAATCGCCTTCGCGATGATTTGCTTTAGTTCCTTCTCGGTATACTGTCTCGGTCTTGGCTCCATGTGGCCATTCTGCTATGACTGAACACACCTGTCAATACTCAGCACCCTGAGCCTCCGGGTAGAACCGGGGGATTACTCCCCCGGTTCTACCCGGATACCCTAAGCACGGACATTTCTCTGATTTCTCATGAGAACTGCTATTCTGAGTAACAAAGACAACTTTCTCCTTCATTTCTCTTGACAGCGGGCAGGCAATCATATACCATTATTATTACTGATCGATAGTTAAATCATTAAATATTTTAATTTTTAGGCCCGTTTTGGCCGATCGAGAATGGAATGCAGATAGAAACCCTACAATTCTTTTGCGACGTCGTGCGTCTCAAGAACTTCACTCGTGCCGCCGAGGCGAACGGGGTTACCCAATCCACAATCAGCCAAGCAGTGCAACAGGTGGAGAAGGAATTCAATGCGAGGCTGATCGACAGATCGACGCGGCCGTTGAATGTGACCCAGGAAGGACGGATCTGTTACAAACGCTTCGTAGATATCATCTCCAGATATGTATCGTTGAAGAATTCGATCACCACCGGGGATACGGTGGAAATTTCCAGGGTTTCGATCTCCGCCATCTACAGCGTCGGACTATCGAGTATGCACCACTTCATCACACGGTATACCGGTGAAAATCCGAAGGTCCAGGTCAATCTGGAGTACCAGCATCCCGACGAGGTGTACCGTAGTGTGCGCCGAGGGGATGTCGACCTCGGTATCATCTCATTCCCCGACAAAGACCCCACTCTGGAAGTGAAACCTTGGCGTCGAGAACGAATGATGATCGTCATGTCGCCCGACACGAAGCTGAACAAGGAGGGCGATTCGATGGAGCTGTCTCACATCGACATGGCCGATTACATCGGCTTCGATTCGGGGCTCAAAATTCGAAGGGAGGTCGATCGTTTCCTAAGTTCCAGGAAGGTATCTCCGACGATCGTCCTGGAATTCGACAACATCGAATCTATCAAACGGGCGGTCGAGACCGGCACCGGAGTCGCGATCCTCCCGGAACCGACGGTACGCAGAGAGGTAACTCAGGGCACCCTGCGAGAATATGAGATATCCGGCGAGGATTTCGTCCGTCCCTTGGGAATTATCCAGCGGCGTAATGCAATAGTCCCGGCCTGTGTTGCCGATTTTATCCAGCTTCTCATGAAAGGCAAAGAAGAGAACGACATCATATAGGAGAGTAGGAGATATGCTATGTGCAGGATAGGAGCGATCAAGAGCTTCGAGTATGTGCACCCGTCAAAGGCACTCTACTTGATGCAATCACAGCAGAAGGGCCATGACAACTCGGGGTTCGCCATGGTCATGCAGGACCTCGGGGGCGTCTTCGAAGATTACAAGAAGTATCCCCTCATCTCGTATGCCTGTAACGACCGGGGGATAAAGATCGTGGAAGAGCACATGGACCGTCTCGGTTTTACCTTACGCTTTCACTGGTCCCCGATGAAGAACGAAGAGCCGGGTCTCGACATCGAACTGATGACCCACTACCATTTCGAAAATTACGACTGGCCTCCCCATCTCAAGAACGCTACACAGAAAGAGAAGGAGGAGGTTCTCACCCAGACACGGCTGGCCATCCGGGCGGCTTTGGAAGCCGAGGACGCCGGATACGTATACTCCTTCTGGCCGGACACGCTCACGCTGAAGGAGATCGGCAACCCCAAGGATATCGGCACCTATTTCAATCTGTGGGATGCCGATACCAAGTTCACGGCGAAAATTATTACGGTACAGTGTCGACAGAATACAAACTACGAGATCGTTCGCTACGCCGCGCACCCGTTCTTCCTGCAGGGCTACACGGCCCTCGCCAACGGCGAGAATACGTTCTACGTGAAGAACAAGGAGTGTCAGAAGAGTCTGCATCCGGGATACTTAGGATTCGAGTCGGACTCCCAATGCTTCCTCTACACACTCCACTACATACACCGGCAGCTGGGATGGCCTCTCGAGTATTACAAGCACGTCATCACCCCGCTCCCCTTCGACGATATCGAAAACCGTGAGGATACGGACGTGCTCCTCGCCGTACGCCAAGCCCTGCCGCACCTTGAGATCAACGGTCCGAACACCATCATCGGAGTATTGCCGGACGGAACCGTGCTCAACGTATGCGATTCGAAGAAACTCAGACCGGTTGTCATTGGAAAGGACGACGATACCGTTATCGTGACCTCGGAGGTTTGCGGACTGAACGAGGTACTGCCCGACCGTGATCATGAACTGGATATCTACCCCAACGAACGCGAAACCGTCATCATCAACAACGACCTCGAGGTGATCCGATGCAAACAGTGAAAATCAACGACATAACCGCCAACGACCTGCCTTGGAAGATACAGTGGGACCCGGAGAAATGCCGGCTCTGCGGTAACTGCACGGCGGCGTGCTCCTTCGGAGCCATCGAAGTCGGCATCGAGGGCCGGGGATATATCCGATCTACCGGTCTCACACCGAATCCCACCGAGCCGGACCGCTACGCGATTCCTGTCATCCGGCAGGTTACCGATATCAAGCACTCCTGTGTGGGCTGCGGCATGTGTGAAAAGGTCTGCCCAAACCGGGCTATCTATCCCTACCGGAACGTGGACTCCCGGTGGAACCTGATCCGCCGATCCGGCGGAAACATGCCCAAGCGCGGCGGACGCCAAAATCTGGGATCTTCCAAGCGGACCTTGGACAGCATCGTGGTCGGCCGCATCTCGCAGATGACCGACCCGTCTCTGGACGCACAACGACACACCTTCGACATGCTGAGCCCGTTCGGTCGGGTACTCCCGCCGGACCAGATCCCGTTCACGCGCGATCCTGCCACCGGACGGCTGAAACTGGACGGCCGTATACCACCGGTACGGTGGATCTATCCGCTGGTCTTCGGCGATATGTCCATCGGCGCCCTCTCGACCCGGGCGTGGGAGGCGATCTGTGTGGCCGCCGCGTATCTAAACGAGGAAAAGGGCATCCCCATCCGCATGTGTTCCGGTGAAGGCGGCATGCCGGTGCGACTCCTGAAATCCAAATACCTGAAATACATGATCTTGCAGATAGCATCCGGACACTTCGGTTGGAACAGGATTATCAAGGCGATGCCCGACATGGTAGAAGATCCGGCGGGCATTATCATCAAGATCGGACAGGGAGCGAAGCCGGGGGACGGCGGACTGCTCATGGCCGCCAAGGTGGCATCACACATACAGGCGATCCGAGGAGTACCCCGGGCCGACCTCCTCTCACCACCGAATCATCAGGGACTCTACTCCATCGAGGAATCGGTACAGAAGATGTTCCTCTCCTTCAACGCCGCATTCAAATTCCGGGTGCCGGTAGCCATCAAGACGTCGGCCACCGGCTCCTCGGTCTCCATCTACAATAACCTGCTCAGGGATCCCTACCACATCGTCGGAGGATACTTGATCGACGGCATCCAGGGTGGAACCGGGGCCGCCAACGAGATCAGCCTCGACCATACCGGACATCCCGTGGTCTCCAAGATCCGCGACTGTTATCAGGCCGCCGTTGCCCAAGGCCGGCAGGGGCATATTCCGTTGTGGGCGGCCGGTGGATTCGGGCAGACGGGGAATGTCGCCGCGGACGCCTTCAAGGTCATCTCCCTCGGCGCCAACGGAGTATTCATCGGCAAGATCCTCTTGCAGCTCATGGGCTGCGTAGGGAACGACGAGGGTCGCTGCAACGCCTGCAACACCGGCCTCTGCCCTGCCGGAATCACGACACAGGAGAAGAAGCTGGTGCGTAGGCTCGATATCGACAAGGCCGCGGAGAACATCGTCGACTACGTACTCGCGTTCGACAAGGAGATGAAGAAACTCATGGCCCCCATCGGCAACAGCTCATTGCCGGTCGGCAGATCCGACGCCCTCGTAGCAACAGACGCGGCGGTAGCCGAGAAACTCGGCATCCAGTACGCATGCTAAGGAAAGGTACACAGATGGCATATACGATTAAAACGGTCGAAGGACACAACAGGCTCTCCACTCAGCAGGTGTTACAAGAGATCTACAAGGCCCTCGATTCCGGGGAGACGGAGTTCGAGATCCTCTCCTCGGGGCATCACGATCTAGGCGGCCCTCTTTGGATGAAGAGTGACGGCGAAGATGAGTTCATCCCCCTTCGTTTCAAGCTGAAGAACCCCGGGCAGCGGGCGGGATCGATGGCCTTAGACGGCACCGTAATCGAGATAGACGGATCGACGCCGGCGGATGCCGGATGGCTCTGCGCCGGCGGGGAGATCATCGTCAAGGGTGACGGAGGGGATACCACCGCGCACTGCGCCGCGGACGGCAAGATCTACGTCGGCGGCCGTGTCGGGACCCGTTCAGGATCGCTCATGAAACATGATCCGGCCTATGAGGCCCCGGAGTTTTGGGTGCTCAAGAATACCGGATCCTTCAGCTTCGAATTCATGGGCGGCGGGATCGGCGTGGTCTGCGGCGTCGACTCGGAGGAGTTCGATTCGGTACTCGGAGACCGGGCGTGTGTCGGAATGGTCGGAGGGACAGTCTACTATCGCGGCAAAGCGCAGAACATCGCCACCGAGACGGTCACCATCGAGAAACTCCACGAGCGGGACCACGAGTTTCTCCTGAAAGGCCTCCCCGAGTTCCTGCAGAAGATAGACCGAACCGAGTTATTGGACGAACTCTCCGACATGAGTGCCTGGCACAAGGTCGTGGCCAAGAGCTACGAGGAGCGCACCAAATCCGTTCCCCGAAAGCCTATCGCGCAGTTCCGCACGGCCGACTGGGTACCGGATGGTATCTTCGGCGATATATACGAGGACGACTTCCGTATCGTTAGTCTTGTTAACCGCGACGTTGACCGACTCCGGTTCCCGGAGTGGCTTAACGCCGCGTACATGGCACCCTGCGAGGCAAACTGTCCATCCGGTATTCCCTCCATGACCCGCTTCAACCTGCTCCGGGAAGGCCGCATCCAGGAGGCCTACGAACTCGTGCTCGAATACTCCCCCTTCCCCGGATCCGTGTGCGGCGGCGTGTGTCCGAACCTCTGCATGGACGCCTGTTCCCGCTGCGTCATCGATAAGCCGGCCAACATCAAGGGTTTGGGCAGAAAATCGACGGACGTACAGGTCGACCTCAGCGTCCAGGATACCGAAAAGAGCATCGCCATAGTGGGATCCGGAGTGGCCGGCCTGACCGCCGCCTGGATGCTGCGCCTCCGGGGTCACCGCGTGACGGTCTATGAGCAATCCGACACAATCGGTGGAAAACTGGTTCATGCCGTCTCACGTGAACGACTCGAAACTCGTATCATCGAAGCCGAGATAGAGCGGATCAGATCGGTAGGGATCGAGTTTGAGACCGATACTTCCGTGGATGCCGGACTCTACAATCGGCTGCGGAAGGAGTACGACTATGTGGTACTCGCAGTAGGGGCATACCAACCAAAACTCCCGCCCTGGCCGGGAAAAGAGCTGATCAAGCCCTATCTCGATTTCCTCAAGGCGGTGAATTCCGGTGCACGTCCCGACATCGGCAAGAGAGTCGTCGTCATCGGTGCCGGGAACTCGGGCATGGACGTGATATTCGGCGCATACGCCTGCGGCGCGGAGAAGGTGACCGCCATCGACATTCAGCAGCCGGCGGCGTTTCAGAAGGAGATCGACCACGCCGAATCCCTCGGCGCCGAGATCTTCTGGCCCCGCTTCACCAAGGAGATCACTCCCGCAGGAGTCATACTCGACGACGGCACCCTCGTAGAGGCCGATACGGTGTTCTGCGCCATCGGCGAGGCGCCCATCC
This sequence comes from uncultured Spirochaetales bacterium, assembly GCA_964485495.1. Taxonomy (GTDB): domain Bacteria; phylum Spirochaetota; class Spirochaetia; order CAZAKE01; family CAZAKE01; genus CAZAKE01. Next base: position 6,306 of record CAZAKE010000234.1, read on the forward strand.
TGAGCGAGATTCTCGGCGAACCTGAGACCATTCGAGGATACTTGAAGACGGCGGAGGACTACCGCATCGAGGAGAAC
>CAZAKE010000235.1:0-6355 GCA_964485495.1 uncultured Spirochaetales bacterium
GTTCACCACCCGAGCATTCATACGTCTTTTGTCCGACGAGTACGGGCTTCGATTCGGAATGTCCGTCGATGAGATCGAGCGGAGACTCTACTTTCACGGCGACGATTCGGTGCCCACCGACGGGGTATGTGACTTGCTCGAGACGTTCCACAACAATAGAATTCGGATGGCGGTGATCAGCAATCATCTCTTCGGTGCGGCGGTGCTGTCCGAGCATCTGGAGCGTCACGGTATGCGTCGGCATTTCGAGTTTGTCGTCTCCAGTGCGGACTACGGGATCAAGAAGCCAAATCCGAGAATATTCCTCGCCGCCCTTCGACGGCTGGACCTCGAACCGCAGGATGCTTGGTATGTCGGCGATTCCTACGAGTTCGATGTTACGGGCGCGATGGCCGCCGGATTGACTCCGGTGTGGTACCGGCCCTCAATGGAATCGACGACTCATTCGGTGGCGAATTCTGCGATCCAGGATCGACCGGAGTCGGCATTCGACGTTCCCGACGGTGTGATGGTCATCGGCTCGTGGGGCGAGTTGAAGGAGATCCTCGGGCTCTGATTCGGATATTGACCACTCACTTCCACCGCCGCTTGGCCATCTTCTCGATGGTCTCGAGGATCGTCTCGTCGTCGAGTAGAGCCGCCTCCTCGAGCACCCGGGACACGGAGTTGGGAACATTCAGAGAGGTAAGGTTCCCCGGAGGGGCATCCAGGTAGTCGAAGAACCGTTCGGTCACCTGGGCGTTGATCCGCTCTCCTATCCCCTGGGCGCCGGCGGCCTGTTCCACCACGGCGATCACGCCGGTCTTTTTTACCGAGGCGCCGATGGTCTCGTAATCGATGCCGGGCAGGTCGACCGACCGCAGGTCGATGAGGTCGAAGGTAACACCCCGTTGCCCCAGCTCCTTCGTGAGCGCCTCGAGCCGTCCGACCATGGACATGTAGGTCACGATGGTGATGTCATCCCCCTCCCGAATCAGCCGGGCCTTGTCCAGGGGGATGCAGTAGTCCAGGTCATCTTCGGGAATGGGAAACTCCCGGTTATAGAGGGAGTGGTGTTCCAACACCATGACCGGGTCAAGGGAGTGGATGGCGCTGTTGAAGAGCCCGATGTAGTCGAAGGCGTTGCTCGGGGCGATCACCCGCCAGCCGGAGAAGAGCGAGAACAAGCCCACCGGATCCATCGAGTGCTGGCCGCCATATCCGCAGCCCGGAGCCACCCTGGTACGTACAATCAGCGGCAGGTCGGTTGTGCCCCCGTACATGTGACGGGCCTTGGCGATCTGGTTGAAGAACTGATCGGCAGCCACCAGGGTAAAGTCCGGGTACATGACCTCCACCACCGGCCGCATTCCCGACATGGCGGCCCCGCCGGCCAATCCTACGAACCCCGCCTCGGAGATGGGCGTGTTGATCACCCGATCGGGGAACCGCCTCGGGAGCCCCTTCGTGCCGCCGTAGGCTCCCCCCCCGAAGTTGGCCACCTCCTCGCCGAATTCCACCACGGTGCGGTCCTTCTCCATCCAGCGGCCGGCAACCGCGGCTACGGCGTCGGAGTATTTGATCGTCCTGAAGGCGGTGAAATCCTTCGGTTCCTTGTACGGGAGTCCTTCGAGTTCCTTCCCGTCGCTGCGCATGCCGAAACCCGCCGTGCTCGTGTCGGGCCAGAGCTCCTCCCGGATCCGAGTGCCGTCGTCGGTGGTGCAGAAATCCAGGGCCGTTCGGACGGCCTTCTCCGCCATTTTGTGAATGCCGGTGATATCCTCCCCCGAGAATCCGCCCCCAGTGACCAGGAGTTTCGAGAAGAGCTTGGTGGCGTCTTTCTCGAGTTGACCGGATTCCTCGTCTTTGTCTCGATAGCCGAACGCGCTTCCGGGTTGGTCACCGGCGTGATGCAAATGGCGGTAGCACTTGACCTCCAGCAGGCAGGGTCCCTCGCCCTTGCGGGCTGCATCCGCGGTCTCCTTCATGGCGGCGTAGAGCCCGGGCACGTCGTTTCCGTCGACGATCCGCCCGCGCATGCCGTAGGAGGCGGCCCTGATGGAGAGATCCTTCACCCGTGCAGCCTCGGTAGCCCGGGTTCCCACGGCGAAGCCGTTGTTCTCCACGACATACACCGCCGGAAGGTCCCAGATGGAGGCCAGGTTGAGGGACTCGTGGAAGGCTCCCTGGTTGGCCGCGCCGTCGCCGAAGAAGCTGACGACCACGGCGCCGGATTCGAGGAGCTTGGACGCGTAGGCCGAACCGGTGGCCAGCGGAATTCCGCCGCCGACGATGGCATTCGTCCCAATGATCCCCGCCTCGGCCCAGCGCAGGTGCATGGAACCGCCGCGGCCGCCGCAGTAACCCGGGGCCAGGCCCATGATCTCCGCCATGGTACGCGAGACTACCTCCGAAGCCGCTTGCGGGAGGTCCGACCTTCGCGGATCCCAGACGTCCGGCCTGATCTCGACCGGTTCCGAGACGAAGCGCACGCCTTCTCCTTTCTGAGTATACGCATGACGTGTATACTCACAATCGGTATAATCATAGCCTGCCGCGCCGCGTGTGTGCAAGCGTTATGCGTGATCTCGGGAAGAAGACAGGGAGGGAGTGGATGTGTGTTGATCGAAAAACCATCGCCATAGTGGATTATGACTGGGCCGATCTGAGTATCGAGGAGCCTCTCGTCGCGGAGGCCGGTCTGCGGCTGGTTTCCAGCCACGCCGCGACCGAGGATGCGGTGATCGAGGCGGCGTGCGAGGCCGACGGCCTGGTGGTTCAGTACGCGCCGATCACAGGCAGGGTGTTGGATGCGCTTGCGGGATGCCGGGTAATCAGCCGCTACGGCATCGGCGTTGATACCGTGGATCTGGCGGCAGCCACGCGGCGGGGCATCCCCGTCTGTAACGTCCCCGACTACTGCTTCAACGAGGTATCGGACCACGCCGTGGCGCTGATCATGGGGCTGATTCGGCGGGTGTTCAAGGCCAACGACCAGGTGAAACGGGGCATGTGGACACTGGAGGGGCTCATGCCGATCCCCTCGTCGGACCGCTGTGTCGTCGGCATCGTGGGATTCGGCAACCTGGGCCGGATCGTGGCCCGTAAGATGATTGCACTCGGGTACCGATGTATCGCCGCCGACCCCTTCGTGGCGGACGATATATTCACCGAGGCGGGGGTCGAAAGGGTGGCGTTGGGGGAATTGCTGGCGGCGGCCGACGTGGTGACCCTGCACGCGCCCTACACGAAGGAGACTCTTCATCTCATCGGGAAGAAGGAGTTGGCGCGCATGAAACCGTCGGCCTATCTGGTGAATACCTCGAGGGGCAAGCTCGTGGATTCACGGGCGCTCTGTGAGGCCGTGCGGGCGGGGCGTATCGGCGGGGCGGCGCTGGACGTGCTGGAGGAGGAACCGCCGAACGTGTCGGACCCGCTCCTCTCCCTGGAGAACGTCTATTTCACCCCTCATCTGGCCTTCTACTCCACGGAATCCATGACGCGCCTGCGGACGATGACCGTTCGGGCGGTGATCGACGTACTCTCCGGTAGAGAGCCGCACTCGGTGGTCAACAGGGAAGTATTGACCGGGTCGAGTCTTACACCCCCGTCTCGATAGTCCTCGAGACGCACCAACAACCGTATTCTCCCCGGTGGTCGCTGAATTGGGAGGGGTATGCTAATCGAAACCATTCGTATTCGGTGCGTTTTTTGTGAAATTTCGGCAGATTTTGCCTACTCGCTATGGTAGGATGGATGCGCATAAACGAGGAGGAGATCATTGGCACACGCGAATCGATACAAGGCACACTATATTTCGGGAACACACTGGGACCGTGAGTGGTACCGGCCGCTGCAGGAGTTCAGGCTGCTCCTGGTGGAACTGATCGACACGTTGCTGGACGTCATGGAGGCGTCGGTGGAGTTCAAGTACTTCCATCTGGATGGTCAGACCTGTGTACTCGCCGACTACCTGGAGATCAGGCCGGAGAATCGTGGACGCCTCGAGAAGCTCATGAGGGAGGGGCGCATCCTGGTGGGGCCCTGGTACACCATGCCGGACCTCTTCTGCCCCGGTGACGAGGCACTGGTACGGAACCTGCTCATGGGGCGTAAGATTTCTGCGGAGTGGGAGGTGTCTCCGATGCCGGTGGCCTACACCTGCGATATGTTCGGACATCCTTCACAGATGCCCCAGATCTACCGTGGGTTCGCCCTAAACTACTGCGTTCTCGGCCGGGGTACCAACGAGCACACCACTCCCGCGTTCTTCCGGTGGCGGGCTCCCGACGGATCGGAGGTGTTCACCTTCAAACTGCAGGACAAGCAGGGCTACGGTGCCTTCAACGGTTCTCGTACAATTCTTGAGGCGCAAGGCGCCGGCGAGGATCCCGCCGCCGAGGAGAGGGCCAAGGATACGATCCGCGAATATGTCGAGCATGAGATCGGACGAAGCAACGCGCCGGTGTTGTGCCTGATGGATGCCCTGGACCACGTGATGCCGGCGGTGGATGTACTCAGATATTTGCGTCTGGTGCGTGAGGTCCGCGCCGATGTCGTTCCGGAGCACTCGACCCTGCCTGTGTTCTTCCGAGAGGCGGAGGCCGCCTTTTCCGGCGGGTCCGAGGGGCAGGAATGGGACAATTCCGGCCTGCCGGTGAAGACCGGTGAGCTTCGCGAATCCTCCAAGACGAAAAACGGATACCTCTGGCTGATTCCCAACTGTGTTTCCGCCAGAGTGGAGATGAAACAGGCCAATGACGAAGCCCAGAGCCTCCTGGAGCGTTGGGTTGAGCCCCTCCTGGGAATCGCCGCGGCGGAGGGCACCGGGATCCCGTTGCGATTTCTGCGCACGGCCTGGGAGCAGGTCCTGCTGAATCACGCCCACGACAGCATTTGCGGCTGTTCCATCGACCAGGTGCACCGGGACATGATGTACCGATTCGACCAGGCCCGGCTCCTTGGACGTCAGCTTCGGCATAAGGCCTTCGCGTTTCTCACCGAAGGATGCTCCGACTTGAGTGAGGGCGAAGATGAGTTCACCCTGACCGTGGCCAACCCGGTGCCCCGCAGACGGCGGGAGACGGTGGTGTTCGATGTGGACCTGCCGCCGGACTACCCGGCGGAGTTCAAGGAGGGGTTCCGCTCCCAGCAGCTGAAGAGTTTCAGGCTGTTCACGGCGGACGGAACGGAGGTACCCTACCAGCGGCTCTCCTTCGTACCTCACATGAACGAGCGTTCACGGGTGGCCAAGCCCTGCTTCACCGGTGACGGCCCCTTCACCCGTTACCGTGTGGCCGCCTCGCTCGATCTGCCGGCGTTGGGGTTCACCTCCCTTCGGGTGGCTCCCTCCGAGCGACCGGTTCGCGTCATGGGATCTCTCCGCACGGGACCCACCACGGCGGAAAACGAACATCTGATCTTGGCTATAGAACCGGGCGGCACCGTAACTCTCAGCGACAAGTTTACCGGCGAGGAGTATCCGGGACTACTGGCATTCGAAGACCGCAGCGAGATCGGTGACGGCTGGTTCCACGGCCAGTCGGTGAACGACGAGATCTGTCTCTCGGCGACAGGCGGCGCGGATGTGGCGGTAATCCACGACGGCCCGGAACTCGTCACCTTCCGGATTATCGTCACCATGGATCTTCCCCGTCGATACGACTGGTACGCCCAGGCCCGTTGCGAGGAGCGTGCGGGCGTTCGCATCCGGAGTGAGGTCACCCTGCGAAGAGGGGCGCGGTGTATAGAGGTACGGACTGAGGTGCTGAATACGATTGAAGACCACCGACTCAGAGTCCTCCTTCCCACCGGTATCGGAGACGCACAAACCTGGTTCGCACACCATCCCTACGATCTGGTGGAGCGGCCGGTTGCGGTAGACCCCATTACCCGCGACTGGCAGGAGCCGGAAATTCCGGAGAAGCCCTTCCTGGGTCTACAGTATGTCGCCGGCGGAGATCGCGGTCTTGCCTTCCTCTCCGCGGGCGGGTTGCACGAGGGCGGCGTGGCGGACGATAGCGTGCGTACCATGCACGTCACCCTCCTCCGATCGTTTCGGCGCACTGTTTCGACCGAGGGGGAGGTTGACGGGCTCGAACTCGGCAAACGGATTTTCGGGTTCGCGCTCATGCCCTTCGGCGGGTCCGGTGACGGAGGTCCTCCGATTAACGAGATGTTCACGGAACTGCACAAGCTGCAGGCGGGACTGATCACCCGGCAGACCGGGCCGCGGCCGTCCGGGTATCCTCCGATGCGCGGGACGGCAGGGCCCGAACGATCTTTTCTGGAGATCGAAGAGGGATGTCTGATAGTCTCGGCGGTGAAACCTCCCGAGGAGGGGGAGGGGTTGGTCGTGCGCGTATGGAATCCCACC
>CAZAKE010000236.1:0-6303 GCA_964485495.1 uncultured Spirochaetales bacterium
TCTACCCCGAATGACTTGGCCAGTTCCACGGCCGCGGTGATATCCACGACGCCGTCACCGGTGGCGAGGTTGCCGTGGCCCCGCTCGATCTCGGCGTGATCCTTGCGGATGTCCTTGACGTGCAGGCAGGTGATTCGCTTGCCGTATCGCTTCATGAAACCGATCGTGTCGGTGACGCCGCCCATGTAGGCGTTGCCGATGTCCGGCTGGAACCCCAGTTCGGGTACCAGTTCGAGGAGCATGTCGACCTGTGACGTCTCGCCGAACATGGGCACCACGTCGGTGGAGTGGTTGTGGTATTCCACGTTGAGTCCCCGGGGCTTGAGCTCCTTAGCGTAAAACTCCCGCAGGCGTGCGGCGCCTTCCCGCATCTTCTCTTCGGTATCGCCGGTGAAGCCGCCGGGCATCACCCAGGCTCGGGCCCCGGCCTTCCGCAGCATGTCGGCCAGTTCGCCGACATACGGCGCCACGGTATCGGCGGTGGGATTATAGTGACCGGAACAGACCTTCAGCCCCGCCGCCTCGGCCATCTTGTGTTGCTCGACACACGAAACGGGGGGTTTCCAGCCGAACGGTTCGGCCAGCTCGTATCCGTACTCCGCCGCCAGGTTGACGGCTCGTTCGAAGTCGCTGTGTGCCCGCAGGTTGATCATCTGAAATCCAATTCTCATCTTCTCACTCCTCATTTTTCTCCGACTCGCTCGTATATACTTCATAACTGACGATTGATACATCCACCAATCTCGTTATATTCTTTCCTCTACAATATATCGATAGACGTGATTTGAAAAGATACGCCGAGAAAAAAAGGAATTGGTATGAAAACACACATAAACGGGGCGAAGGTCTGTTTCAGCTCAGCATTGGTCCTCATCGTGCTGCTGGCCACAGGATGTCCGACCGAACCGGGCGATCAGGATGGGAATACGACGAGGCCGGACATTACCGAGGTCGAATACGAGTACTTCGAGACCACGAAGATCTTCTCTTCCGGTAGCCGCGGCATCGAAGACGAGATCGTGAGTCTCTCCACCGAGACCGGCGAACTCGTGTTCACCGACTCCAGCGAATATGCCGCCGGCCTCGAGGTGAACGACGTCGTTGCCTTCGGCAAGACCTCCTTCACTCCCAACGCCTACGTCGGACTCATCACCGCGGTCGAGACCGTCGGCGAGACCGTGGTCGTCGGTACCGAGCCCAAGGGGATCGAATTCGCCTACGAATACCTCGACATATACGTAGAACGACGATTCGAGATGCCCGATCCCACCGGCCGGGGCCTCTCCAAGGAGGTCGGGATCGACTGGTATCCGTTCAACGGCGACAACGACACCGCCACCCCTGAGGATCAGGTTCACCTGCACGGTACCCTCACCGGGACCCTGGATTACTCGATCGAGGTGGGGATCGACTGGCCGGAGTTCGACGTCTGGCCGCCGAAGATCGACGTGGTGCCCGACGCGTGGGCCCGAATGAGTGTCGGCGGGGGGATGGAGGCGGCGCTCATCGCCGAGGGGGCCGTGGCCAAAGGCTTCCACAAGGAGATCTCCCTCCTGAACATCCCCCTTCCGACGATTCCCGCGGGACTCATCTGGTTCGACCCCTCTGTCGAGATCGTGGGCAAACTGGACGGCGGCGCCACCTCCAGTTTCTATCTCGCCTTGGCAGGCGGCGGTTCCGTGGGGGCCGCGGTCAAGTTGGGTACCGGCAGTCTTCCCGATTTCGACTTGGGAGATCCCGAGGTGTTCTTCGAGTCATCCGGGCTCAAGACCCATGCCACCGCCTACGTCCGGGCCAGTGCCGGGCCGCGGTTGCACATGCGGGTCTGCAGCCTGGCCGGGCCATACGCGTCTATCCTGGCATACGCTCTCCTCGAGGCCGACGCGTTTCCTCCGGCCGGCGAGCCCTGCTGGGAGATCAAGGCCGGGATCGACGGCGACATGGGCGTGGATATTGACGCATTCGGCATCACCATCTTCGACTGGAACACCGACTTCGACATCGCGGAGGTCGACATCGCCTCCGGTTACTGCAGCGCCGAGGGGGGTGTGAGTGAGGGGACGGTGCCCGATCTGGAAATTTATACCGCGCCGGAGTTGGAGGAGCCGGAGTTCGAACCGTGGGCCGGCGCCTACTACGACACCGTCACGGGCTACCATTTCGACGACAGCGTCCTGAACCTCGAGAGGACGGTCGAAGGCAAATTCCTGCTCTCCGGCAGCGCCGCCGACATACTGATGATGATCGACGACGAAGGGAATCAGGAGTGGGCCCGCAGATACACCTGGGACGACGGACTCTTCCCCGACCTCGCCATGAAGATCGCATCCGCCGTCACCACCGCGGACAACGAACGCATCGTCGCCGCCGCCCGGGACTACGGGGGCGAGTATCGGAATTTCATCGTCGTCACCGATATCCAGGGAGCCGTCGAGAACGCCTACCGCCTCGGGTTCGATTCCTGTCCTCCGGCCCCCTTCGAGGCGATGGCCATGGATCCGGCGGGGAACATCTACACCGCCGGCCCGGTCTACTACTCCGACTCCACCACGGCCGGAGTAGGCATCCTGAAACTCGATGCCGGCGGCACGCCGGTCTGGTTCAAGGAGTATTCCGGCGGCAGCTACAAGCCCTACTCGCTGACGCCCTACGACGGCGGTGTGCTCGTGGCCGGGGATGCGGGAACCTCGAGCGGATTCGTCCTGCGACTGGACGACGACGGAAACGCGGTCTGGGCCGTCTCGGTAGGCGCCCGGGTTCGAGAGGTGATCGAGACCAACGACGGAGACATCGCCGTCGGCGGGTTGCTGGACTCCGGCTTCAACTCCAGGGCCTTCATCATGAAGCTGAAACCAGACGGATCCCACGGCTGGGACACCTACAACGAACTGGAGTTTCCGCCCCTCTACGGCCTCGACCTCACGGGGCTGACCCAACTCTCCAACGGGGGGTACTTGTGCTGCGGAACCTGGTGGACCGCCGGCAGGAACGAATTCTGGACCGCCCGCACCAGCTCTATCGGCGAGTTCCTCACCCTGGACCACTACGACAACGGCGCCGATACGGCAGTCGGCGATGTCGTCCTCACCGACGACGGAGGCGCCATGATCGCCTTCTACAGCGACTCAGGGAGTACCGACGATTCCCTGCTCGCGGCCCACGTCCCGGTGAACAACGGCTACGGATACGCGCCCGGCTGGCAACGTGAGATCGTCGAGACGTTCAACACCAACGACGGATCGGGTTCGGACTACAACAAGAACACGATCTCCGTGTCGGCTGTCACGAATCCGGTTCTCACGGGAGTCGATATCGAATACGAAGAGGCGGCGATCTCTTCGGCCGCCGTCACCGTGGATAGCACGACGCACAATTGAGAGGAGCAGTGATGCCTCATATCGCCACGCGTTCGAACATCATTGTGATCATGGCCGACGACCTGGACGGCATCGACCAGACCGAGGCGCTACGGGACGATTCCAGCGGATGGTATGGAGATGCTTAGAATTGCTCATCACAGATACACATCATCGGTTATATTGTCGACTATAACAGACAAATCTATTGATATATCCTAAATTGTCGATTATACTCTACACATGATAGAGCGAGAACACTATCTAAATTTGATGTGCAACGCACTCGGAAAGCCGCTAATCAAAATTCTTACCGGAATACGACGCTGTGGAAAGAGCTCCCTACTGGTGATGCTGGAGCACCACCTGATTCGTAGTGGTGAAAAACCTGCTCGCATTCTCCGAATCAATATGGAGTCTCTCGAGTTTGACCGATTGCGCGAATACAGGAGAATGTACCGCTTCGTCAAAGACAAGCTGCCCGAGGGAGGATATTTTCTACTCGATGAGGCCCAAGAAGTTGATGGGTGGGAGAGGGTTGTGTCGTCCTTCCTGGCGGAGGGAACTATCGAATGTATCGTGACGGGATCGAACGCATCGCTCCTTTCCTCAGAACTCGGAACCTTGTTGACCGGCAGGTTCATGAAAATCCCGGTACAAACCCTTTCTTTTCCGGAATTCAGGACGTTTTCACAGAAACCAAAAGAAGATTCGGAGGCGTTCGAGCCTGCGGACAATTTCCTTAACCGGTATCTAAGAATCGGCGGGTTTCCGGCTTTGCATGTACTCGGTACTTCGGAGGAAGGCGCCTCCTCGTATCTGGCGACTCTACTCGACTCGATTCTGATGCGCGATGTCGTGCAACGACATTCGATTCGCGACGGTGACGCGCTCAAGCGAATCCTCGCATTCGCATTCGACAACATAGGGAATATCACGAGTTCACGGCAGATAAGTAGATTCTGGAAATCCCAAGAGAGAACCATCTCCATCGATACCACCGTGAATTACCTGGGATACCTATGTGACGCATTTCTCCTATACCGCGTTCAACGCTTCGATATTCAAGGCAAACAGCATCTGGAATATACCGAAAAGTACTATGCCGGAGATATCGGATTGTGCCGAGGGCTTCTCGGAAACCGGATGGAAGATATATCCGGTATCATCGAAAATGTCGTGTTCCTCGAGCTGATCCGCCGCGGATATGCTGTTTCCGTAGGAATCGTCGGAAACAGGGAAATAGATTTTGTAGCCCGCAAAGAGACAGAAACGCGGTACTATCAAGTCTGTGTCTCTCTTGAATCCGAAGCAGTGATAGAACGGGAATTCGGCGTTCTCGAAGCAGTGCAAGATCATTGGCCCAAGACGGTAATCGCCCTATACCCCGGGCCCCTGGGAGGCAGGTCGGGGATACGGCTTGTGCGTCTGGAAAGCTTCTTGAACGGCGCCGAATGACGGAATGATAGACGAATACCGATTCATAGGCGCCGATCCGGGTCCTGCGATGCCTTGACGATCATCAGGCGTCGCCGCCCCACAGCCACTCGATCTCCGCCCTGCTCAGCTCGACGTCCAGGGCGGGCATGATGGTGGCGGTCTCGTGGATGAACCTGGGCCCCACCAGCGCGAAGCTGGGGAAGGGCTGGTTGATGACATAGGCGGCGGCGATGTTCAGGGGGCTGCACCCCTTCTTCTCCGCCAGCTCGTAGGCACGTTCGCGGCGGGCGCGGTTGTCCGCGGAGTCCCAGCACTCGAAGTTCTTGGCCCCCAGCTTCATGCGCTCCTCCTCCGGAAGGAAGTAGCCCCGGGCCTGGCTGGACCAGGAAAAATTGGTGGTGCCGCTCTCCTGCAGCCACTTGCGGGAGGCGGTGTCGGAGACATGGATGCAGCCTCGCCACACGGGATGGACCATCCGGGCCAGGGAGAGGTTGTCGTTGAGCACCGCGAAGCCCTGTTTGCCTTTCTTGGCGGCGTACTCGTTGAGCTCCTTGAACCGCTCGATGCTCCAGTTGGAACCGCCCAGGGCACCCCTGATCAACCCCCGGCCGATCAAGTCGTTCAGGGCATCCACGAACTCACCCACCGGCACCTCCGGATTGTCCCGGTGCATCACGTAGATATCGGCGAACTCGAACTGCAGCCGTTCGAGAGACTCCTCGAAATCCTGCACCATCAGGTCCGGCAGGCACCGCGGGGTGTGGGCGCCTTTGACGGTGACCACCACCTCGCCCCGCACTCCCCGGGTCTTGATCCAGGCACCCAGTAGCTTCTCCATGATGCCGCCGCCGTATACCCAGGAGGTGTCGAAGGCGTTGCCACCCCGTTCGTACCAGTCGTCCCACACGGCCGCGCCGTGGGCAAAGGTGCGCTGATTGTCGCAACCCATGATGAGTTTGCTGACCGGTTTATCCAGTCCTTCGATACGGCCGTATTTCATGGGGGCGGCGGGGCGGCGTTCGAGGGTTCCCCGGACCGGCGTGTGTCCGGCTTCGGACTCCGCATCGTAGGAGAGACCGATGCCCTGCCTCCACGCATCCAGTGCGGCAAGGTTCCCCAGGGAGTCGCCCCAGGTCATGGCCGGCCAGGCACCCTGCTGCTTCCTGGCTTCAACCGCGGCGGCCACCCGCTCGGCCTCGTAGGAGAAGCTGGTACGCTCCGCGGGAATGTCGATGGTGCGGGGCTCCTCCTTGCCCTTCACCGCCACGATGATCTGTCCCGGGTTGGGATTCTGCCTGTCCGCCACCCACGGATTGGGAACGGTGATGCGGCCGTCGGCGCCGACGATCTCCAGGCTGTTGTCCAGGGACGCCCGCACGGCGGTGGCCACCTGTGCCACGATCCCACTCTCGAAGGTCAGAACCGCGGCGGCCCACTCGTCTACGCCGGTCTCGCCCAGTTTTCCGCCGGCAGCGACATCCACCGGATCGGCGAAATCCTTCCCGGC
>CAZAKE010000237.1:0-6266 GCA_964485495.1 uncultured Spirochaetales bacterium
TGCCTTTATCCACCCAGAACCCCATGAAAATCAGATCGTATCCTTCAGACGAGGGTAGGTCTTCGACGGGAGAAAGGTCAGCATCAGGTACGGTCTTTTTAATAGCCAATGAAGGATGCGGTCTTCCCGGTACCGACGAAGGAGGACAGGAGAAGGAGTGAGAGCTCTTCGATTGCATCGACGATCCGGCAAAAGTAAGGGAAACGCTACAGGCTGTGAGCAAGTCTGCGAACCGCGGTCGTCGCAGCAGTTTTATCGTATCTCACCCTCGATTCGCGTTTCGGGCTTGCACCTCGAGATGGCTTCCCATATCATCTAGAGACCGAAACTATGAGAAAGGGAGTAAAGATAGGAATGAAGATGGATGAGACGACACGCGCAATTGACAGACTGGGGAATTTGAATACGGAGAAGATGTTCCTCAACGATTTCCTGCTGACCTGGGAGAAGTCGGATGACGAGATCGCCGCGACCTTTCTGGTGGCGGATATCCTCCGTGGCATGCGGCAGGCGAACATCTCGAGTACGGTGTTTGATTCGGGACTGGGGATAAGCCTCTTCCGCGACAATTCGACCCGCACACGCTTCAGTTACTCCTCTGCTTGTAACATGCTGGGACTCGAGGTGCAGGACCTGGACGAGGGGAAGAGCCAGATCGCCCACGGCGAGACAGTGCGCGAGACGGCCAACATGATCAGCTTCATGGCCGACGTGATCGGAATCCGGGACGATATGTATATCGGCAAGGGGAACGCCTACATGCGCGAGGTGGCCAGAGCCGTGGAGGAAGGGAACAGGGACGGAGTCCTCGAGCAGAGGCCGACTCTGGTGAACCTGCAGTGCGATATCGACCATCCGACCCAGTCGATGTCCGACGCGCTGCATCTGATACACCACTTCGGCGGGGTTGACAAGCTCAAGGGCAAGAAGATCGCGATGACCTGGGCCTACAGCCCGAGTTACGGAAAGCCCCTCTCGGTACCCCAAGGGATCATCGGTCTGATGACCCGTTTCGGGGCCGAGGTGAACCTGGCCCATCCCGAGGGATACGAGGTTATGCCCGAGGTCGAGGAGGTGGCGAGGAAGAACGCCGGCATGTCAGGCGGAAGCTACACCAGGGTAAATAGCATGGCCGAGGCCTTCAAGGACGCCGACGTGGTCTACCCCAAGAGCTGGGCCCCCTTTGCCGCCATGGAGAAGCGTACCGACCTCTACGGCAACGGAGACTTCGACGGGATCAAGGCCCTCGAGAAGGAGCTGTTGCGCCAGAACGCGAAGCACACCGACTGGGAATGCACCGAGGAGCTGATGGCCTCCACCAAGGACGGCCAGGCGATGTACATGCACTGCCTGCCGGCTGACATCACCGACGTCAGCTGCACACAGGGCGAGGTCGCCGCCTCGGTCTTCGACCGCTACCGGGTGCCCCTCTACAAGGAGGCGAGCTACAAGCCCTATATCATTGCGGCGATGATTTTCTTGAGCAAGTTCAAGGATCCTGCAGGCAAGCTCAATGATCTGTTGAAGGCGGGAACGAAACGGATTATGTAAGCGAAGAGAGTTTCTCTCACGGGGTTCGATGAGTTCACGGAAGGTGGAGGATGATTTACAGAAACCCGCAGCGAACCCTGCGCACCTAATCCGGCTTGCCCCAGTCGTAAGGAGCCTTGAACATATCGGGAAAACCAACCAGTTCCTTGCCGTCAAGCGGACTATAGGCTCTTCGCTTACTGGTCTGGATATTGCATCCAACCAGCGCCTCTGCAAGTTTAATGGCTGCAGTGACTCCGTCGACCACCGGAACACCGAGCTCGCGGTTCAGTCTCTCATCCAGTCCCGCCATACCCGCGCATCCGAGACTGATCACCTCCGCTCCGTCAACTTCTATCGCCTTGCGAGCCTCGACGAGGATCAGTTCCTCGACATTCGACCCTTCTGATCCCTCGAGTGCCAGAACGGGAGTACCTGTCGAGCGGATCGAGGCGCACCGGCTGTCAAGCCCGAACGCTCGTACTGCGTCCTGAAACATTGTCACGGCTCGATCTTCGGAACATATCACGCTGAAGACATGTCCGACCAGGCAGGCTAAATAGAGTGAGGCCTCCATTATTCCAATCACCGGCCCGTTCAGCATCTCTCGACCGGCAGTAATTACCGGGTGGTTCCCATAGCAGGCGATGATGAAACCGTCGTACTCCGACCGATTCTCAATGAGAACCTCTATACAGGGAAGGCTGCTGAGCAGTTCATCATACACGCTCTCAATGGATTTCGGTCCTCTGGGTGGATTGAGGTAGACTACCTCCGTCCCCGGCGATTTGACTGCATTCCCTGCCTCTTTGATAGCCTTTGTAAATTCCTCAGAGGTATTCGGGTTCAGAACCAATAGTCTCATTGTGATCTCCCTAAGACTTCTGATGCATATGCATCAGATCTCCTTCGGATTATATGACTCTCCCCAGGTCCTGGGTGGTTTCGAACGCCGCCCCACCACACCGGCAAGCGCGGCTATCGTGATAAGATACGGCAGCATCTGGAAGAACTGATAGGGGATGAGTGAATCTCCGGTCTGCATCCTCAGTTGCGCGGCATCTGCTGCCCCGAAAACCAGACACGCCAACGCTGTCCGTACCGGATCCCATCCGCCTACGATAACGGCGGCGAGAACGACAAATCCACGTCCTGCAGTCATGCCTCCGGATGCAAAGTACCCTACTTCGCTCAAGGTTAGTGCACACCCTCCCAGGGCGGCGAATATGCCACTCAATATTACCGCCTGATACTTAATTCCGATGACCGGCAGCCCAGCGGTTGCGGTTGCCTGCGGATTTTCGCCGACGGCGCGTACACTCAAGCCCCAGGTCGTGCGGTAGAGAACCCAGGCCGCAACGAAGGGCAGGACAAATGCGATCCATGTAATCACCGGCTGCTTGAAAAGCACCGGCCCGAAGAACGGAATGTCGCCGAAGCTCTCGGGAAACAGCAGGGGGAACGTGTTGACTCTCACAGACCGTGTCTCGGAGATCGTGGCGAACAGAAGATTCGTTCCGCCGAGAGCAGCAAGATTGAACATAAGGCCTGTGACGACATGATTTGTTCTGCGCGATACCGTCAGGTACGCAAATACCGTCCCGAGTAGAAACCCGAGGAGAATTGTGCCGTTTACCGCCAAAAATACACTACCCGTAAAGAAGCTTATGATAACTCCCAGAAGGGCTCCGAAGAGCATGATTCCCTCGAGTCCCAAATTGATAATGCCGGCCCTCTCGGAGAACACCTCTCCTACAGAGACGAGTATCAGCGGTGCACCCCATCGCAAGGATGCCTGCAGCCAATCGATGATCAAGTCAATCTGCATCTTGTGCTATCTCCTCATCCTCATTTTCCGTTTTTTCCTTTTTCTTCCGGCGTATACGTTCGCCGAACCCGATTGCAATAACAAAGATTACACAGAGCGCTTCAATAACGACAGTGACCGGTGCTCCGACCCCGGTCTGAATCGACATCGTCGCGCTACCGGCCTTCAAACTGGAGAAAAAAAGAGCACTAGCAATCACACCCAGGGGATTCCCGTTCGCAAGGAGTGCCGCAGCCACGGCTTCATAGCCTACCCCCGACACGAAATCCATGTACACCCTTGTCTTCAATCCGAGGAGTTCAAAGGCACCCGCCGCACCTCCCATTGTTGCACCGACAACGAGAACGATAAGCGTCTGTCTCTTCACATTCATCCCGGCATACCGTCCCGCGCTTGGGTTCACGCCGAGCATGCGGGTCCGGAACCCAAACGTCGTGTAACGAATTATGAGATAGAATGAAATACACGCCAATAAGCCGAAGATGAAACCGGGGTGCAAGCTGCTTCCCTTCAGCAGGATCGGCAGTTTCGCAGTAGGAGCTATCAAACGCGACATGGGAAAGAAGGAATCGGGCTCAGCCATGGGTTGAGGTTCGTGAACCATCCAACTGACAAAATAGATGGCTACATAGTTGAACATAATCGTTGTGACCACCTCATTCACGCCCCTATAGGCACGCAAGAACGCGGGAATCAGTCCCCACAACGAAGCGAGAGCCATCGCCGCCAGGAATGAGAGCAGGATATGAACGAGTGGCGGTACCGGTAATTTGGGTATGGCAACCAGAGCGGCCCCAATGGCTCCCATATACATATATCCTTCCGCCCCGATGTTAAACACTTTTGCTTTTATACCTATCGCAACACCCACTCCTGCGAGAAGCATGGGTGAGGCGCGAACGAGCACATTTGCGAACGCCAACGGACTGCCTAACGACCCCACCAGCAAGGCGGAATAGGCTTCCAGCGGGTTGACGCCGGAAAAAAAGATAATTACCGCTCCGGAGAGAAGGCCCAGGAAAACGCCGATAAGCGGCCGTGCGCCGGCGAGGTATAATTCCCCGAGACCCGGCAAAGTAATGAATTGAGGGCGTTTCTTCCGTTTATTCATGCATTACCTCCGATGTTTGCCCAAGCATCATCCTGCCGATAGTGGAAACATCCGCGCCGTCACCCTCAACCTCCCCCATGATCTCTCCGTTAAACAATACGATGATCCGGTCGCTGAGTGACATGACCTCCTGCAGCTCCGTGGAAATGAACAACACCCCCGCTCCGCGTTCACGTTCCGCAAGCAGAGTATCATGTACGCTTTCCACCGCGCCCAGATCGAGCCCGCGTGTCGGTTGGGATGCGATATCGAGGACGGGTTTTCCATTCAATTCCCGCGCTATGACCACCTTCTGTTGATTTCCGCCTGACAAATACCCTGCCTTGGTTTCGATAGAAGATGTCCGGACATCATATTCCGGGACCAGTTTCCTGGCATGTTCCCGGATGACGTCATACCGGAGCACGCCTCGTTTGGAAAATGGTGGCCGCACGAAATCCTTGATGACGAGATTTTCAGCTACAGTAAGTTCCAGAAACAGACCGGTTCGCTGTCGGTCTTCGGGTATAAACCCAACGAATGACGGGTCGTTCATAACTGTATCGACAACCTGATCACGGATTGTGATTGTACCGCCGGTGAGCGGACGGAGTCCGGCGATACATTCGGCTAATTCTCTCTGGCCGTTCCCATCGACACCGGCCACCCCTACGATCTCACCGGCGTGAATCGTCAGATCGATATTTTTCAGTGCAGGCAGACCGCGATCATCTTTTGCACTGACGTTATTCATGACGAGAATAGGATCTTTCTCCTTCATGGGGGGACGTGGTTTCCGCTGAATGGTCACCGGCCGGCCAACCATCATATTCGCCAGCTCATGCTGCTGTATTCCTTCAGTCGGCACCGTGCCCACGACCTGTCCATCACGAATCACGGTGACTCGATCCGTAATTTTACAGACCTCGCCCAGTTTGTGGCTTATGAAAATGACCGATCGTCCCTCTTTCGTCAACGCATGAATAGCCTTGAACAGCTGTTCTCCTTCGGCGGGAGTGAGTACGGAACTCGGCTCATCGAGTACCAGTAATTTGGCATCCCGATATAATGCCTTCAGGATTTCCAGCCATTGTTGTTCCCCCACCGACATCTTCCACACTTGTGTCGACGGATCGACATGCAGTCCGTACTCATCACTTAGCTGCACTAGACGAGTGCGGGCCAAATCAAGATCCAGCAACGGAGGCTTTGTTGACGGAAGTCCGAGAATTATGTTCTCTAATGCGGTAAGATTATCTACCAGCTTGAAATGCTGGTGGACCATACCGATGCCGAGTTTCATGGCTTTCGCAGGGGAGTCGATTTCAACCTGTTTCCCGTCGATGTAGATCACTCCACGATCCGGTTGAAGGAGTCCGTAAAGGATGTTCATCAAGGTTGTCTTTCCTGCGCCATTCTCTCCAAGCAATCCTAGCACTTCGCCGCGTTTGCAATAGAGACTTATCCGATCGTTCGCCAGGACTCCGGGGAACTCTTTTGTGATCCCCTCCATGCGCAGTATCGTATCGTTGGTGTCTTCACTCATACTCACATCTTCTGTTCATATCGGCCCCAACTGAGTGCTGTCCCGGCTCAGTCCTGTATCAATTGCCGGAAACCGCTCTTTTTTCTCAGAACAGGGAATTGAGGCATTTTCAAAAACCGGAGATTTTTGAAAATGACAAGCCCTTTGGAAACCTTTATTCATTGTGCTATAGTGAATTAAGATTTCAACCCTATAACAGGATTTTTCTAAATGATAATTTTGAAAAATCCTCAATTGAGCATCTAATTCCGATAGCGATAGTCTTCACTTTT
>CAZAKE010000238.1:0-6223 GCA_964485495.1 uncultured Spirochaetales bacterium
TTGGCATCTCATTCCAGTCACGGGACCATGTCTGCTGGATGGCCACCGCGTTCAGGGTGATGGGCTCGTTGACGATCGGAAACCCCACCTTGTTGACCAGGTCGGCGGAGCCTTCCACCGCCCCCTCCTCCTGACCTGCCGCCCACACGCCGGTGATGGCGATCAGACACAACAGCACTACGAACCATTTCTTCATGATTCTCTCCTTGTGAAATATATTTTGTCGGCGCCGCTGCCCCTCTCAAGGCGGCATACGGCAATCCGGCATTCGCGTAACAGAGATCCTACCCCTTGACCGATCCGATCATGACTCCCTGGATGAAGTACTGCTGAAAGAAGGGGTACACGATCAGGAGCGGCAAGGCACCGATGATGACCACGCAGTAGCGGATGATCCCGGCCAGACGTTCCTTCTCATTCATGGCTTGAATGTCGCTCAGATCCATCATTCCGGACTCCGTCGTCGATTGTATCAGGATGCCCCGCAAAATCAGCTGCAGGGGATACTTCTTCTCCTCGGCCAGGAACATGAGCCCTTTGAAGAAGTCGTTCCACTGGGCCACGGCGGTAAAGAGAATGAGCACCACCAGCACCGCCCGGGAGAGTGGGATCACCACCCGAAAGAAGTACTGGAAATGATTGCATCCATCGATCACGGAGGCCTCCCACAGGTCGTCCGGAATTGTGTTCCGGAAGAAGGTGCGTGCGATAATGACGTTCCACACTCCGAAGGATCCCAAGATGATGATGATGGCCCGTGTATTGTATAATCCCAGTGCTTTGATAATGAGAAACGTGGGTATCAGCCCTCCATGGAAATACCAGGTGATCAACATCAGGATCACGAAGAGCTTACGAAACGCGAACTCAGGACGGGAGAGGGCGTAGGCGAACGGCAGGGTGAGAAACAACGCAACCCATACTCCGAAGAAAGCATAGATCAACGTGTTGCCGTATCCGGTCCAGATCACCATATTCCGGAAGACGCGACTGTAGCCGATCAGATCGAAGTCCTTGATCCAGAAGATGACCTCACCCCTGTTGATGGCGTCCGGATCACTGAAAGAGGCAATGATCGGCCGACTCCTGAACGGCACGATCGAGGACCCTCGTACCCTGGAACAGGTGGGGCTCGTGTTCCATCAGAGTTGCTATCTGGTCGCCATCGCCGAATTCACGAATCGCGTACCGGACACGGTGCGGTCCTCGGTCGAAAACGCACACCCCGCGGCGGGACTCGGCAGCGACGGCGTATGCAAGTTCGGAATGACGGCCTACTCGCGGAACCGCCTCATTCTCGTCTTGAGCAAGAAGAACGGTTCAACCGGCGACCTCAATGATGAATTACAGGAGGTACGGCGTATCTGGTCGGAGGGCACGGCGTCGCGGTTCGTGCTGGCCGGCAGTCGGGTGAAGACGGACATGGCGTATATCGGGGAAGCATACATGGAAGCGGTTGAGGCACTCTCTCACAGGATCGCACGGAGCGCATATTCACTCATCCGATACGACGACGTGGTGACACACGGGTCCGAGGAGATATCCTACCCCTACGAGACCATACAAGCCCTGCGGCATTCGGTGGCCTCCGGTCGTACGGCCGAAATCCCGAGTAACCTCGAGAGCCTGATCGGCTATATCGAATCGGAAGGTGTCTCATTCGGCAACGTCAGGCGGCTGTACTTCAACGTGATGAACTCCATCGCGGCAGGATTCACCGAACGTCGAGGCACGCACCGCGACGAGTTGCCCTTCCCGGATGTCTTCCTGGTCGAACGGATCGGCTCGAGAGACGAGATGATCGAACTCCTCAGAGAGACCGGCGAGCGTGTGAAGGAGATACTGAACCGCGGTTACAGCGAGAGTCCCCGATATGTGGAGGAACTCGCCGCACACCTGGAGACGGAATTCCAAGACCCGAACCTCTCGCTTCAGAGCCTGGCAGACCGCTTCCGGTTGACTCCGGCGCATCTCAGTTCCTCGTTCAAAAAACACCGGGGAATCAATATCTCCGACTACATCAGCGACCTGCGTCTGCAGAAGGCCGAAGAGCTTCTCTGCACCACCGCGATGCCGGTCAAGGCGGTTGTCTCAGCCGCGGGGTACGCCGACAGTTCGAGTTTCATACGAAAGTTCAAATCCGTGTACGGTATTACTCCGGGAGAATATCGCAAACGCAATACCCGCACGTCTGCCGCCGGGTGATCCATCCGGCTCTTGACAAGATCCGCTCCATTTCTGCGATACCACCTTCCTTTCTTACCGATGTCGAAGAAACACGGTAGAATAGAATCAGGAGGATACCTACAATGCGACATGCAGAATCGGTGGAACATACAACCGTCTACCGAAGGCCGGGCCGTTTCGGCGGATGGCCTGCCAATTACGGTATGTGGGGTTGGGACGACGAGATCGTCATCATGTTCACCGAAGGCACGTTCAAAAACATGCCACAGGGCCACAAGCGCGACAGAGACCGGCCGTTCGTCACCCTGCAGGGACGGAGCATGGATGGCGGACGAACCTGGGACATAGAGCCTTTCGCCGGCCCGACACCGGGCGGCAAGGGTATCTCTGCCGATGAACACATGAATACTGGGCTGCAGATCGGCAATCCCTACAACGGCCTTCACCCGCCCACCCCATTTACCGGTACGATCGATTTCACCGATCCGGAAACATCGGTGGTGGTGGCACGGACCACATGCCAAAACTCACCGGGGAGGGTGTTCTCCTGGTTCCACGTGTCGTACGACCGCTGCCGAAGCCGGCAAGGGCCGTTCCGGTTCACCGGGCTGGATGATTCGCTCATGCTTTCGGGACGAACGGATATCGTCCCCCTCGGGAGGCATCACGCCCTCTTCCTGCTGACCGCTCACAAATCCGATGGCGGTGAAGGGAAGGTCCTGTGCGCGGAGACGACAGACGGGGGCAGATCCTTCAGCCTGAAATCACAGCTGCAAGAGGGTGACCCGGAAGGATATGAGATTATGCCATCCTCCGTCAGATGCGAAGACGGACGAATCCTCACCGCGGTACGGGTACAGGCCCCGGGCGGTAAGGCGGGTATCGCCCTCTACGAATCTTGCGACCAGGGCGCAACCTGGACGCAACGGCCTTCGATTGTTGAATCACTCGCCGAAGGCCGGAGTAATCCGCCGGCACTACTGCAACTGCCCGACGGACGGCTGTGTGTTATCTTCGGATACCGTGCCGCACCCTTCGGGATCCGTTCACGGATAAGCGACGATGCCGGCGTGGCCTGGTCGGACGACATCGTGCTGCGAGACGACGGCGGCGACTTCGACATCGGCTACCCACGGGCGGTGATCCGTTCCGACGGTAAGGTGGTGGTCGGCTACTACCTCGACACCGACCCCGACGGAGAGCGTTTCATCGCGGCCTCGATCTGGGACGCGGCGATCGAGTGACAGCGACGGATGCACAGGCCGGGCATATCATCGATACCGACGGTTTCACCGTGCCAGGCAGGATTCGAACCACGGATGTGGCACGGTCCGGTATGGAACAGCATGTCCTACTGGATAGCGAGAGGATGTCTCGACTACGGCAGAACAGATGCGGCGAAATCGATCTTGGAGAAGGCCGTAGATGCAGTGAGTGACCAGGTCGCCGCCACCGGCACGATCTGGGAGTTCTACCATCATAGAGGCGCCTCTCCTTTCACCTCCTGCCACGACTACCTGAGACACAATCCCCTAATCGCCATGACCCTGTTGTTCGACGCGATTGCTTCAATTGAATTACACGGCGGACCTCCCGGGTAAGGAAGCTGGGGCCAGCATAATCACAATCTTCTCTTCATCCTTCCGTACCTGCAGATTCTGTATGAGAACCGCCGCAGTTGAGGAGAGGTCATGGAATTCCCCGGTAATTCGGATATTGTTACTCGTTGGGGTGTCAATCTTCCCTACTCCGGAACGATGCATACAGAGTTCAGTAATAAGCAAAGCAAGAGGCATCAACTCCTGCATCGAGACCTGCATGCCCCGGAGCGAGGGATCAATGACCGTATGGCCGATTCGCTCCGACATATTCTGGATCTCGTGTTTTGAATCAAGTCGATACCGGCGTGATTCGATGATTTCGATTAAGGCATAAAAATACCGGAAGAGATCGATGGAGGTGGCATTATCGGTTTCCATTCCGACCTCATAGGCCAAAATTACCGAGTCAATATGACATTCTAAGCGAGTTAAAACAGGGACCGCGGCATCTGCATCCGGGGTTTCCGATACTATTCGAACCAGACTAGCGATCGTTTGGAGATTATTCCCAACACGGTGCTGCACCTCGCTCAGGAGGACTTGGTTATGGTCCAGCAGCCGTTCTAAATCAGCGGTTTTGTTCATCAATCTCGTTATATCATGTGCGATGAAGAGTTCGCCCGCCGAACGGCCGGCCTTATCTCGCAATTCGGCGACTGCGACGGTATACCACCCACCCCTTCCATGGCTATCAGTCAATGCAACAGGACCATCGTCTCCATATGTTTTCAATTGAGGTAGAACATCTAGAAGTCGCACTCCGGGAACGCTGGTATTTGGAAAAATATTTGTGGTGGGGTTTGCTGATGTGTTTACAAACTCGCGTCCCGAATGGTTGGTGTCGACAACCATACCCTCCGCATCGGTAACGAACACCAAATCAGTAACCAGACCGAACATGGTTTTGACGGTGGTCTCAGCCGGTAATTCAAATAGGTCGGCAAGGTGTATACCGGCGAATATCAAGAGACTGAAAATCAGATAAATCAGACTATTTGATTCCGGTAGTTCTGTATGCCGGTTGAAGATCAAGACAACGAGTAGCAAATTAATCGTATTACTGACAACTAACATAGTGAAAAAGTACCGCACGATCCGTTTGGTTTTTGCCTGACGATTCTTAAGCATATAAATACACAGGATCACTGCGGCAGTAAGATAGACCAAGCTAGCCCATAACGGTCCTAGGGTATAGATAGATATCGGGTTCACCGGCGAACGAGGAAAATAGAATCCAGCATAATTTATCAGCGGATTCTTACTGATGTACTCGACCATAAGGATGGAGAGGGGTACCGGAATAGCGAGAATGATTCCCCGCAGCCAGGCGTTGTGTCTATTCCATCCATACGTTATCCGCAATATGAAAAGCAAGAAAACGGCCGGAAGAAAGGGCCATAACGCCTGTAGATACAACAGTGGTAGGAATTCAGGACTACAGGCAATAATGAACTCAAACAGGCAGTAAAAACTGCAGCCATAGGCGAAATAGGCGAAGAACCGATAGGGAGAACCGGGTTTCAATGAATACCTAATTTTCGAGCCCAATAGAAATGAAATTACAAATCCGAGTATCGGAATCGATAGGTACAGATAGATCATAAGCACTCTTTCTTGACATATTTCGTAATCAACAATCAACCACCGCGATATACATGAAATTGCACTTAATAAACCGTTACCGTTGTAACTACTCCGTAAAGCGGAAGCTATCTCCCGTATTATACTGTCGCACGTCGTAGGAATGCAAATTCTTCCTGTTTTTCCTTATCTTACCATACACAGCAGTATTATCTATTGAATTTCCGACCACATTACATTCATTCTCACCGGACAGCCTGAGTTGCGAACGCTTCTCGGGTATTCTCATTTCGAATCACTGCGGGCTGGCATTCGCCTCTCTCATCAGATCTCGCCGATGAGCCTTGAGGAGACGGCCGCGTACATCGATCATGGTCTCGAAGCTGTCCACCGCAAGGAGAAGCTGTTCATCGACGCGGCAAAGATGGAGATATTCAAACGATCAAACGGTATCGCCAGGCAGGTGAACAGAATATGTTATAGATCTATCGTGTGATTGGAGCGACCTTGTAGAAGACTCTCATCGACTCCACCGACCTTTCACCCGACGAGTTGTAAACACTTTCTGTAACTACTCACCCCTGACCGACGCCTATTTAACCAGCGAGGGCCAACTGAATCGCCACCAGTGGATTGTAGCCCTGATGAGCCATGGTCTGCAGATAGCTGGAGATACGGCAGTAGGCTTCGGCGTGCACGCGTGTTCTGCCTGGGCGGAATGGGCGGCAGTTGTTTTTCACCTCGTGTGAGAATGTTACGATAGCGTTTACGCAGGTTCTTATACTCGCTGGGGGGTTACGTGTTTGCTTTCTCGCTTTGCCACGAGAGCGCAGGTCTCTTGCAGTAAACGCTTC
>CAZAKE010000239.1:0-6191 GCA_964485495.1 uncultured Spirochaetales bacterium
ACGGATTCCGGGCGGACGATCCGTATCACCGCAAATGGATCGAAGATTTCGAATAGGTCCGGTAGAATATCCATCAATGTCTAAGGACGATTCCTCTACCGCCTATTTCCAATCGGTGTGTCCGCGTGTATAGTGAATACACTCTAGGAGGAATCATGATTAAACAGATCGCACACGTATGCCTCACCGCCCCCGACCTAGGAGCGGCCGAGAAGTTCTATACCGAAGGGCTTGGGTTCGCCAAGAAGTTTTCCTTTATCAGGGGAGGGGAGGAGTTCGGCTTCTATCTGGGGGTGGGAAACGACACCTTCATCGAGGTCTTCAGGGGAGACGCGGTACCCGCCGACAAACCCGTCATCAAGCACTTCTGCCTGGAGGTCGACTCGGTCGATGCGACGGCCACGGCGATCAGGAAGGCCGGGTATGAGGTCACCGAGAAGAAGAAGGGCAGAGATTCCAGTTGGCAGGCGTGGGTCACCGATCCGGCCGGTGTTCGGATCGAATTCCACGAGTATACACCGGAGAGCAGTCAGCATACCGGAAACGACTGCGTGATGGATTGAGTAGGGCCGAGGCCGTGGTACAGAATCGATATTTTCGCCGGATGCCCATCTCCCGGAAGTTTCATGCCCTTACTGTGGTTCTCTGTCTCTCGGTTGGAATGGGGGTTGTGGGCGTCATTACCGGCTGTCCATGGTACCGTTCCTACGACCCCCTGACGATTATGCCGGGTGTGGTCAACCTCCGGCAGATCAACACCGTCTACAACGAGTACAACGCCGCGGCTCCTCCCTTCTATACTGCAAACGGTTATTTCCTGTTTTCCACCGACGTGGGTTCTACCGGAGATGACTTCGATATCTGGCTCGGATACTGTTCACTCGATCTGTCCGGTGAGGACGGGCCCGTGGACATGGAAAATACTCCGCCCATCAATTACAAGGTGTCGCCGATCGGCGGCGCGGCCTCGTCGGCGGGTACGAATGAGTTCGGTCCGTTCCTCTATTATGACGCCGCCTCTACCGAGTTTCTCCCGGACGGAGACGTGCTGGGTTGGTCTGCGTTGACGGGTTATTCCGGTACCTACGAGCTGATATACGCCTCGGACACGACAGGTGACGGCCTGGACCTCTATCTTCTAAACGACTCGAACGTGGGCGAAGCCATGAATATCAATATACCGGGAGCCGATGACGGGTATCTGTGTTATGACGATACCCTTGGAATCGCCGTATTCAGCTCCAACCGCGACGGAAATTTCAACATCTATTCGGTGAATACGACCTCGGAATTCGCATTCCCCGGCTCTCTGACGGAAGCCGGTACGGCGAGGGAGGTTACGCCGGTGTCCGTCCTCAACTCCGAGTTCGATGAGACCTGCCCCTATATATTCGAGAATATCGTGGTCTTCGTCTCGAACCGCAGAGACGGAACTACCTTTGATACCTACTACTCTGTGTTTGGCGAGGGTGGTTGGGGGGCGCCTTCACTCTTTCCGGACCTCTATACCGCGGTGATCGACGGCGAGTATTCCGGTCCGATGATCTCCGCGGAGGCCGAAACGACATTCGTCGTCAATTCAGAAGGACTACCGGCGGCGCTTCAGATGAACACCCCCTTCAACGAGTACCGGCCGGTGTTGTTTCGGGGAATGGACAACGCCGGGTTAATGACCGACCCCTATGTGATGCTCTTCTCCTCGGACAGACCGTGCGGCTACGGCGGATTCGACCTCTACCTGGCACTCATCCCGGGTGAGCTGCTCGAGTGAAGCGGGTCATTCGCCGCGTACTACCGGTCGGCGCACCTGTATTTCCCTGATCGGAACGGGGCCGTCGCCGCGGGGGATGATCTTGAGTAGATGCGTACCCGGAGACAGCCCGCAGGCTACCGTCACCTTGTCCAGACGACCGGGATCGAGGTTAGGATTGGGTTCGATAGCATCTTTGAACAGTGGAACCGTCTTCCACCGGATTTCGAACCCCTCCGGACATTTTTCACCGGAGTACTGCTGGGCCCAGGTGATCTTGAAATCTCTGTGATCTATTACTACGCGACCGGAATCGGAAACGAATAGGTCCGGGTAGGGGTCGTCGCCGGTGTAGTCGAGGATGTCGCCGAATCTGCCGAATCGGTATTTCCGTGAATCGAATGTTCCGGTCCCGTCCGGTCCCGTCTCAGAGCCCTCCACCTCAAATGAGAACCTCGTCGCATCCTCTGAGACGTCGAAAATGCGCATGGTCCACTCCTCCAATAGGGGACGGTTGGTGAAGGCGACCCGGCGTATCGCGGGTTGCCAGTCGGCACCGTGGGCGGGACTGGGGAGGGTATGGGCGTACAGGGAGGGATCGGCAGACGGCGGACGTCCGTCGATCAGGATCTCCGCCGATCCGTAGTCATGGTCGTGAATGCCCACACAGTTTGATTCGACTTCCCCGACCCGTCTCCCGAAGATCACGTCGACCCGGTATCCGTCGAACGTGAGATCCAGCGGAGTCTCGTGCGTGAGTCCCACTCCTGCTCCACCGGACTTCCTCCAGGGTCCACCCGGGAAAGAGATCGGATCCGAAGTCTCCCCGGGATCGTCTGCTGCGCGCATCACCTCGATCGATCGGACGGTTCCGCCCCATTCGCCGTATCCGGGCGGAACGAGAGGGGCGAACGGGGAGAACGTGAAGTGCTCCAGGATAAACCCTGCCAGTAATTCGATACCCCGCTCGTTCAGGTGCACGTTGTCCTTCAAAAAGTGGTCCGGTTTCAGCCGGTGTCGCTCGAGATGCCGTTGCCACTGCTTCCGCGCGTCAACCAGTTCACAGCCGTACCGTTGTGCCGTGAAACGGATCAGATCCGACGATTCGTCTTCACGCCGATTCCGGGCTTCCTGTCCCTCGTCGCCTCCCTTGCCGACATGGTCGGTCCAGAGCAGTATCTCCGCGGCCGACCGGTGCCGGATATCCCGAATCATACGTTCCCACTCTCCCGTGTCCTTGCCGCCGTAGTCGTGGAAGACCACCAGATCCGGATCGTAGGGATAGACGCAGTGCGGAAGTGTGCGGTTGAGTTGGGTGGCGGAGAAGCCGGAGATCCCTGTGTTTACTACCTCGAGATCGGCCCACGGATATCTCGATCGCAACTGCTCCTCTACCAACCGCCACCAATCCTGTCGGGTGATCGATTGGCCGAAAAAGAGGATCCGAACCGGATAGCGCATCGATGCGTTGCTGCATGCCAGCAAACTCATCGTCCTAGGAATCCGGGATCCGAAGAGGATCCGTTCGGAGTCATGGTCTCGTCCGTGCACGTGTTCGTCACTTTCCATGCCGATACAGTACCGCAGGCGGCGCCTTTGCTCAAGAACTCGCGACAGCCGGCGTCGGTGTACAAATCTTCGGCTTCCGTATAGAGTGCTCCAATGCGAAAACTCACTCGGTTTCCCTTCGATCCCAAGAGACTCCCGTTCTTCTACGGTTTCGTCATACTCGCCCTCGGCGCGATTACCGCCACGATGACCCTACCGGGACAGACCATGGGATTCTCCGTCTTCAACGATTTCCTGATCGATGCACTCGGCATCTCCCGGCTCTCATTGAGCATGGCGTATCTGGTGGGAACGATCTTCAGCGCCTTCGTCCTCACTCCCGCAGGAAAGCTCTACGACAAGGCCGGTCCTCGTCTCGTCGGCACGTTCACCGCCGCCCTTCTCGGACTCACGCTTTTCTATCTCTCTCGAGTGGACGGAGCGGCAAGAGCAATCACCGAGACGGGAGTGCTTCCCCAGGGTGTTGCGTCCTTCGTTTCTATTGCGTTCGGCTTTTTCGCCGCAAGGTTCCTCGGCCAGGGGGTCCTCTCCCTGGTTGCTCGAAACATCGTGATGACCTGGTTCGAGCGGCGACGAGGCATGGCCAACGCGATCTTGGGGGCGACCATCTCCTTCGGCTTCTCCGCCGCTCCACGACTCCTGAATTCCCTGATCGAGTTGGGAAGCTGGAGACAGGCCTGGCGCTCCATGGGGTGGGTGATCGGAGTGGGATTTCCCATACTCTTTTTCCTGATTGCCAGAGATTCTCCATCCGTCTGCGGGATGCAGCCGGATGGTACGTCCCCGGACGACCCGTCCACTCGGTCCGCCTCGACCCGAGGATCCGCACGACTGGTGCGCCGGCTCATACCGGCACGCATCCGCCTAAAATTCTCGACGCCGCTCTCGGCAAATCCGGAGCACACCCGGACCCTGCGTGAGGCGATGCGGACCTACAGCTTCTGGGTGTTCATGGCGGGTCTGACGGTATACAGTTTCTATGTCACCGGTCTCACCTTTCATGTCGTATCGATTTTCGCCGAAGCCGGGATGGACCGGGCCAAAGCCGTGTCGATCTTCCTCCCCGCGTCTGTCATCTCCGTGATTCTCGGATTCAACGCTTCCTGGCTTTCAGACTTTACCAAGATGAAGTATTTTCTCATGGCTCAACTTGTCGGGCTCTCCTTGAGCGCTACGGCCCTGGCCCTCCTCAGCCCCGGCGCCATTGTGGTCCTCATGATCGTGGGGAACGGAATCAATGTCGGCTTTTTCGGGTTACTTTCCTCGGTCACGTGGCCGCGATTCTACGGCGTTCGGCATCTTGGGGAAATCTCCGGATTCGCGATGGGGTGGATGGTGGCCGGATCGGCGGTTGGACCGTACGCCTTTAGTCTCTCGCTGGATCTGCTCGGTAGTTTTCGGTCCGTCGGATGGTTCGTCTTGGCAGTCGCCGTCGTGCTCTTCGTCTTCGCAACCAGGGCCGACCGACCATGATCCGATCTCTGAGCGGTGAGTGTAGTCGGTATGGTCGATTGGGCCAACGTTTCCATGTGGATTTCCACATCGATGTTCATGGTAGGTCTGACGCACGGGGGTAGTATGTGATGCTTTTGAAAATGCCCCCCTACTATATAGAAGCTAAAAGCTAAAAGCACCTCTCCCTGAAGAGGGGTGACCGGCAACTCTCGGCGAGTCTGTCCAAAAGCAACCCTCGCATGTATGTGAGGGCGGTATCCGCGGCTCCTGCGAGGTTGATCCGTTCTATGGGTCCGGGGTGTGTGTAGTCGTACAGCACCTCCCCGCCGGTACCTGAATAGCGGATGTATTTGTATCTCTCGGTACGCACCATGGACATTCCCGGATCGGCAAATGCGAATACGGATTCCCGACCAGGCATCGGCGTCCCGGAGCGTAACGCCTCGGATAGATCGTGCCCCGGAAGCAGGTCTGAGGGATAGCCTCCGGCGAATCCGATCAGAGTGGGGACCAGGTCGACGAGTTCGGTCAAGGCGTCGATATCTCTCCGCTCGCTTCCGAGTCCCTCGGGCCAGTGGAGGATGAGCGGTACGTTCATGATCTCGTCGAAGAAACTCGATCCCTTGTGTGTCATGCCGTGGTTTCCGCACATGTCGCCGTGGTCCGAAGTGAACACGATGAGAGTATCGTCGAGCATACCCGCGCCTCTCAGGCCGTCGATCAGGGCTCCCACCGACAAGTCGAGCTCCGTAACCAGGGCATAGAAGTACCGTTTATATTCCAGGAAGGCCTCGTCGGTCCAATCGGATTTCGCGTTCAGCATTCCGGCGAGGGGTACGGGCTTGTCGGCCCCTTCGCACTCACCGCGTACCGGGACGGAAAGCGGTGCCCCCTCATACGGAGCGAACGCCTCGCATGTAGGATTTAGGGGAGGGTGGGGATGGTGAAAACCAAGGTGCAGAAATTGGGGCGCTTCCCGGTGAACGAAATTACCGGTGAGGAACCGAGTGGCGGTCGAGGCCACCCATCCGGCATGAGAATGGCTCCACGGAGCGTCGACGACCCGCCCCGATACCTCCTGGGCATTTCGTGCAGGATCCGTGGCCCGGCTCACCTCGAACGTACGGACGTCATCGGGATGGTGCAGCAGCAGCCAGCGCATCCACGCATCCAGATAGCAGCCCCGCGCCTCGGAACGTATGAAGGTCCCGAACCCGTATCGTGCCGGGGGTAGGTTGTCCAGGTCCATCTCTTCATGGTTCTGGAGGTGAAGCTTGCCGATGTGGGTGGTCTGGTACCCGAGGCCGCTCAGGTGGTCGGCGATGGTGGGGACAAACCCCTCGCGCATCTCGATGCCGTTCCTGGTGACCCCGACCTGGGCCGGGTAAAACCCCGTCATAAAACTGGCCCGTGAGGG
>CAZAKE010000240.1:0-6171 GCA_964485495.1 uncultured Spirochaetales bacterium
CTTTCTACTTACTTTTCGAACTGCTGCAAACAGTACTGCTGCCGAACATTGACATCGAGGATGAGCGGAAATAGAATAGGCGAAACCGGAATCGGGCACACCATGCACACGAACGCCATAGACAGGGGCACCACCTATCAGGAGTAGTAGATGAATTTACAGGACACACCGCACACACGACTGAATCCACTCACGGGGGAGTGGATTCTGGTATCGCCGCACCGTGCCAAGCGCCCTTGGCAGGGGAAACGGGAGGACCTTCAGGCCGACAGGATGCCCGAATACGACCCATCCTGCTATCTCTGTCCGGGGAACGCTCGGGCAGGTGGCGCGGTCAACCCCGAATACACCGGTACCTATACGTTCGTCAACGACTTCTCCGCGCTGCTGCCTGACGCCCCGGAGGATGAGTTCAACCGCGACGGACTCCTGCGGGCGAAGGGTGAACGGGGCCTCTGCAAGGTGATATGTTTCTCCCCTCGACACGACCTCACCCTCGCCAGGATGAGTCCCGCGGCGGTCCGGGGAGTCATCGACGTCTGGTCACGGGAGTATGAGGAGATCGGCGCGCAGGAGTTCATCCGGTACGTGCAGATCTTCGAGAACCGGGGGGCCATGATGGGCTGCTCGAACCCCCACCCCCACGGTCAGATCTGGTCCAACTCCTCGATACCGGACCTTCCGGCCAAGGAGACGGAGATGCAGTTGCAGTACCGCTCGGAGAAGGGGGGCTGCCTCCTCTGCGACTACCTCTCGCTGGAGTCGGAGTCGGATGAGCGGATAGTCGTCGAAAACGACGGGTTTCTCGTCGTCGTTCCGTTCTGGGCCCTCTGGCCCTTCGAGGTCATGATCCTGCCGAAGGCCCATCAGGGATCGATCCTGGAGATGAGCGACCGGGAGCGAGACCTGCTGGCCGACGTCATGCGGCGGATCGGCATCCGATTCGACAACCTCTTCGAGACAAACTTCCCCTACTCCATGGGGTTCCATCAGAAACCCACCGACGGTGAGGAGCACCCCGAATGGCACTGGCACATCCACTACCTTCCCCCGCTTCTCCGGTCGGCGACGGTGAAGAAGTTCATGGTGGGGTACGAGCTCCTCACGATGCCACAGCGAGACATCACGGCGGAAGGCAGCGCCGAGAGGCTTCGGAATCTGCCGGAGACCCATTTCATGGAAAAGACCACCTGACGGCAGGGCAGAAACGGCGGAGGCGCACATGATACCAACAGAACGATGGACCGAGAGGATCGACACCACCGCGGTGGATTCCCTTCTCGGAGAGATCTACGGAAAATTGGACGTCTCCGAAAAGAAGGGCCGCATTCGGAGAATTCTTGACGAATTCGACTCCCGGCGATCCGTGGCGGTGTTCAGCACCCCGGGGCGGACCGAACTCGGTGGAAACCATACCGATCATAACCACGGCAGGGTATTGGCCGGCGGCATCCATCTCGACTCCATCGGTGTCGCCGCCCCGCGGGAGGACATGAAGGTCTCACTCGTCTCGGAGGGATACGATCACCCCTTCGAGGTCGACCTGGAGGACCTGGTGGTCCGCCCGGAGGAGCGGGAAACCACGGAATCGTTGATCCGGGGCATCGCCTCGAGGCTGACGCAGCTCGGGAAGCGCATCGGCGGATTCGATGCCCGCATGACGAGTAACGTGCTTCCCGGATCGGGACTCAGCTCTTCCGCCTCCGTCGAAGTCCTGATCGGCACGATCTTCAACCACCTCTATAACGACGATTCCGTATCGCCGGTGGAGATCGCGAAGATCGGCCAGTTTGCCGAGAACAACTACTTCGGGAAGCCTTGCGGGTTGATGGACCAGACGGCCTGTGCCGTCGGGGGTATCATGAGTATCGACTTCCGGGACCCCGGGGCTCCGGTCGTCGAGGAGGTCGCATATGACTTCGCGGATGCGGGATACGCCCTCATGGTCGTGGATACCGGCGGAAACCACGCCGACCTGACGCCGGAATACGCCGCCGTGCCGGAGGAGATGAGGCGGGTAGCCGCGCACTTCGGCAAGGAGACCTGTAGGGAATTGACCGCGGAGATGCTCCTCTCGGATGTGCCTGGTATTCGCACAGCCGCCGGGGACAGGGCTCTCCTTCGGGCACTCCATTTCCTGAACGACAACGAACGGGTACCCCGTCAGATAGAGGCCCTGCGCCGGAACGACATCGCCGGCTACCTCGCGCTCGTGAACGAATCGGGAGATTCTTCGTGGCGGCTCCTCCAAAACTGCGTCTCGGTACAGAATCCGTCGCAACAGGGAATCACGGTAGCCTTGGCACTGACCTCCCGATTCCTGCGGGGAGAGGGAGCGGCCAGAGTGCACGGCGGTGGATTCGCAGGCACGATCCAGGCCTACATCCCGCTCGAACGTGAAACGGAGTATGTGGCCCGAATGGAGCAGGTATTCGGCACCGGATGTTGTACGCGGCTCCGAATCAGGCCCCACGGCACCATCGCACTGCCCGACGAAGGGTAAGACGGTTCCGGCCGAATCGTGAATCTCGTGAAGCGCGTATGCGGCTTGACGTTTCCTACCGCATATTCTATTTTGTGGCCGCGACTCGTACGCGACTCGTTACAGACAGGAGATTGATATGAGTATTTCGAAACTGCAGGAAGCACGATACGGGTATACCCCGAAGATGCCTGCGATCCTCACCGGCGACATCAACGCCATCGAGCCGAAGTTCGGCGACGACACCGAATCGGTAGAAGATCAGGCGAAGCTGCAGGAGATGTTCCCGAAGACGTACGGCAAGCCGGTAGCCACCTTCGAAGCCGGTGACGCCTTGGACGTGGGCAAAAAGGTGACGATCGGCGTAATCCTCTCCGGCGGACAGGCCCCCGGCGGGCATAACGTGATAGCCGGGATCTTCGACGCACTGAAGGGTGCTAATCCCGACTCCGTCCTGTTGGGGTTCCTCGGCGGGCCCTCGGGGCTCCTCGAAGACAAGGCCATAGAGATAACCGCTCAATACGTTGACCGATTCCGTAATACCGGCGGATTCGACATGATCGGCTCGGGACGCACCAAGATCGAGACCGACGAACAGTTCGCTACGAGTCTCGCGGTGGCCAAGAAGCGCAATCTGGACGCCGTGATAGTCATCGGCGGAGATGACTCCAACACCAACGCCGCCATCCTGGCGGAGTATTTTCTGGCCAACGGCGCGGAGACCCGGGTCATCGGGGTGCCGAAGACCATCGACGGAGACTTGAAGAATGAGCAGGTCGAGACCTCCTTCGGATTCGACACGGCAACGAAGACCTACGCCGAACTCATCGGCAACATCGAACGGGACGCCAATTCGGCCAAGAAATACTGGCACTTCATCAAGCTGATGGGCCGATCGGCCTCTCACATCTGCCTGGAGTGCGCGCTGCAGACTCAGCCGAACCATGCCGTCATCTCCGAGGAGGTGGAGGCCAGGCAGCAGACGCTGGACGAGATCGTCGACAGCATCGCCGACGTGATCGTGAAACGGTCGCAGAACGACGAGAACTTCGGGGTCGTCCTCGTTCCGGAGGGGTTGATCGAGTTTATCCCGGAGATGAAGGTCCTGATATCGGAGCTGAACGACTTGCTGGCCTCACGGGCGGAATATTTCGGGACCCTGAACACATTCGAAGACCAATCTGAATGGGTCAACCACAACCTCTCCCGTGATTCATCCTACGTCTTCTCCTCATTGCCCACCAACATCCAGAGGCAGCTCCTGATGGACAGAGACCCCCACGGGAACGTTCAGGTCTCGAGAATTGAGACGGAGAAGCTCCTGATAGAGATGGTGGAGGATACACTCAGTGAGATGAAGAGCGAGGGCAAGTACTCCGGAAAATTCAGCTCCCAGAGCCACTTCTTCGGGTACGAAGGACGCTGCGCATTCCCGTCCAACTTCGATGCCGACTATTGCTACTCGCTGGGTTACAACGCGTTCCTGCTGATCGCCTGCGGGTTGACGGGGTATATGTCATCAATCGGTAATCTCTCCGCCCCGGCCACGGAATGGATCGCCGGCGGGATTCCCATCACCATGATGATGAACCTGGAACAGCGTCATGGCAAGCTCAAGCCGGTCATCAAGAAAGCCCTGGTCGAACTCGGCGGGAAACCGTTCAAGACCTTCGCCTCCAATCGCGACGAATGGGCCACCAAGACCAGCTACCGTTATCCGGGGGCGATCCAATACTACGGACCGGACGAGGTGTGCAACCGGCCTACCATCACCCTGACCCTGGAGCAGGAAGAGTAAAAAAGTGCCGCCCCCTCGGGCGGCGCTTCTTTCGCCGATTCGGCCGCGGCGACACAGATGTAACAACCCGACCCGAACGATCAGGAAACCGGTGTCAGTAACTGCTCCTCGATCACCTGTTTCAGGGTATCTCGCGGGAGCGCGCCCGCGGCCATCTGGGGTTGCCCCTCCATGGGAATGAACAGGAGACTGGGTATACTCTGAACTCCGAACGCCGCGGCGAGTTCGCCCTCCGCCTCGGTATCGATCTTGTAGAAATCCACCTTGCCGTCATATTCTTCGGAGAGGTCTTCGATAACAGGGGCTATCATCTTGCACGGTCCGCACCAATCGGCATAGAAGTCGATCACCACGGGAATCTCACCCTTGAACTTCCACTCCGTCTCATTCTCGTAATCGAATACCTTCTCCAGGAAATCGTCTTTCGTAAGATGTTGGGCCATATCTCTCCCCTTAAAATTTTGTTATATATAATATATCATATATTGCTATGGCCGTCAAGGGAAAACAGAGAGGGCCATACCCTCCTGGAGATCGTGGGCGACTCACAGACGGGATCTGAGGATGTCCTCGATATCTCCAGGCTCGAGCATGGCCGGTGTGTTCTTGAGGCCGGAAAGATCCGCGATACCCGGAAGGTCGCTCCTCGCGATCCCGTACTCGTTCAGCCTGGGGATTCCGAACGCATCAATCCAATCGGTGAGCAGCCCTACGAGGCCCTCACAATCCCGATGCACCGAATCGGATGGGGGTACGCCCAGAAACCTCCCGACCAGTGCGTATTTTCCGAGGGTCCTCTCGTCCTCCGTTCGTGCGATGATCTTCTCGGTGGCCGCACCGATCAGCGATCCGCACACCACGCCGTGGGGCACCGGAAACCGAGCGCCTACCGGGGAGGCGATCCCGTGTACGATCCCGAGCCCGGCATGGGCCAAAACCACACCACTCAGGTAGGCGGCGTATGCCAGTCGACCGCGGACCTCGATATCTCCGCCGTCCCGCACGGCCGAGGGGAGACTCGCGGCCGCCTTTAGACCGGATTCGCAGAGGGCGTCCGTTAAAGGGCTCGCCTCGGTGGAGACATACGCCTCCAGCAGCTGTGTCACCGCGTCCAGCCCGGAAGCCGCCGTGATCTCCGGTGGACAGGCGAGAGTCAACTCGGGGTCCACCACCGCATAGGCGGGAATATATGCGTCGTGACGGAGGCTCTTCTTGAAGCCGTTCTCCCCGGATCGGCTGATCACCGCATTTTTCGTGGCCTCGGACCCGGTCCCGGAGGTGGTGGGTACCGCCACGAGGGGCAGCGTCGTGCCCGCAGGCGTCGACGTACCCACTCCCTCGAGGTAGTCCTCGACACTACCCTCACAGGTCAACATCGCCGCAACGGCCTTGCCGGCGTCCATGACGCTGCCGCCGCCGACACCAATCACCGCCTGGACCGATCGGTTCTCCGACACGATGGCGTCTACCACCTCCGGCGATGGCTCGCCGGAGACCGTCGCCCGTGAGATCGTGATCCCCCGAAGCGCA
This sequence comes from uncultured Spirochaetales bacterium, assembly GCA_964485495.1. Lineage (GTDB taxonomy): Bacteria > Spirochaetota > Spirochaetia > CAZAKE01 > CAZAKE01 > CAZAKE01. The sequence continues at coordinate 5,811 of CAZAKE010000240.1, forward strand.
GCCATCACACGGTCCCATCCGCCGGAGCGGTCGAGAGACCTGCCGCCGGTGACGACGAGTACCCGATCGACGTCGAACTCCGAGACGATATCGCCTAACTGCGAAACTGCACCTGCTCCGAACCGCAGTTTCGGCATTCCCATAAAATTGAATCGTTTCATGTTGACCAAGTATATGGTAGAGTATTCCGGCCTGTCAAACGAAGAACCGGAGAGGTTGAAAATGAGTGGGAAACGCACCGATTACATCTCTTGGGACGAGTATTTCATGGGAGTGGCGGTCCTTTCGGCACAGCGGAGCAAGGATCCCAGTACCCAGGTGGGGGCGTGCATCGTGAGCCGAAGCAACAAGATCGTCGGCG
>CAZAKE010000241.1:0-6170 GCA_964485495.1 uncultured Spirochaetales bacterium
CTCAAGAACTTCTATGCAATCTTCGGCAGGAGGGTTTTCACGGTGGCATTCTCAACCATCGCGGCGACGATCTTCTCTCTGAACTCTCCCAACTCAGTTCGAAGTAACGGAAATGCCTCCCGAAAGATAATCATGAGCAGCTCGATTTTTCGCCAGTCATAATCCAGCTCGAAATAGTAACGGTTGAAATGCCGGAACCGTAAAAGTTCCTTTAGTTTCGCGTGCAATTCATCGGATATCACCCTCGGTCGCGTGCCTGCGATCTCGAGGGCCATCTTGTCCAAGAGAGCGGCATGCCACTTAACCGGATCGAGATTGTTTTCAAACGCCTGAGAGATATGAAAGAACAACGTTTCCAAAACCGTATACCCATTTTCGAGAATCTGTACCGGGATCAGTACGCTGTCGGACGTTTTTCCTATCTTCGGCACTATTTCCCGCTCGAAATTTTCGAGACGCCGAATAAATTGTTCTAAAATGGTCAACGTCTTGTCTATCCGATCGGGAATCTCCGTAAAATTATCGTTCATACACGACCACACCCTTTTCCAGTATTTGCGATCGGTACAGCGGATGTACGTATTCAATCTATACTATATGAAGCGGAAATTCGGTCATTGCTTCGACCCTGGAACATAGACTGAAATACTCCGCCGGATCGGTGATGCCCTCCAACCCGATATCGATATCGGAGATCTCCTGAAAATGCTCTCCGGTGACTAGAGAACCCCACTGGTGTACGCGTTGCGGAGAGAACTCGTGGATAATCATCTCCGTGATACGGGTAAAGTCGCGCCGTGCGGTCTGGAGCAGGTTCTCCCGCCGTGCGACTCTTTCACGACGCTTCTTCCGGATAAAACGCCGCATCATGAGGATGTCATCGTCCGACGAACACATGAGTCATAGTACGGCGGTAGGAGTTACGGGTCAAGCCGGCGAGGAATGCCGGAAATGTCTGAAGCCTACCGATTGAATGGTTCGTCCGGAATCCTGTATAACTGTGTCCATCCGGTATCGCATACCTTGAAGGAGCCATCACCATGAAACGCCCCAACATTCTCTTCCTGTACACCGACCAGCAGCGCTGGGACACCATCCGGGCCAACGGCAATTCGGTCATCAAGACCCCCAACCTGGACCGACTGGCCGCCGGCGGAACCAACTTCGACTGCTGCATCAGCCAGAATCCGGTCTGCATGCCCAGCCGCATCAGCGCCATGACCGGACAATACTGTTCTGCCCTGAAGATCACCCACATGGCGGTGACCGTGCCGGAGGAGACCCAGACCATCCAGAAGATCCTCGCCGGATACGGCTACTACAACGGGCTCATCGGCAAGCTCCACTACCTGGCCCACTCCAACCGCGACCACCGCAAGCTGCATCCGACCTATGACTTCCACCACATGGAGCTCTCCGACGAGCCGGGCTGCTACGACGACGCCTACCGGGCCTGGGCCAAGCGCAAAGCCCCGGACCAGATGGATCACATCAGCCTGGGGCTTCCCCCGGCGGTGCACAACTGGCGCGGCGGGGTGCCGTACACGGACACCATCACCCACCCTGACCGGCGTAAGGGCGGTCTCCTGGCCCGGAGGGCGATCCCCTTCGCCGGCAGGAGCGACCTGACTCAGGCGGCCTTCGTGGGCGAACAGACCATGGAGTTCATCCGGACCCACAAGGACCGCCCCTTCTTCTGCTTCTCGGGGTTCTACTCCCCTCACTCCCCGTGGGTGGCTCCGCAGGAGTTCATCGACCTGTACAAAGACACCGAGATTCCCCTGCCGGAATTCCCGGAGGAGATGGAGGCCAAACGGGCCGAGGCGGGATGCACCGAGGAGGAGCTGAAGTCGGTGGTCACCGGCTACTACGCCATGATCAGCGAGGTGGACAGCTGGATCGGCAGGATCCTGGACACCCTGGAGGAGGAGGGGCTGGCGGACGACACCATCATCGTGTTCACCAGCGACCACGGCGAATGGCTGGGCGAGCACCTGCGCTTCGGCAAGGGCCACTGGGCCCCGGACGTCGTCAGCCGTGTTCCCCTGATCATCCGCGTGCCCGAGGCCCTGGGCGGCGCCTCCGGACGAACCGTACACGAGATCGTGGAATGCGTCGATATCGTCCCCACCCTGCTGGACACCGCCGGATACCAGGTACCCCCGGAGGTACAGGGCGACATCCTGCCGGTGACCGCATCGAACAATGTAATGCCCGGCGACGGCCTGGGACTCACCGAACACACCGGCTGGAAATCGCTGCGCTTCGAGAACTACCGCTACGTGGCCGAGGCAGACGGCACCGAGCGACTCTTCGACCTCACCGCCGATCCGATGGAGTACCGCGACGTGAGCGGTGAGACGGAGTACGGCGAGGCACTACAACGGGCACGCCGGCTCCTGATCGGCCGAATGCTGCGGGTCGAACAGCCTCTGGAGAAGGAGTGGGCCTATTAGCCCTTGATACGTAATAAATTAAGTATTATATTATGTAATATATTACATTAAATTGGGAGTAACTGTCTATGCTCGTGAATTCGGATGAGATGATCCCGATTTCGAGACTCCAGAAGGAACTCACAAAGAGGGTACGGGCTCTGGCCGAATCTGGTGATCCGCTATTTATCCTCAAGAACAATACCATGGAGGCGGTTCTCCTCTCGTTCGAGGAGTATGAATTCCTTCATACCCTCGAAGAGGTGTTCGAGCAATTCGAGATAAAGGCCATGATAGATAAACGCTTGAAGGAATACGATCCGGAAAAGAGCATAGCCTGGGAAGACGTGAAAGAAACATCACACGATGAGTTGCCGGATTGAGTTCATTCCCGAAGCCGTTCTAGACTACAAACGGCTGGACGGAAGTGTAAAAAAAGTGGTGACCAAGAAGCTGGATGAATTATCGGAGAATCCCTTCTTGGGAGTGAAACTCGGGAATCGCTTCGACGTCGATCTGTCCGATTTCTACAAGATCTACATCGCGAAAAAGAGTTACAGGATCGTGTATCGACTCATCGCACCTACGAAGATAGAGATCATAGAAATATGGGGCATCGGAAAAAGGGACAAATTGGAGATATATCGGGAAATCGAGAAACGGCTGCGTAGTAGATAGTGCTCCGAAAATTGTGGAATTCGGCCGCCTCGTCGCTATGTGGTGTACAGTAGGCGCATTTCTGGAGAAAGACGCCCCTATATATAGAGTGGGCGGTTTTTTCCACACAATTCGGGCCAGTACCCCTAATTCAACCCCTGCAGCCCCCGCATCTGAAACTCCCCCCACCCGGCAGCCACCAGACCGGACTGATCTTTCGCCAGCGCCTCCCGTTCGGACGGTTTCGGCAGGGCTTCATTCACCGGCGCATCCGCGGCGGAGTCGTAGTCGGCATGGTTCTCCTCCCGCAGGTGATCGGTGAACCTGCGCCGGTAGGCATCCAGCAATGAGAGGTCGCCCTTGGCGCCGAAGGGGCCTCGCTGGGCCAGGGGGTGTTCGTCGTTCTCGTCGTCGGCGGCAAACAGCATCTCGCTGCCGTCGTCGGCGAAGTAGAGATACTTGTAAGAGCCATCCCGGTACATGTGGGAGCGGTCGATCTGGCCGTGGACATACTCTTTTGGTTTCCAGTCACCGGTAATCAGGGGCAGGATGCTCCGGCCGGTGACATCCTCCGGGATCCGGGCTCCCGCGATGTCGCAGATGGTGGGAAGCAGGTCGGCCAGCTCGATTAGGGAGTCGCAATCGGTGCCCATGAGTGGACCGATGGACGGGTCCTCCTTCCAGCTCTTGGGAAACCGAACGATGAACGGCACTCGGGCGGCGGCCTCGCAGAAGCTGCTCTTCTTGCCGGCGGCATGGTCGCCCAGAAACTCTCCGTGATCGGAGGCATAGATGATCACCGTGTTCTCCAGGTCGCCGAGATAGGCCATCGTCCCCAGGAGTCTGCCGATCTGGTGGTCTATGTTGGTGATCATCCCGTAATAGACCGAGCGGCTCTTGCGAAGCTGATGACTCGATAGCCGGTGGGTCTTCATGGCCATCCGCTGTAGGAAGTGGCTCCGGGGACACTCCTCCGAATGAACCGACCACTGTGATGTGACCGGATCGGAGATCGGCGCGTCGTCGTACATGCTGTAGTAGGGCTCATGGATTGTGAAGGGAGGATGGGGATCCTGGATGGAGACCCACAGGAAGAAGGGCTGTCCCAACTCCCGCAGCTGGATAAACTCCACCGCCCGCTCTACCGTCCAGCCGGTGAGTTGCAGCTCCGGCGGGATGGTGGAGAGGGTCGTGGCATATTCGTTGAAGCCGATCCCCGGCCGGGCCATGGTGTTTCCGGAGTGTTCCACCTGGGCCTTCCGCATCAGCGCCGGCCAGGTGACCCCCTCGAAGCCGGCACGGAAGCTCAAGGGCGTGTGCCAGTGGGTCTTTCCCACCAGCTGGGTCTGGTATCCGGCCGCGGTGACCAGGCTGCCGACGAAGTCTTCCCGGTCACGGGTAATCCGGCCCTGGTCGTTGTAGGCGGGGATGCCATTCAGGTGGGCCTGCCTGCCGGTGATAATCGTGGTTCGGCTGGGGATGCATACCGGGCAGTCCGAGTACGTCCGGGTGAAGCGCACACCCTCGAACGCCAGCTGATCCAGGTGGGGCGTCTGCACCACCGGATGGCCGGCCACGCCCATGGCGTCGGCCCGGTGCTGGTCCGAAGTGATGAGTAGTATGTTCGGTCGGACTCGATCGGGGACTCGGTTCGAAATCCTTTCAGGCATTGATACCCTCCCGGAAATTGGTTTGTCTATCGAGGTTTGATCCGATGTTTCGGCCCTCTATCAAAGATCGCACCGTGAAACTATCAACTCGGCGCACCCGCAGTGTCGAGAGCCCGATCGCGTCCCTCGACCTTGATCATCAGCGCGAACGGCAGTGAGACCACGATGATCCCGGCGGCCATCAGGAAGATCCCCCGGTAGCCGATGATCGGCAGCAGGGCTCCGGCAACCATGGGCATCAGCACGGAGGTGACGTGGTTGATGCTGATCCCCGCCGAGAGGGTGGGTGTCAGCTCCTCCGTCGGTGCGGTGCGGTTCACGTAGGTGTTCAGTGCCATGCCGACGAGAATCAGGAGCTTGATGACCACCAGGAGCACCGCCAGGATCCAGACCTGGTTGATCACGGCGTAGAGCAGGCAACAGACGATAAGGAGGGTGTAGCTGCCGCCCAGGGAAACCCGCTCCCCCAGCCCATCGACCATCCTGCCCATATAGGGGGCGAAGAGGAAATTCACCACCGCGCTGACCAGAAGCAGTACACTCACCTGCCACAACTCGAAGCCGTATACGTCGACGAGTACGAGGACGCCGAAGGTGCCCAGCACCTGCTTACGGGAACCTTGCAGGAAGGTCAGCACGTAGAAGAGCCAGTACTTCCGGCGGAGCACCATCCTCGGCTGCGCCCGTTCGGTGGTTCCGACGGAGGCGGGGATCTTGAGCAGGGCGAACCCGCCGGCGATGATGATCAAGCCGCCGGCGATGTAGTACCCCCGGATGGAGAGATCGCCGAAGAGTCTGGAGATGAGCGCGATGACCCCCATGCCGGCGATGGTGGCCAAGGCGCCTACCGACGCCAAGTTGCCCAGGGCCCTGCCGGAGTATTTCTTCTCCACCAGGCATAAGGCCAGCGATGGGTGCAGCGGCATCCAGCTGTGCATGCCCAGGCTCGCGACCACCGCCACGGCTACCAGGGCGGCGAAGGAGTCGACGAAGGCGTACAGGAGATACCCGATTCCCATCACGAATACCGAGACGGCGGCTCGACGCGCAAGGGGGATGCGCATGATCAAAGCGGCTACGAAGATGAGGGTGAGTCCCGGTATCTCCCGAAGCCCCTCCAGCCAGAGCACGTTCCCCGCCGAGAGCGAGAGCGTATCGATGAAGAAGTTGGTGCGGACGGTATTCTGCACTCCCTCGCCGAACCGGGCCAGGAAGAAGGAAACCGCCAGGAGAATCAGATTTTTACTCCAGATCTCCGGCGTGAAGATCCGCCGAATCCGTGTTAGAGTTCCGTTAGCCATATAGCCGCCGACTATACCCCGATGTGTCGGCACCGTCAACGTACGGGCCGATTTTCACCAAATTTCACGGCCTTTTGCGCGAAGATGGCACCGGAAACGCTTCCGGT
>CAZAKE010000242.1:0-3680 GCA_964485495.1 uncultured Spirochaetales bacterium
GAATTTTCGATGAGGCAATTCTTTTTAAAGGTTAGATTTTCGATGAGTCAACGCGCATCCTTTACCAGTACAGGTGAATCCGATACAATTCGGTGATGGCGCATAGGGTGAGGAGGGCTATCGATGGCAACCAGCACGCCCGGTACGGTCATCCACCACGTTGCCGCACACACACACCAATACATCGGCTGCCCGTCGATCGTATTACTCCCCGGCGGAGAGCTGCTGGCATCCCATTCCTACTTCGGTCCGGGAGCGCGAAACACCGACACCTACCTCTACCGGTCGCAGGACGGCGGTACGAGTTGGACCCGGATCACAGAGTTGCGCGGTCAGATCTGGTCAAACCTGTTTCTCCACCGGGACAGTTTGTATATCATGGGTACCGACCACTGTGACCGTTATGGCGGCCGGCTCAACGGCCGCGTGGTGATACGGCGAAGCGACGATAGGGGCAAGACCTGGTCGACGCCGAAAGACGGATCGACGGGGGTGCTGTGCGACGAGGACGGATACCATACCGCGCCGGTGCCGGTTGTGGTCCACGGCGGAAGGATCTGGCGCGCCTTCGAATATGCGCCACAGCCGGACAGACGGACCTGGCAGGCCTTCGTACTCTTCGCCGACGAGACCGCGGACCTTCTGGATTGCCGTTCGTGGAAATCGAGCGAACGGTACACGCATCTTTGGTCTGAGTCACAATGGATCGAAGGCAACGTCGTCGTCGCGCCTGACGGACAGGTAGTCGACATCCTCCGCAGCAATTACATGGGTGACGATCCGGCCCGCGCCGCCGATGAGATCGACCGAGCGGTGCTGCTCCATGTCGACGACGACGGCTCGCGATTGTTTCATGATCGCGCTCAAGATATCATCGACTTCCCCGGCGGGGGCTCTAAATTCACCATCCGCCGAGACCCCCTCCGCGGCCGCTACTGGTCCCTTACCAACAAGCAGAAAGATCCGCCGGCCCGACGCAACGGCTTGTATCTCATCTCGTCACACGATCTGCGGACATGGAAGGTCGAACGGCCGCTCCTCTCGCATCCGGACCCCGAATACCATGCGTTTCAGTATGTCGACTGGATCTTCGACGGTGACGACATCCTCTTCGTCTCCAGGACCGCATGGGAGGATGAGGACGGCGGGGCGCACAACTATCATGACGCGAATTTCCTCACGTTTCACCGTGCCGGAGATTTTCGGGATGGGAGAATCGGGCCTAACCGTTGAACCGGCGCACCCGCTATTCCCATTTTGATCAGATACCAGGTATAGTGGTCCGAGAATCACGGAATGAGTGCATCGAATGATCGACGCCAACGCCGGAAGGAGCATACATGAGCACCACCAAACGACCGAACATTCTCTTCGCCATCGCGGACGACGCCTCGCACATGGGCGCCTACGGCCATGAGTGGGTAGACACCCCCGCGTTCGACCGGGTGGCCAGAGAGGGAATTCTCTTCGAGAACTGCTTCGCCACCAATCCGAAGTGTGCGCCCTCCCGTGCGAGCATCGTCACGGGCATGCACACCTGGCAGCTCGAGGAAGCCTGCGACCACTTCGGGCTTTTCCCATCCAAGTTCGCGGTGTTTCCAGACCTGCTGGAGGATGCCGGATATCACGTCGGCTATACCGGGAAAGGCTGGGGTCCCGGAGACTGGAAGCGCCTCGGACGGACCCGCAATCCCGTCGGGCCGGAGTATTCGACGGAGTTCCTTACGCCGCCGGAGGAGACACGGGTCAGCAACAAGGACTACGCCGCCAACTTCGAGAAGTTCATCGAACAGAGAGAGGAGGGACAGCCCTTCTACTTCTGGTACGGAGGCCATGAGCCGCATCGGCACTACGTTCCCGGCGAGGGAATCCGGGCCGGAAAGGATCCGGCTACGGTGAAGGTGCCCCCGTACTGGCCGGACACGGATGAAGTTCGCAGCGACATGTGCGATTACGCCTTCGAGATCGAGTGGTTCGACAGTCACTTAGGCCGGATGCTCGAGAAGCTCGAGGAGATCGGTGAGCTGGACAACACCCTGGTGGTGGTGACCTCCGACAATGGAGCCCCCTTCCCCCGGGTCAAGGGAAACATGTATGAGGACGACTTCCACCTTCCCATGGCGGTCTGCTGGAAGAACCGCATCGAGCCGGGACGGACGGTGGCCGACCTGGTGAGTTTCATCGACATCGCCCCGACGTTCCTCGAGGCGGCCGGACTCCACGTGCACCGTCAGATGGCAGGGAAGTCCTGGTTGAACCTCTTCGAACAAGCGGGCTCCGGCGTCGTCGACTCATCCCGTGACCGGATCTTCATGGGCCGGGAGCGGCATGACATGGGCCGGCTGGACGACCGGGGCTATCCTGTACGCTGCCTGCGTACCCCGCAGTATCTGTACGTGCGGAACTTCGCCCCGGAGCTATGGCCGGCGGGGAATCCCGAGACCGGGTTCACCGGCTGCGACTCCTCCCCCACCAAGGAGCTGATCATCGGCATGAGGGAGAAGGGGGACGACGGCTATTTCAACCTCTGCTTCGGCAAGCGGCCGCCGGAGGAGCTCTACGACATCACCGAGGACGCGGCCTGCATGCAGAACCTGGCCGACGATCCGGCGTTCGCCGACCTCAAGGCCGAACTATGGGCCGAACTCGAGGCGGAGCTGAGACGCACCGGTGATCCGCGGATCTTCGGGCAGGGCGAGGTGTTCGACAACTACGAATACGTCGGCAACGCCACCCACTCCTGGAAGAACTACAAGACAGGAACCTGGCAGCGGCAGGGGTATTAGATTCCTGCCCTATCGGTAGAGTCGACATCCGGACGCTTCACGGAATGGCCGGCGCCTTGAACCAAAAATGGTAATCTTTTAGAATATTCAACCGATACCGATTCTCATCAATAGTATCAAAGGAGAGCACAAGTGAAAAAAATCGTATTCATCGTATGTATGGTATTCATGGCGATCGGCACCGTTGCCGGGAAGGGTCAGGTCGCTCCTGCCGAAGAGGGAACGCCCTTCGAGTATGAGCGTATTCGAGGTAAATTCTATCAGGACGGCGTGCAGGTGGACAATCGGCAAGCCCTGGACATCCTGAAAGACGCCGAGATCTGCGCACCGCAGATGCGACAGGCCAACGTTCATCAGATACTGGCCGTATCGTTCATGGGTGCCGGTCTCGGATTCATGATACCGGCCACGATAAGCGGTTCGGTCGGCCTCATGAACGACAACATCGGCGCTAGTATTGCGGCAGCAGGTCTCTACATCGGGGCTGCGGCGATGTTCACGGTGTCAATTCCCTTCAACATACGATTGGGAAAGAAGGTCGAAGAGGCCGTGGCCGTGTATAACGACGGATTGTGACCGGTAGCCACAGAAACACGCTCCCCTTCATTGTCTAAGGACGAGGGTTCGTGCTACCGTGCCGCCATGGATGGAACCGTCAGAGCGAATATCACCATCGGCCTACGCGTCAGGGTAGTCCGGAAACAGCACCAGAGGAGCGGGGAGACCACCGAAGGCCGGGTCAAGGATATCCTCACCAACTCCGCCGCCCACCCCCACGGCATCAAGGTCAGGCTCGAGGACGGAACGGTCGGTCGGGTGAAGGAGATATGTGAAGGGACATGAAGGGGAATCCTGACGAAGACTGAAGTCGAACGCCATATCCGGCGTTTCCAG
>CAZAKE010000242.1:3780-6156 GCA_964485495.1 uncultured Spirochaetales bacterium
CAGGCCGGAAGCCCCGCTCGTTCGCATAATGTCTCGTAGGCCCACCGGTCCCACTCCGGCTCCACGCCGATTCCCGCCAGGTCCGGGTAGTTCTTGACGATGAGATGTCCCTCGAACAGGTCATACATCCGAAGCGCCCCTTCGACGATGATTTCGCGGTCGCCGGTAGGCAGAATCTTCTGGATGTCAACCGGACTCCACAGGGCCGTCTTACTCTTCTTCATGAGAGCGGCCAGCTCGGACATGTCGTAGAGGGCAGGCTGATCGAATTGGAAGACGTCCACGCCGGCATCCATCAGGTCGGGCAGAATCTCCCGATTCATGCCGCACGAGTGCATCAGGACTTTCATGCCGTAGTCGTGGGCCATCGCGAAAAGCTCCGAGTACATATCCTTGAAGAACTCACGGAACATCGCCGGGCTGAAGAGCAGGCCGGTCTGGGTTCCCATGTCCTCGCCTTTCATGATTCCGTCTGCGCCGGCTTCTCCGGCCCTCGGAACTCCTGAGTGGTCGATGTTGGCAAGTACGATTTCGCGGGATGTCATCTTTCCTCCGGCCAGGGATAGGCGTTGCTTCCGGCTTCCGGATGGATGGGTCCTTCGGGGAGTTCCTGCTGCCAGGTGAGCGCCTCCTCCGACAGCCTGGACACGACCTTCGAGTTCTCGCCGGCACGGTTGTCGAGTTCCATGGGATCGTCAGGGATTGAGTAGAGTTCCGTACGGCTGCCGTCGGGATTGAGGAGCAGCTTCCAGTCGCCGTCACGGACAGAGAGCATGGGGCTTCGGTTGAGGGGATGACCGACGATCGGGAAGCGCCACTCCCAGAAGAGGGGCGTGGTACGGGTTCGGCGGGTGCCGCGAAAGACGTCGGACATATCCTCGCCGTCGGGCTTGAGATCATCCGGCAGGGGAACGCCGGCCAGGGAACAGAAGGTCGGGAAGAGGTCCACCGCGCAGAGAGGGGTTGCCTTGTCAACACCGCCGGGTTTGGCGCCGCCTGCAGGCCAGCTCAGGATGAAGGGGGTGCGAACGCCGCCTTCGTAGAGGCTGCGCTTTCTGCCGCGAAAGGGCCCGGGGCTGCCGGCACCGGAGTGGGAGGCGTTGCGCACGAGGATATCCTCCGGACCGTTGTCGGAGGAGAAGATCAGGACCGTGTTCTCGAAGAGGTTCAACTCCTTGAGGCGGTGAACGAGGCGCCCAACGTGCCGATCGGCGTTGGTGGCGGCGGCGAAGTAGACCGCCGGGGCGCCGGGGAACTCGTCGGCGATGAACTGCGGCGAGTAACCCCGGTAGGGATCGAGCATCTCCTCATCGGGATCGAGGATTGCGTGGGTATCGTTGAGCCAGACGTTGACCATGAACGGTCCGCCCTGGTTTCGCTCGATGAAGGAGATGGTCTCGTCGATGATTACCTCGCTGGATTTCCGACGCGTTCTCAAGCGAAACATATCCTCCCGCTCCTTGCCGATGGAGAGGGCCGGACCGTTACCCGAGTTCACCTTGCACTCGTCTATACCATATGCGAACGGTTCGGGAGCGCCGGATCCGTTGCCGAGGTGCCACTTGCCGTAGTGGGCGGTGGCGTACCCTGCCTTCTGCAGGATACGCATAAAAGTCGGCACCTCGGGATCGAGCCAATCGGGCATGCCCCGCTGGGCGTTGGCGTCGTGGTTCGCCAGGTGGCCGTGTAGTCCGAAACGACTCGGAAACCGGCCGGTGATGGCCGCCGCCCGGCTGGGAGAACAGACGCCGGAGCAGACGTAGAACTGAGTATATATGGTTCCCTCGGCCGCCAAGGCATCGAGATTGGGCGTCTTCAGGTGACGGTGACCGTAGCATCCCAGGTCTCCCCAGCCCCAGTCGTCGGTGAATATGAATACGAAATTCGGTGTCTCCGTTGCCATCTCTTCCTCCTCGATCGCGACCGGTCGGTCGCAGTCTCTCTCGCTATACTATTTACCGGGGCCATCATACATGAGAATGGAAGGATTGACGACGCCTCACGGTCACCGTTTCTATCCAGACCTACGCCTCGGTCTGTTCTGTGTTTACGAGAGCCCATAGTCGGGCTCTCGCTTTCCGGTCTTGTTCCTCATCTTGCTACCGGTTACAATGGACCGCATGCACACAAACCCGACAGCTATAACGGAAGCCGGGCGTCCGCGGAGACCGGAACGGATCATCCTCATCACCTCGGACCACATGCGTGCCGACTGCATCGGTGCCTGGGGCAACGGCGAGATCCATACACCCAATCTGGACGGACTGGCCCGGTCGGGAGTCAATATCACCCGATGTTTCTGCCAGAATCCCGTGTCCATGCCCTCACGGGCCAGTTTTATGACGGGGTTTTACCCGGCCCAGGTCGGGGTCACCA
>CAZAKE010000243.1:0-6156 GCA_964485495.1 uncultured Spirochaetales bacterium
GGTTTAGCAATTTTGAATCGGTGGTCCTCCTCGGCATCGATCCCGCGGCCACCGAATTGGAATCCGAGTATGAGGCACTGATCGAAGGGGCCGAGGCGATACGGAACGATATCGCCGATCGTACGGAAACGGCACAGACACATGCAGAGCGGGCGGCCGCATCGCTCACCGAGATGGCGGAGTCGCACCATCGGGCGATCGACTCTGCCGCCGAGGCAGACGACCACTTCTCACGAATGCGTGAGTACTACCCCGAGTTGACCGATTCGATCTCCGCCGCCCGGACCTCGATCCCGGACGATCAGAGTATAACAGACGCTTGCGAAGAGATTTCACGGGCCCTCGAACGTCTCGACACACTGACGGCCGTCCTGGACACTCACGGAACCACCGCAGACACCCTCGAATCGGCTATGGATCGGGTACTACCCCAAATGGACGAGACAGAAACGGTTCTGGACGGGCTGCTGGATACGGCGGAAGCTGCGCTGGTCGAAATGGATACACTTCTCACAACACTCGAAGACGGCCGCATGTTCGCCTTGGAGGTTCCTCTGAAAGCCGGGCTCGCGATCAATGCATTCGGTGCCGTAGAGGAGACCGGTGCAGACGCCATACGCTACGCGTCGAGCAGCGGTGATTCCGACTTGATCGACCGGATTCGAGAGGCCCTCGCTTCCGCACGAACGGATTGCGAATATCTCGAGACGGATGTCGTGCCTGCGGCCGAAGAGATCGTCTCACACATAGAATGGGCGACCGACGCGGTCATCGAGACGCAAGCAGATGTCTCGGAGGCGATCACCCTCCTCGAAAACCTGCAGGCCGAACTGTCCCTGGGTCGATCCTCCATCGGCGAAAGCGGCGCCGCCTTGACCAACGGTACGACGCTGCTCGGCGGATACCACACTCGACTCATCGACATTCGCGAGGTGTTCCTGGGCGCCGTTGACTCCCTGACGGAGATCGAGGATGGGATCGACGACCTGAAGCTCCTGATCGAGGAGACGGAGGCGTCGGCGGAATCGTTTCGAACCAGCCTCGATTCAGGGGAGGGCGAAGTAGCCTCGATTGAGGAGCGGCGATTGGAATCGGACCTCATACGGGAAACCGCCGAGGCACGGATGGATCTTGTCACATCTTCGACGAACGAAATAGCGGAGCATCCTCGGGAGCTCGAAGAGGCGATCGAAGCGATGAGAGTCGAAATGAAGGAGATCTCAGAGAGCCGCGAATACGGCGAAATGATGGCGGCCCGGAATCGCCGATCGGGGTTCGGCGGATACGATACCCTCCAGCGATGTGGGACGGGAACCCTCATACTGATGAACGAGCAGGGTACCGCGCAGTTGTACCGCCTCGATACGGAGCCGACCCCTCTCTCCGCGGGAGCAGACGGGGCCGGCGCTGCCGCCTCGGCCGCGGTAAACCCCGTCGGGGCGTACTACCCTCGAGGCACGACCTGCACGCCCGCGGGACCGTGGGACGACGAGGTAATCATCCTTCCGGGGGGCGAGGTCGAACGAACCACCCCGGACCAACGCAGATATCTGTACAGCCATGATGGCCGGCTCCGAACCATCGAAATTCCCGGACTCATTATATATCTGGAATATCAGATAGATGAATATGGATCTGGTACCGTCGACATCTCGGATTCCCTTGACCGTAGCGTCGTCCTGACCGTCGTCGACGGTTGTGTACGATCGATCGAGGACTCCGCCGGCAGGAGGATCGAATACGGCTTCGACGATGCGGGGAGGCTGATCACGATCACCGGATTCGACGGTACCGTTCGAAAGTACGAGTACGACGCCTCAGCCCTCACCGCGATAGTGAAACCCGACGGTTCGGCCATACGGTACGAGTATGAGAGTCACGACGGCGGACAGCGGGTTGCCGCCGTGACCGACGAGGAGGGATTCCGCGAGTCGTTCCGATACTATCCGGAACTGGGACTCACCGAGTATTGTACGCCTTCCGGCGGCCTCGAACGGCACTATCAGGACGACGCCGGCCGTACGATCAAGATCGAGTACGAAGACGGCGGAGCGCGGACATTCGAATACGACTCCCGCGGGGAGATCATTCGCGAGACCGACGAGACCGGCGGTGTGACCGAATACGAGTGGCACTCAGGCGGCCGGCTCTCGGAGAGGCGCGGCCCCGACGCCGGCGGCGAACGGTTCGAATATGACTCCCGAAATCGATTATCCAGTTACACCGATGGTTGCGGAAACACCTACCGATACGAGTACGAATATGACGGCTTGGTGCGAGGCATCGTATACCCGGACGGAGGAACCACGACGGTGACCTATGACGCACGCCGTCTTCCCGTCACCATCACCGACCCGACAGGCGCCCGCACCGAAGTGGAGTTTGACCGTTGGGGATACGTCGCATCGGTCTCTCTGCCGGGCGGAGCACGGTACGCATACACCCATGATCCCGCCGGACATCTTCTCGAGGCTACCGATCCCGAGGGGTATGTCGACTCGTTCGAGTATTCACCGAGTGGGAGAGTGGTACGGCACGTAGACCCGCGAGGCAACGAAAACCGATATGAATACGACGAACGTGGAAATCTGATCGGATATTCGGACCCATCGGGGAATGAGTGGCGGCACGTGTACGATTCCCGCAACCTCCTCATCATATCTACCGACCCGATGGGCAACATCCGCGAGTTCGACTACGGCCCGGAAAGAATGCCTATAGAGACTCGGTTCAACGGGGAGGTATTCGAGCGACGGGAATATGATGAGCGGGGACGATTCCAACTGCGAGAGCACCCGTGGAAGAACGCCGTCGAGGGGTACCATTACGACCAGGCCGGCCGTATGATCAGACGCACCGCCCCGGACGGCGGCGAGTGGGAGTACCGCTACACCCCCGGCGGCCGCACCGCGGAGACCATCGACCCGAAGCGAAACACTCACCGATTCGTATACGACGGGCTCGGGCGGGTCGTCTCGGATACGGACGAAAACGGGAACGAAACCCGCTGGGAATTCGATTTCCGGGGGAATCCGGTCGGTATCACCCTCGCCGACGGGTCCCGCGCGACGTATGCCTACGATTCCGGAGGACGGCGCACCTCCTACCGCGATCCGGATGGGAATCTCACCGCATACGAGTACGATTCCGCCGGGCGCCTGGTTCGCATTCGACGTCCCGACGGTGGTGTCGAGGAGTTTTCCCACGACCGCCGCGGACAGATCGTCGGATACAGAGATGCCTGCGGGAACGATTGGACCTACGAGCACGATGGTTCAGGCGACCTCATTCGCAGTACGGATCCGCTCGGAAACGCGTATTCGATAGAGAGGGACGCCGGCGGCCGCGTCACGTCGATAGTCGATCCCGCCGGCGGTGTCACCGGGTACGAATACGATTCCCTCGGCCGACGGATCGCGACCATCACACCGGAGGGGAGCAGGCATGAATCGGTGTATCAAGATGCCGAACGGACCGTCGTCCACCGGGGCCCTACCGGGGCCGAGACGGCCTACCGGCTGGACCTTGCCGGTGACGTGATCGAGTGGACCGACGCGGATGGTTCACGATGGATATATGCGTACGACGAGCTCGGACGACGCATCGAAACCATCGATCCCCTCGAGGCGGCGACCCGGTATTCCTACGACGGTTGCGGGTATTTGAGCGGCGTGCGGTATCCGGACGGCGCCGAATATTCGTTCATCCGGGACGGTACGGGAAACGTACTCTCCATCGAATATCCGGACGGGAGCAGTCACGGCTTCCTCTACGACCATCTCGGAAACGTCGTGGAGGAAACCGACCGGTCCGGAGCCACCGCCGGTTACTCCTACGATGCCGCCGGGAACAGGATCTCCAGTGAGGGTTTCGACGGCGGTGTCACCCGTTTCAACCTCGATCCCGCCGGTCGACCGCTGCGAATCACCCTTCCGGACGGAGACCGGATAGAGTACGGATATGACCCATGCGGCAGGATCACCCGCGCCTACAGGGCCTACTCCGGCTGTCTGCTCGAGTACTCCTACGACGAAGCGGGACACATGATCGCGTCCACCGACTCCTCCACGGGTCTCTCCCTCGCATATGAGTACGACGAGGCCGGACGTCAGGTCCGCATCGGCATCCCCGGCACCTCCTATGCGGTGGAACGGACATACTCCCCCTCGGGCTTTCCGCTCACTATCACCGATTTCGCCAATAGGGATACGGAATTCTCCTACGACACCGCAGGCAGAGAGTACGAATGCCGGTATCCGAACGGGATCATGCGGAGGCTCGGATACGATACGGGAGGCAGGTTGCTGTACCTCGGTTTTTTCTCGGACGCAGGCCTCGGCGGAGGCGGATCGATCCGGCGTCCCCGAGGCGAGTTGATCGCCGGATCGGCGTTTCTACGGGATCGATCGGGCCGAATCGCACACCGGGTCGAGGCCGGCGGAGCGGTCACGACCTACTCCTACGATCGTGCGGGTCGAATCTCTGAGGTCCTCTATCCGCCCGGCGAGGGAAAGGCCGAGGCAGATTACCTCCGCTGGAGTGCAGCTTCCGGAATACTGCCACCTGCTGAACAAAACCGGCTGATCGATAGTAACCGGTTCCTCGAGGTCGACACACCAAAGGCCGTTCGGCGTCCCGACGACTCGCGATATGCGACTCCGGAAGAAGTATCGCCGGGAAGGACCGACGGAAACGCGCGTTCCGACATTCCCAGGCCACGGTACACCGTCGCCTTCCGAGACGCGCAGACGGTCACGGATATACAAGACGCCCTCCGGAGTCTCTCAGGGGAGCGTATCGGCAGACCGGATATCGCCCCGATGCAATGGACGGAATCGTATCGATACGACGCCTGCGGATATCGGACTTCCTCCACTACTCAATGGGGTACTATCGAGTTTCGAACTGAGAGAGATGGTCGAGTAGTCCAATCGGGCGAAACGAGGCTGGAGTATGATCCGTCAGGCGCGCTGATATGCCTTTCGGGCCTAGCCGGTGAGACTGTCTTCGAGTACTCCGGCGATGGTCATCCCTCCGGGGTCCGATCCACGGATTCCTCGGGTGCGGTCCGGACAGTGGACATCGCCTACGATGCATTCGGCCGTCCAAGTTCGAGAACCACCGGCGTCCATCGCGGAAATCCTGATGACCGGGAGGGCGTAGCGATACTCACGGAAGAGTACCTGTACGACGGGTTTTCATTTGATGTTCTCTGCATTATTCGTCATAATGGTCTACAGAGAGAAGGGTCGATGAAAAAAACACCAATCCCGGAAACGATTACACGGTCGAGTTTCGGCCGTTCCTCCTCTGTCTCCGGTTCAGTCCGAACTGCCGTCGGCACGGAGCCATCAATATCGTATGAGTTGCGGGTCTACGATTCCGGTCGTCTTCTCGTATCATCCGTAACGGACACCTTGTCAGACTCACGTTCCGCGGTTTCGGCTCTTCGTTCTGCGTGCGAATACTACCACCAGGATGAATTGGGCTCAGTTATCATGCGCACCGACGCAACCGGCACCATCACCGCGCGGTATGCTTATGACGTCTTCGGAACCTGGCTCTCCGGCACTCCTCTCTCCGCAGGCGATCCCGGATTCGCAGGCAAGTCCTACGATCCCGCTACGGCCCAGTACGACTTCGGCTTTCGCCGTTACGCCCCGTCCCTCGGCACCTTCACCACCCCCGACCCCATCCGCGACGGCTGGCACCACTACACCTACTGCGCCAACGACCCAATAAACTATGTGGATTTGTTGGGATTGTGCACTGATTCAAATTCAGAAATATATAGATCAGTTGTATCTTCAGTGCAAGATAATCTTCGACAACCGTATACAGTTGGATATAATGACTGTGATACGTGGGTAGAAAAAGTAATAGAAAACTCTGGCATAGAATTATCCGAATATTGGGGAAATGCATTCGAAACTACTATTTCAGAACATATTTCAATAGTTGAAGAAGATATATGTGATCAACCGACAACAGGTTGGAATATTTTCTTCTACAATAACGAACATTCAGGTTTACTTGAAGTAATAGATGGGGGAGAAGTGAACATTTACCACCAAGGATGGAACCCTGGGAATGTATGGCAATCACAAGCATACACCTATTCATCGTTAGATGAATTCAATGATAGATGGTCTAAGC
>CAZAKE010000244.1:0-6135 GCA_964485495.1 uncultured Spirochaetales bacterium
AGTCCAGCTGCTCGATCAGGGGGCCGACCCGAACGCTACGAATGAAGACGGGGCGACTGCCCTCATGTACGCGGCCGGTGCGGGTGATTCCCAGATGATCGAGGAGCTGCTCGACGCCGGCGCCGACGTCGACGCCTTCGATTCGGGAGGGTGGACACCGCTGATCGCGGCGGCCTACGCCGAAGAATACCACCTGATGGAGCAGCTACTCGGCGCAGGGGCCAATCCCGACGCGGCGGACAACGACGGGGCGACGGCTCTCATGTACGCCGCGTTCCACGGTGTACCGGAGGCCGTCGCGACGATCCTCTCGGCCGGGGCCGATCCGGACATCCGTGACGAAGGAAGCTGGACGGCGTTGATCCTGGCGTCGGTACAGGGGAATTTTGAATGTCTAAAATTGCTCATCGACGCCGGGGCTGATCCCAACATCCCACGCGACAACGGTCTCACCGGGTTGATGCACGCCGCCGACAATGGTCTTTCAGAGATAGTGGAGACGCTGATCGAGGCGGGAGCGGACGTGAATGGTGCCGACAATCGGGGCCGGACTGCGTTACTGTACGCCGCTCAGGTCGGAAGCCGCGAGATCGTATCGAGCCTGCTGGAGAGTGGAGCCGCCGTCGACATGAAAGATACCGAGGAGGGCATCACGGCCCTATTCCTCGCCGTAACCAAGGGCCACACCGGCGTAGCCGAGGACCTGATCGAGGCCGGTGCTTCCGTAGATGCCCAGGACGACATGGGTCGGACTCCCGTGATGCACGCCGTCCACGAGGGATACACCGACGCACTTAAGACCCTGATCAGTCACGATGCCGATCCGGACATACAGGACCTGCAGAAGAAGTCGGCATTGATGTATGCATGCGAGGAGGGGGACTACGATTCGGCCAAGCTACTGGTAGAGTACGGCGCCGATCTCGATCTCACGGACGGAGATGGAAGGACTGCGCTGATAATCAGCATCACCGAGGGTGACGAGGCGCTTGCCGCGTTACTCATAGAGAACAGGGCGGACATCGTGATCGAGGATGCAAGCGGCATGACCGCCCTGGAGTATGCCCGGGAGCTGGAACTTTTGGATACCGTCGCATTGCTGGAGGAGCGTATCTCGGAACGGTAATCACCCGGGATCGATGTGGTAACGAATCGACTGGTCAGTAGGTCCGGTCGAGAAGCCGGGTTATCAGTCCGATGAGTTCGTTCTTGGCGGGAATGTCCGGGAGACGCTCTGCGTCGCGGAGGGCCCTGTCGGTATATCCGGATGCGATCTCTCTTGCCTTCTCGATGCCGCCGAGCGAATATACCTGTTGGATTATCTTCGATAGACGGCGCTTGGAGTAGGGATGTTTCCTCAGCTCCTGTAGCAAGGTGCCGCCTGCACTCGTTCCATCTACAACTGTCGTGTTCTCCGACGTCTTTAATGCGAAGATGATCGGGAGTGTGAAGATGCCTGCCTTCAGGTCTCCACCGACGGGTTTGCCGAGGGTGGTCTGTTCGGAGGTGAAGTCGAGTATGTCGTCGATGATCTGAAATCCCATCCCCACACAGTATCCGATTCTCCTGAGGATCGCCGTGGTTTCTCCGGGACAGCCACTCGCGGTTCCGCCTGCATAACAGCTGATCGCGAATAGCGCGGCGGTCTTTCCGGCGATCCTGCGTAAGTACTTCCTGACACTCGAATCGGGATTGTAGAGAGCGTTTCCCTGCTCCAACTCGCTCTCGCATATCCGCGAAACCGCGTTCAGGATCGAACGCTCCTTGCCCGGGGTAATGAAATCGGTGGCGGTGAGGAAGCACCTGCCGAACAGGAAGTCTCCGAGCAGCACCGCATGTCGCTTACCGAATACCGTATGAACGGCCGGCTTACCACGTCTGAAGGCCGATTCGTCGATGACGTCGTCGTGGATGAGGGTGGCCATGTGGAGCATCTCCACCGAGGCGGCCAGCGTATAGGCTTTCTCCGCTTCGAAATCGCCGAACCGCGCTGAGAGGGTTACGAAGGCGGGCCTGAGCATCTTGCCGTTGGCTTCCAGCAGACTCCGAACCGATTCCTGTACGGCCGTCGGCGCCTGGCCGAGAGTCTCCACGAGGGTCTGCTTGACTCTGGGGATATCACCGCTCAGTAATGGGCTCTGTGTACTGTCCGAGAAGAAGGGAATCATATGCGGTATGCCGGCGGATGACCGGCCGCTCCGTATGGGAGGGCCGGTGGTGTCCGTTCTATTTTCCGGCTATTCCGGCTCACCGGAGTAGAGGTATGTCTTCTTCGCAAGCCCGGTCTTGTTCCAGATCTTCTTGATGAAGGGCATGACCCAGTAGTCGAGACCCAAGCCTCTGCCTGCGCCGCCGAGCATCACGATACTGGCCGCGATGTACCAGAGTATCTCCTTCCCTGCCATTGCACCAAGGATGAACATGAGTGCCAGACCGATCGATGCGATCGACGCCAGGAAGGTGAAGAGGCCGCCGATCAAGGCAAGACCGATTCCGATTTCCCCTAGGACGAGACACGCCTGAACGAAGAACGGTGCGATACTCACGAAGGTGTCGACGATCCAGTTATAGATGATGGACGGTTCCTGCAGTAGCGGTGTGACGGCGGCGGCTGCAGATTCGGCCGCCCACTCACCCTCGGTTGCCGCCGTCCCGGCATCCACCGGCACGATATAGATATTCTCCGGATTCAACCAGCCGTCGAGGATCTTCTTAACTCCCTCTATCAGCCACATCACGCCGAGGAACACTCGCAGGACAGCGACCCAGTAGATCGGCACCTTCTCCGAGAGGTGTCCGCCGACTAAGCTCCTTCTATCTTCGATATCCAATATTTCATGGCGCAGGTAGCTCCAGACGGCGTTGAAACCGGCCAGCCCAAAGAGGTAGTGAAGGTTGATAAAGTGCTTCAACGCCATGGCGAAGAATCCGGAGAGCTTGATTCCGGCGGTGTCGGATACCGCGTACTTTCCTCCGATGGATACCATGAAGCCGTGAAAGTTGGACTTGAACTCGTGTTTATCCGTACCCTGCATTGAGGCGATGATGTTCTTTACCGCTACTTCCGCCGTCTGCAGGGCGGCCTCGACGATCTGCGGCAGTACCTGTTTGTCTTCTACGTACCAGAGGTTGTCTCCGACGATGTAGACGTTGTCGTAGTCCACCGACTGCATGAACTTGTTGACTTCCAGCCTGCCGCGTTTACCGATGATGTAGCGGGAGTTCTTCTTGATCTTGAACTCGCAGTCCTTCTGTGCGCAGGTGCCGTCGGTTTTGGCCCACTGGCACTCCCGATTGGAACAGCGCCCCTTGGTCAGGGCGAGGTTGCCGGCGAACTCGCTTCCCATGACCCCGCAGGTCCAGATGAAGGTACCGGTGGACACCTCGGTCCCGTCCTTCAGGGTAAATCCGCCCTCCCAGGCCTCGACGATAGGCGAGTCGAGCATGAGCTCGACGTTGTGCTTACGCATATACTTGGTGGCCTTGTTCTGGAGTTTTTCGTCTAAGATGGGGAGGATATTCTCCATGGCCTCGACGACGATGATGCGGACCTCTTTCTCGTCGATACCATATTGCCGGCACAGTTCGCGCCGGTGATCGATGAACTCGCCGGCCATCTCGATTCCGGTAAACCCGGCGCCAGCTACGACGAAGGTGAGAAGAGATTTTCGCTTTTCCGCGTCGGGTTCGCGGGACGCCGTATGGAACATATCCTCTACATGGTTACGAATGGCCAGCGCGTCGTCTAAGGACCAGAGCGTGAACGAATGATCCTTGACTCCGGGGATACCGAAGTATTCAGGCTCGCCCCCCGATCCGAGTACCAGGTAGTCGTACCCATACGAATCCTCTTCACCGACGACCTTCTGTGCCGCGAAATCGACCGTCTTGACGGTATCGAGGACCACATTCACGCGGCGCCCGGCGAAGATCCTATCGAAGCTGACCTTCACCGAGTCGGGTTCCACCCTGCACCCCGCGACCTCATGCAATTCGGTCATGAGAGTATGGTAGGGATTCTTGTCGATCAGCGTGATGGTGACCGTCCAATCCTTCTTGAATTTCTTATGGAGTTTCTTCGCCGCTTCTACTCCAGCGTAGCCCCCGCCGACGATTACGATACTGGTATCTGGCATAGTTCCTCCGGTAGTCGTTTACACCTTTAACGTGAAAGGGAATGCATTATTGCGTTTACTCCCTACTATATTAAGCGAAATATATGTTTTTGTACACCGCTGGTACAAAAACTACGTCGAAATTTCGTTCCGGCACGACGGGATTCTTATTTTCTATCGATTTTGATATGCTTGGCGCTCGTTTTCTACAGATACTACTTGAAATCGTGTATGAAAATGTAAAAGGACGGCGATGCGTATTCCAAATGAAGAGTAAGAGCCATACGATACAATTGATGAAACCCCAATTACGCCACCGGATTACAGTTCCTCTCATCCTATGCATCTTCCCACTCGCCTTCGGATCATGCTCGGGAGAGAGTGTGGTCACGGAGTCGTACTTCGCCTTGGGCACCGTCTGCTCGATCTCTCTCCATACCGGTGGTTCTCAGGATCTCTTGATGGAGGCCGGTGAGCTCATCCGGGAGACTGAGGACAGGATGAGCCTTTCCGTCGAGGGGAGCGAAGTGGTCCGCGTCAATCGGGGAGCCGGTGAGAGACCCGTGGCGGTTTCGGAGGAGACCCTTACGGTGATTGAGAAGGGGTTGGAGATCTCCGCCGCCGGCGAAGGGGCATTCGACATCAGCATCGGTCCGGTGGTCGCCCTCTGGGGGATCGGTACGGATCATGCGGCTGTTCCGTCTCCGCAGGAGCTATCCTCCGCCCTTGAGCGGGTGGATTTTCGAGATGTTCGGACCGATTCGGAAGCCGGAACAGTGTACCTGATGCGTGCGGGGATGGGACTCGATCTGGGAGGCATCGCCAAGGGGTGGGCCGCCGACAAGGTGAAGACATTCCTCACCGCGGAGGGTGTCACCAGCGGCCTGATCGACTTCGGCGGAAATATCCTGACCATCGGCAGCAAACCTAACGGCGAATCGTGGCGGATCGGAATACAACATCCCGACAGCAGGCGAGGGACCTACATCGGTGTCCTGCTTGTGACGGACAAGGCTGTGGTAACATCCGGCAAGTATGAGCGTTTCTTCATACACGAAGAGGTTCGGTACCATCACATCATGGACGCACGTACGGGATACCCGGTTGAAAATGGAATCGCCAGTGTCAGCATCGTGGCGCCGGATTCAATTACGGCCGACGGCATGTCCACCGCCGTGTTCTCTCTGGGACTCGAGCGAGGGAGTGCACTGATCGACCAAACGCCCGGCGTAGACTGTATCATCATCATGGAAAATGCCGATGTGTATGTCAGTGCCAATCTGGTCGAAGAGTTCAACATCAGCGACGACACCTTTACCGTGGCCGGAGTCCTTTCCGGACGAATTTGACTCCTCGCCGATAATCGGTCAAATTTCCGACTTTTTTTGAATATCTCACCCTCCTTGGTGGTATATTGGTGCGTATACGGTGTTAGACGATATGGAGATGCGTAGTGAGCGATCCGTCCATGGAAAAGGAATATTACAAGGCCGAGATGCGGTCGATCCGCCGGTCGAAGCGTTGGGGTTGTCTGGCCACCGGCCTGATCGTCATGGCCCTCCTGATCGGCGGCTCTTTCGCCACGGTTCGGTTCGGCCCGCGCCTGGCGGTACGGGCCATCTTCTCCGACGAGATGGCCTGGACCTCCGAGGAGCATGACAGGGAGGAGGTGCAGCGGGAGATCAACGATGCCATCGACTCCCTCGACGAATATGGCATCACCCGGGATGAGCTTAAGGCTCTGGTCATGGATATCGAGCCGGAAGAACTTTCGGCCTATGTGCAGGATCTCAAGAGGGAACCGCCCACCAACGGCACGCAGCTCCTGATTCCCATGGGCAAGTATATCGATCTTTCGGGTGTTGACCGCGATGCCCTCGCGGCCGAGTTCGACAAGCGGGTCGATTTCGAACAGATGAACCGGGAGCTGCAGGATTTCGACGGCGGCGAGGTGTATGCCTTCCGCTTCGCCGTGCCCATGGCGCAGGAGGTGCTCCTGGAGATCCTGGAGCAGTCGCGG
>CAZAKE010000245.1:0-6083 GCA_964485495.1 uncultured Spirochaetales bacterium
GCGCATGCGGAACGTCTCGACCTCGATCCTGATACCGGCAGGATATCTCTTCGGAGCGGGAATCGCACCCGCATTTCTCGGGCTGCTGGCCGATTTAGGATTTTTCGCCTGGGGATTCGTGATCCTCGGCGGTGCCATGGTGGCCGGCCTTCCCCTGCTGCGGCGATTCAACGTATCTCGGAAGATGACTGCGGCCACGGACTGAGGTGAAATTGCGGCTCTGTCCGGCACTCTGCCCGTCACTAACTCCGGTATTCATCCCGAGGTCCCGACGCGGAGAAGGGCGTGGTTCCCGGACCCGATGCCGCCGACCGTGACACCGAAGCCGTTCCGGACTCCGACGACCGTGCGTCCGTCCACAGAAACGGTCGGATCCGGGTTACCCATCGGCGGCACAACCACCGTGGCCGTCATGTTTCCGGGTAGCTCGAGATAGAGGGTGAAGCTGCTTCCGGGATCCTGCTCGAACTCGACCCGTATCGGCCCGCGGATGGTGGGAGTCTCGATCCGGGCCCATCGCAAGGTTCCCGGCTGAGGTCTGATCAGCACCTCTTCGAATCCCGGCTTCGTCGGCAGGATCCCCATGAGTCCACGGGGAATCATCCCCGCCGGGGCTGCACCCCATGCATGGTTCCAGTCCTGATTGGGTTTCAACCGGTCGTCCCAGGCCTCCAGGGCGATGGTGGTACCCACGTCATACACCATGTGCGCCCAGGAGCGTTCTCCGGTAGCGGTAAGCAGCGATAGGGCGTCCGCGCCGTGTCCGCCGGACACCCCCGCCGCATACCACGCCTCCAGAAGCATCTGAGAGGCGTAGACGCTGCACGCCATACCCTTTGTCCGCAGGAACCCGGATACCCTCTCGATACACGTATCCGGCACCAGGCCGCAGGCCAGGGCAAAGGCGTTGGCGTGTAAAGCGCTGTGGGTACTCCCCTCGCCGTCCACCACGAGTCCCGTGTCCGGGTCGACCAACAGCTTCTGATAGGCCCGCTTCACACGCGCGGCACTTCGTCGAAATCCGGAAGCATCCTCCCGGCGATCTACGGCTTCGGCCATCCCCGCCATGCAGAGGAGAGCCCGATAGTGGAGCGCGTTTACCACACTGTTTACCGGCCGCATCTCATACCCGTCACGTTCTACCTGGGGCCAGTCCACGATGTCACTGATTCCGCGAGAGAAGAGCTCCGCCGGCCTGCCTGCGAAATGGAGGGCTTCCAGGAGGTCCTGCGTGTATCGATCGCTTCGGCTGTCGAGGAGCCCGTCCTCCCTGGCCAGCGTGGAAAGGGTCTTGGCCTCGAGGTCCCGATAGTACTTCACGATGCTGCGCTCATCCCCGGTGTACATGTAGTCGTTCCAGGCGAGGAGGACGCTGAAGAGGTGCCACTCTGTCGGCCAGGTGGGAGTGGTGATCAGATACTCGTGGGTGCGCCTGGCCAGCGTGTATTCCCTGTCGGCGCCGTAATGTCCCAGCTGATTGATGTAGGCATCGGCCTCGTAGGGGATCCGCTCCCGGTCCCCGTCTACATAGAGACCGCAGAAGCTGGTGGCCTTCATGGTGTAGCGGCATAGCTCCCACACGTCGTTCAGTGTCCTGCTGGAGGAGACGAACGACTGCGCCGCATCATCAAACCGGTACTGCACCTCCACCCGGCGGATATCATCACTCCGAAGCGGCGCCGGAGCCCCGATGATCTCGCAGTATCGGAATGGATACACCTCGAAGAGATCGTCGGGCATGCGAACGGCCATCGGTCCGGTATTGCGTCGGTCCGGCGGAATGAGCACCTGATACTCGTGCCGGCCCTTGCGAATCTCGACGGCGAGTCTCCGGTACCGCCGGCTGCCGCCGGGATTGCGGTTGATGGCGTACGGCCGGTGTAAAACCTCCCCAAGATGCACCTCCATCTCACCGTCCACCGGGCTGTCCACGGTGAACCGGATGGTCCCAAAGGCCGCGCGACCGAAGTCGATGAAGTACCGGCCCATATCGAGCCGGACGAATCGAAGAGGCCGCGTCTCGGATGTCTCGAGCGGGTACCCCGGGGTAGCATACTCGTCTCCAAGCTCTCCGGTACGAAAGACCTGCGGCTCCGACCAGGGACCCGGCTCCCCGGCATCCACCCATATCCTGACCTTCCAGCAATAGGTGGAATGGGATTCCAGTGGCAAGCCGTCATACGGGACGGAGATCGAACGGGCATCGGACTCCCAGACCTTTCCCGGATCCGGTTTGCCGGAATCCCACATGTCTCCCCGGTCCTCCTCGAGGGTCGCCGTATTGGAGGCCACCAGAACCTGAAAGGCCTGCTGGTGGACGTTGCTACCCGAGCCGTGCACGATCCAGCCGAACCTCGGTTTTCGATTACAGATCCGCGTACATTCGGGATAGGCTAGGAGATCGCACATGAGGCCGGTGGGTTGGAGGGGAGTATTCATCGCCGTCGTTTCCTTTCATTTGTCGTGTGTCGAAATCGAGTGTAGCCGGAAGGAGGATACATACGCAAGCTATCAAAGGGCGTCGGAGCGTATTGCGTGTGCGTGTTTATAGTACCGCAGAGCCGAAAACTCGACAGGGAAATAACTCTTCCGGCAGCTGCAGCAGCCAATCGAGGAACCTTACGAGCGATTGGATATACTCGTCGCTGTACCCGCCTCGCTGAAGAAGCCGCGTGACAAGCCGCTTCTTCAGCTCATACAACCTCTTCGGCCGAAAAAAGTACACCTATTGGTACGCCGGTCTCGTTCGTGATGCTTCAGAAGTATGTAAAGCGGATCTACGGTTTCACGCAGGAGTAACGAGTGGATCTTCGACATCTACGCCGGTCTCATAGATGGTAACCGGATCGATATCGATACATCTGTACGGATCAAAATTGCCGCCGATATCCCAGGCGAGGGTATGATTGATTACGGTACACAACTCGATAAACTGCTCCGGTGCAGATAGCTGTGTAAACACACCCTTGCCAATAAGCGGTTTCATGTCGAATAATTTTATTTTTCCATCCGCAAAATATATATATACGGAGTAATTTGCCTGCGGGAATACCTGTACCACCTCAGGTATCATTCAGACCTCCTAGCGTATCGGCTCGACAGGTTGTAACTCGGCGTGTTGTGACGCCAAATTCCAGTTTTTTTTCAGTTCATCACGATGCAATTCACACCACGCGAGTACCAACTTCAGTTGCTTCGAAGGGAGAACCCCTCGCAGGACTACGGCACTCTCGATGTCTACGATCGCAGTTGATCCGCCATATTCCACATGAAAATGCGGAGGTTGGTGTTCATTCCAATACATGTATATCTTAATCCCGAAAAACGTAGAAATCAACGGCATATGTCAATGATATCTGATACATCCTGCCTCTGTCTATCGGGATTATTTCCGTCTCATTGCAATTTCTGCAACCATCTCCCGCACTGGTGATTGGCCCCATTCACGTCGATTCTTGACGTACAAACCTTTAATGACTCCATCAAGGCCGTATAGTCAAATATGACCTGATCAGGTAAAGCGAAACCTTGCGTTCTTTTTCCAACATGTCGGCATATTTTCGACATACTGTAAATCTATTACAATCTTTATGAATAATCAATACAATCCTCGGATGCCGCCATTTAAGCGTTTTCGATCATCTGGTAGCCTCCCAAGGTCCACCCTTCTCAGGTCCGATCCTTCGGACTCAGTTCTTCGAAGATCCGGCGAAGCCCGCCTGAAAGAGATCAGCTGTTCGATATCAAGTCCGGTATCACCCACAATCCGGCTCCTGTTCGCCGCTTCACCAATTACCGATTCTATACTACTTAATCATATTCTATGTGACTTCCCATCCCATAATTTTCTCAACTGAACTGAAATTTCCCTATGAGAGACAGGAAGAAATCCCTGCTCCACACATCCAGCTCTCGGGGATCCTGGATGAACGGCAGGACATCGTTCACCGCCTGTAAAAAGTCGACCTGTGCAACCCGTTGCCGGTATAGATGTGAAAAATCTTCTTCCGTCAATGATCTTGTTCCTGTCCAGTCCCCGGATTGCCGCATCCTCTCTTCGAGATGTAATAGATGCAGGGGAACTTCGCGACGCAAGAACCATATCATGTCGTACCAGTCCCTTCCCTTAATCCTGATTCGCCACTTCCTAAAGAGGACACAATGCATCTTCCCGGCGAAAAGATCAGGCAACGAATAGGTCCGAACATAAAAGGGGATAGGATCGAGTACCGGAAGAGATTCGGTATCGAAGCCTCCCGGAGGATTTACATCAACCTCCAGTTTTACCTTCATGCGCTGGTTGGAAGGTACCGTATCGACGATTTCGGGACCGGGAGCAACCTGTAAAACATGCGTACGTGTATTTGCCTTTATAAACGCCGATTCTGTTGAACCCGTACCGCTTGCTTTGACTGCAATATCAACCTTGAAACCAAAACCCGAGAGTTCGGTTTTTAGTCCGGAGAGGTAGGATTCAAGGGAAAATTTGCGGTTATCATCAAGCAAGGAAAAATCGATATCCTCCGAAAATCGGGGTAGTCCATGAAGTATACGCAGCGCGGTTCCACCGTAGAATGCGGCGTGCTCGAAAAAACCCGCTCTCCACAGTCCGAACAAGGCGATATACTGAATGATCTCCCTTAGCGCCCGATCGTATTCCCGGACGTCTTGAGGATTTCTTCTATCGACAAAATCTTTAATGACCTGCTTCATCTCACCAATTCCTCGAGAACTTTTGTACACGTATGCAATTTGAGTGATTCCGCTGCCGTACTTATCGCTTCAATGACTGATATATTTAGGTTCCTGCCGGCTTGTTCATCCAATCGGAGATCCTCCCACAGATAGGACAGGATATCGCGTCTACTCCGTAAAGCCGGAGCGAAATAGAGCATATCCATCAAGGCCTTTTCCGGTGATGCAATAAGGTATGATACACGATTGTTCGGTCTGACAAGGGCGACACCTGGTAGGTAGTGATCCTTTGAGATAGACCGGTAGATGAAATCTCCCAGCGGGGTGTGATATCGTTTTGTCTTCTTGAACGTAACCGATGTGACCTGTACCGCCGCTTCAGGGATCATGCCATAATATGCAAGGGCGAACTGCAAAGAAATATAGGACGGTCCATAAATCAGGTTTGCCGCCATCTCCCGCACTGGTGATTGGCCCCATTCACGGCGATTCTTGACGTACAAACCTTTTTTTATCCTGAGAATACCTTCATCCCGTAATAGCCTTGTCACCTTGTCCCGAGGACGCTTATACAACTTTAATGACTCCATCAAGGCCGTATAGTCAAATATGACCTGATCAGGTAAAGCGAAACCTTGCGTTCTTTTTCCAACATGTCGGCATATTTTCGACATACTGTAAATCTATTACAATCTTTATGAATAATCAATACAATCCTCGGATGCCGCCATTTAAGCGTTTTCGATCATCTGGTAGCCTCCCAAGGTCCACCCTTCTCAGGTCCGATCCTTCGGACTCAGTTCTTCGAAGATCCGGCGAAGCCCAGAACCGATATTTTCGACATACCCCATCAGTTTCGAGAGTACGCCAGACCCTTCTTCCTCTGGGATGAATGCCCCCGGGTTGCCCGCATGCTGGAAGAGGGTAAATCCATCGGCAGGTTCCACGTCTCCAAGTCCCGCAGATGGCTCGAGATGTACATACTTGGTGACGCATGGCATCCCGGAGACTCGGTATTCGCGAACCTGCGGATGAACGAGATCGCCTGTGACTTGGGTAAATCACGAGCTTCGGTCACCCTGCATCGAGCTATTTATTGAGTGCCTCGTCGAATGGTCTCACTATTTCCGTTCTATTGTTCTGACCATGTCTTGCCCTTTCTGCGTAAGGCGGTATTTCTGCATTCGACTGGTTGGCTTTTCCGGGATCGTGTATTCTATCAAGGCCTTTGCCAGTAAATCCCGAACGGCTCTGTTCAAGGCACCGGTGACGTTATTCATCCCGAGACGGCGTGCCAAATTCGCCTTCGCAAGAGGAGCATCTTGTAATGCCAGCAGTATTCTCTCTGCCCCTGACTCTGCCCCTGACTCTGCCCCTGACTCTGCCCC
>CAZAKE010000246.1:0-6067 GCA_964485495.1 uncultured Spirochaetales bacterium
TCCTGAGGTGTTCAATATCTTCCTTCCCAAACGCATCTCGGTCACCGGGGATGCGGTCGACTGGGCCGAGATATCGGAGTATGTCAAGGTTGCGTTGGGAAGGGCGGCCGAACTCGGGGCACAACTCGTCGGTATCGGCAGCGGCGGATCGAGGAGAGTCCCGGACGGGTTCCCGGCCGAACGGGCCATGGAACAGCTGAGAGATCTGGTGCGGCTGGCGGCGGAGGAGGGTCGGGCTCGCGGCCTCTCCGTCATGATAGAGCCGTTACGACGGGAGGAGACCAACATCATCAACTCCGGTGCCGAAGGTCTCAGCCTCCTGGAGATAGTGGATTCACCCTCGGCCCTGCTGGAACTCGATTACTATCACATGGCTTCCGTAGGAGAATCCGCGGAGATCGTGATCCGGGCCGGCAAGGTTCGTCTGGGACACTGCCATATCGCGAACCCCGCCGGCAGGAGGTGGCCGTCCGATCCGAAGGAAGCCGGCTACCGGGACTTTTTCACTGCTTTGCGGGAGATCGGGTACGAGCGGAGGATGAGTATCGAAGGGAGATGCGACGACATCGCCGCACAGGCGGGGCCTTCTCTGGCATGCCTGAGGCGACTTGCGGATACGGAGTAGAGACCATGTCCATAGAAAAAAAGACGGCTGTTCGTCGCGGCGGCGCAGGAGGTGTCGATGAGAAAGTGAGTGTGGGCAACCGGGTCGCCTCGCTCTTCTCCTTTCTCCTCTTGGCCGTGGTTGTTTTCGTGTCGACGGTGGGATGCGCTAATCTTCCACCTTCCACCGGACCGTCCGATCCCGTCCATCTTTCTACCTACGTCGAGATGCCTGACGGAGTCCGGCTTGCGGTGGAGGCGTGGATACCGCCGGAGTATCGAAACGGCATCTCCGTACCCGCCGTGGTGGTTTTCACACGGTACTGGCGGTATATCGACTCCGCCTTCGGGTCGTTCGACCCGCAGGAGCGTGACGTGTTCCTGGAACATGGGTACGCCTATGTGTCCGTGGATGTGCGGGGGACCGGGGCTTCCTTCGGTAGCTGGGAGGGACCGTGGTCGCCGACCGAGATCGATGACTGCGTGCGGATCATCGACTGGATTGCCGAACGTGCGTGGTGCAACGGTGCGGTCGCCACATATGGTTACTCCTACTCAGGCACCATACAGCTGTTGATTGCCGCCCGGGCACCCTCCGCCCTGAAGGCCATCTGTCCGATGCGCTGTTTTTTCGACGTGTACCGGGACCTCGTGTTTCCCGGCGGCGTCTTGAACCGAACCTTTCTGACCACCTGGATGGAACTGAACCGTCATCTGGATGCCAATGACGATGATATCTTCGGTTTCTTCGATCTCCTCGTGCGGGGTGTCATGCCCGTCGACGGCCGCAAAGATGTCCTGCAGGAGGCCCTCGAGCAGCACCGGACCAACCTTTCCGATCCGGAGTTCCTCTCACGGATCGAGTACCGCGACACCGTCCTTTCGGATTTTCCGTTCACCCTCGACGAACTCAGCCCGCATGTATACGCCGATCTCATCGAGAGGTCCGAAATACCCATCATGTACCGGGACGGCTGGTTCGACGGGGGCGGGGCGATGGGCGCCCTGACGGCGTTCGAAACCTTGGAGAACGATATGCGGGTGGTGATCGGACCCTGGGCACATATGTCCACGCGGAACGAGGAACTGTTCCCTCGGGGCGGCAATGGGCCGGGGCAATCCGACGTGCTCTGTGCGGTCACCTTCTTCGACCGCTATGTAAAGGACGAAACCGTGCGTCCCGACATGTCCGTCGATACACAGGCTACTCGGTGTGGGGACGCGTGGATGACGGGTGAGATCGAGTACTACGTGCTCGGAGCCAAGGAGTGGCGCACGGCGGGGTCATGGCCTCCCGAAGTAGCCGAAGATACGGTGTGGTACCTCGGCGGGAGCGGTTCGGACGGCAACGGAGTGTTGACCGATACGCCTCCGACGATTCCCATCGGGTGTGACGAATATGTCGTTCGGTTCGACGCTGCCGCCGGAGACGTCGACCGGTACAACCATCTCGGGGGGCAGCGGTTCGGCCGTGTCGACCGCTCGAAGGAGAACGAGAATCTCCTCACCTATACTTCCGGTCCGATGGAATCGGAAACCGAGATCACCGGCAATCCCCGCATCGGCATCTATCTGCGGACCTCCGCCGACGCCGGCGCCGTGTTCGCCTACCTCGAGGCGGTGTCGCCGCGTGGCAGGGTTACGCTGCTTACACAGGGTATCCTCGAGCTGCGCCATCGTGCCGTCCAAGATCCGCCCCTGCCGTATGCGGTTTTCGGCCCTCGTCACACCTTCGAGGAGGCCGATGCGTTGTCGGTGGTGCCGGGGGACACCATGTACGTGGAGATCACCATGAACCCGATCTCGGTGGTCCTTCCTCCCGGATACCGGATCCGTCTCTCCCTCGCCGGCCATGATGGGACCTCGTTTCCGAGAATCCCGGAGGATGGCAGCCCGGTGTGGCAGGTCGGTAGGAACGCGGCGGAACCGTCGATGCTGGTGGTGCCTATGGTTCCGGCGACGGCCGGGGGGGCGTCACGATGAGGGCGTGACAGGGCAGTCCGATATCGACGCCGTTCAGCCACACCCGAAAGGGAATGATGATTTCGTCGTCCCGTTTTTGACCTGGTAATTCTGCATGCGTGAATTTGAATGAGATAGATTCCGTGTGTACGGGTTGGCCTACCGGCCTGGGTGTCGAGAGACTGGTCCCGGCTGGAACGACGGCTACCGCCGGTATGGACGTAATGTCTGCGTCATTGATCCACTCTATACTGCCGTCGACCGGCAGAAACGGTTCGGCCCGAACCTTTAACGGCTCGTAAGCATGATTGGTCACGACGAGTTCCACCTCGAAGGATGCTCCGGGGGCGACTGTCTGGTCATAGGGTTGCGTGCGGATCCACGACGGATCGAGACCGAAATCCGGTGCCGGCCAGGGCAACAACCGGTCCAGCAGCTTCCGGCGATCATCGAGAACCGAGACTAACTGCGATACCCGTTCCGTGCCGAAGGCAAACGGTACCGACTGATGCTGGTTGATTATGAGCAGATCACTCCTGTCTTTTCCTGCGTTCTTTGCTTCTGACTGTCTTTCTTTCTGTTTTCCCATCTCGGTGTTATCCTCGAGGTGTCCGAGTAACGCGAGACACCGATCGAAGCCGAAGCCTTTTCCGATCAGGTTACGGTTGTAGGCGCAGTAGTCGTCGAGTCCCGTAGGACTGAACGAATCCCCGGCGAACAGAGCCCGTGTGCCGCGTCCTTCTACGAGTAACCCGGAGTGGTAGAGCGACTGGCCCGGCAGCTCGAAGGCCGTGAGTGAGAACTCGTGCCAGTCTCTGCGTTCGCCGTGTTTTCGACGAACCGTGGGGTAGGGTATGGGACACTGGCATGGGAGCATGTAGTCTCCCGGTGTCTCGAGCACGTCGGCTACGGACGGCGAGGATTCCACCGGCGCCGGGAATTCCTTGAGAAAGGCTTCGAGTCCGTCTACGTGGTCGTCGTGATAGTGGGTGATCCAGACGAACTCCGGAGGGTCTTCGGAACCTGAGAGCTCGATCACGAGCTTTTGCCACCGTGACGCCACATCGGGGCGTGCGCAATCGATCAGGAACCCGGCGCCATCCTCCGAGAACACCGCGTATGAGGTAGGGGCGATTCTCCTGATCCAGGGCGGCATCTCGGATGTCTGTCCTGGGGAAAGATACTCGATCCCTTCCAGGGGAGCCGCCGTTGCCCGAACCTTATCAGATCCGACGGTACTCGCGATCTCTTCCGAGTTCTTACCCGGCAGACTCGCAATGGTCTCATCGAACAATCGAAACGCCGAGGCCGCCTCCCGGCGGCGCATCGCCAGCCGTTCGGGAAAGTAGTGGTTCAAGGCGCTTATCGAGATGTAGTTCGCATACACTTCGGCGAGTCTTTCGGCGATGCCCGACAAGAGCTCCCTGACCGCTTCCCGGCCTTCCACGATTGGGCCCCAGGCCGGGATGAGTACATCCACGCCGGCGGTGATGATACGTGCGGCGGAGGGTCCGAAAAGCCTGACATTGCCCATGAACCCGTGGTAGTCCCGGGTGTCGTATCCTCGCTGAAGCGAGTACAACTCCCGCACCGTGCCGTCTCCGCCGACGAGGGATCCGCAGGCGCAGTAGCGCGTTCCGTCCATCTCGAACAGGTAACTAATCCCTGAGTCGTACAGGAACGGAGTGTAGAGTACCTCGAAGCGGACTCCCCGCCACTCGATCGTGTCGCCGTCCGCCACCGAACGATCCGGGGTAGGCGGTGAGATCGGCGGAACAAGCGGCTTCTCCGACGGCCGGAAATCATAGGTGTGCCATCGCCCTACGCCGAGACCCCATTTGGGAGTGCCCGGTGCGTCACCCTCTGGTGTGACGATCTCCACAGTCCGCCGGCCGGCATCCGTGAGTTTCGGGAAAACCGGAATGCCCGCGCAGTAATCCCGGTCGAGGCATGTCAGCAGTATCTTCTCGATCGACGTACTGGAGTCGGTGAAATGCCCCGGCACGGCGGCGCCGAAATCGATGCAGAGCGAGTCTTCTTTGCTGTGTATGATGGTGGTCCGGGGATACGCGTCGGTGTATTCCATCGAAAATCGCATGTGTGGATCTGAAGAAGCGAGCATAATCACCTCCGTTCTTTCCGTTCTACTCCTTCATCTTAAGGTTTACAAGGAAGGCGATGGTTACTGGGCCGCAAGTCTTGAGTTGCCCGGATGCGCGACCGAAGCGGATTCGATTGAAGAACTACGTGCAAACGCCGAAGAGGCACTCAATCTCTATTTAGATGAACCGAAAGACTCCTCACTCAGCTTTCCTCTCCCTATGGAATATTCGGGAGCCGACATAATCGAGATTCCTGTTGACCCGAGTATCGCGTTGGCAGTACTTCTTCGGAAGTATCGTGAGGATCATCATTACTCACAGAAAGAGATAGCCGATAGACTTGGTATGAAAAATCTGTACAGTTACCAGCGACTCGAACGACGATCCAATCCGAGTCTCTCGACGTTGCGAAAACTGAAAGACGTCTTCCCGGATTTTTCCCTCGATTATATTCTGCGATAATCCACTCCGGGATTTTTCAAGCAGACAGTGAAACTCTGAGCAGTTGGACTGCATCCCGACACCGTATCAATCGCTGATGAAAATGGTCGCCTCCGGGAAGGTTCCTCTGCCGTCGAGCGTGCGGATGGAGACGATCAGGTGATACCGCATGGCGTCGAAGATCA
Organism: uncultured Spirochaetales bacterium; assembly: GCA_964485495.1. Taxonomy (GTDB): domain Bacteria; phylum Spirochaetota; class Spirochaetia; order CAZAKE01; family CAZAKE01; genus CAZAKE01. Next base: position 5,294 of record CAZAKE010000246.1, read on the forward strand.
GGTCGAAGCGGATGCGATTGTCGGTGTATCGATGGACGTGGTCGATGGTGATCGTCTTCTCCGCCAGGGGTTCCAGCAGTCCGTCTGAAAAGCGGTCGACGAAGTCTATGCTCTCGATCCGTTCGATGGGAAGCCGGTAGACCTGGTTCATGAAAACCTCCTCGATCATGGTGATGGAGGGGTTCGGGCGGTCTTCGAAGAGGAGTCGGCGGTTTACGTTATCGCCGTACAGGTAGCAGGTGCGGGTGGCGCCGTCCGCCTGGATCGGGAGTTTCATCCGCCAGGAGAAGGAGGCCCAGAAGCTGATCTGGTAGGAGTGATCGCCGCAGGCACCGTCCAGGACGGCGTTGAGCCCCTCTATGAGCTTCTCGCGGTAGTGTACCTTCTGGCTGTTGAAGGGAATCCTGGTGGGGATCACGAGAAAGGAGCTCGGGTGTGTATTGGCCTTCGCCAGCTCATTCACGTAGGCGCCGATGATCTCGCCCGTCTCGTGCCATAAATCGTCCTGATGAATGTTGTATTCCATGCTACCTCCCGGGTATGTTGAAAGTATAGTACAGAAAAGACCTCGGATGCAAAGCCGGAAGATGACATGCTAACCGGGTGGAATCACGTATCGAGCTCTACAGTCCGTCGTACTGAAATTCGATCTCCACCTGTGCCGTTCCGTAATCATACGTCCTGCTGCCTTTGATGCCGCTGTCGGTGAAATCCTCTGGGCCGAGGTCGATGGTGTAGAGCTCATACAGGGCGACGCCCCACAGCGGACCATCG
>CAZAKE010000247.1:0-6063 GCA_964485495.1 uncultured Spirochaetales bacterium
CAGCCTTTCCACTCACCCTCCCCTCCGGATCTGAATCAAAATATATAGTCGAGTATTCCGGACCGAAGGGGATTTACTCGGATCTCGAAATCAGCAGCCTCGAGAAGTATATCGACATCGCCGCCAAGGAACGAGCCCTCGGCGGCATCATCGCAGGTATTTTTTTATCGCTAATCCTCTTCAACCTCCTGAGCGGAATCATCGAAAGAAGCGTCCCCATCGTCTCGATAGCCGCCTTTACCAGTTCGATCTTCTTCTTCCACCTCCGGCAGAGCAGGATCCTACTCCTCCTGATCGACCCCTGGGCATATCCGGAATGGCTCTACCCACTGACCATCACGTCCAACATCGTCTTCGCGAGTCTTTTGGGACTGCAGCTGTTACGAGGATACCTGCGCCCGGTCCAGATCGGGGGCATCCTCGGAATCGCCGGCCTCTCGATCGCCGGTACGGGCGTTGCCGCGTTCACCGTTCCCTATCTCGTCGCCGACATACTGAATCTCCTGGCGCTGGCGGTCTTGTTTCTCTTTTTCGTCTCGATCGTAGAAGGCATACGGTCGAGAGACCGGAAAGTAGTGTGGATTACCATCTCGTTCGTTCCGTGGATTGCCGCGGCCATCGTCGATATACTCATCGGCTGGAGCGGAGTCAGGATGACGGGTGTACTCAACCACCTGCACGTCTTCGGCCTGCTCTTCCACCTGGTGATTCTTACACTGTTCCTTCAGGCCTTTCGGGTCTCTCGACAGAGGAGCATCGCCGAGAAGACCGTGGACTCCCGGCAGCTCGATGGAAATGAGAACACGCTCCCGGATGCCGCACAACGCGTACGCGTGGAGATGATCCGCAGGACCGCCAAGGACCTTAGGGCGCCACTGGACGCCCTTATCACCACCACCGGTATGTTGCTGCAAGAATCGACAGAACCGCGTCTTACGGCATCACTGAGCATGATCGAGGAGGATGCGCAAGCACTGAAGCGAATGATCGGCGAGTCATTCTCGGCGACAGAAAGAAAGCTCCACTCCAGCCAAACATCTCCTCAGGTGGAAACGGTGCAGCCCCTCGTCTCGCGAATGGACGCGCAGATTTGGATCTACGGAATCGACGGCGAGACCACGCGACACATCCTTCGGATCCTCTCTCCCTACGGCTATACCCTGCAGGTCGAATCGAACCGGTACACCGTGATTCAGGCCGCGCAGCGAGACGAGATCGATGTTCTGGTGGTAGATCCAACCGATCCCGAGCTGGATGTGTTCACAGTATGTGCGTTCATTCGTTCGGAGCATAACATGTTGCAACTACCGATCCTCATGATCACAGATCCGTTCGCCGATGACGACATAAGCCGCGGCTATTCCTCCGGCGCGAACGACTTCCTGACCAGGCCGATCGAGGCGACCGAGTTGTCGTCCCGGATACTGTCGCTGGTCAGACTCAAACAGGTGGTCCGCCACAACACGGATCTCGCCCGTTCGGAGGAGGAGAAGAACACCTTCTTGTACTTCCTCACCCATAACGTGAATACGCCCTTGACGATAATCATGAACCGGGTACGTGAACTGGAACAGCTGGTAACCCTCGATGATCTCGAAGAGATCGTCGAAGACCTCACGGCCTCCACCGAGGAGATCCATTCGATTGTCCGAAACGTCCTGATATCGTTTCGACTGGCCGATGGCCGACAGGTGGTTCGGCCTGAACCTCTCGACATCGTCGAGTTACTCGAGAACCTCTCGAGGGAATTCAACCGGAGAAGCACGGAGAAAGACCAGTTGTTCACAATGGAGATCCCTCATGCGGTGCCGGACATCTTCGGTGACCGCACCGCGATCAGGGCGGCTCTCTACAACTTGATCGACAACGCGATCAAGTTTTCTCCCAGGGGGGGCACCATACGAGTAACGGTCTCAACAGACGATGCCGTGTCTGTTTCCATACAGGATTCCGGCCCGGGCGTCCCAGCGGAAGACCGACCGAAACTCTTCGGCCGGTTCTGCACCCTCACGCCCCGACCCACCGGCGACGAATCATCGACAGGATTGGGCCTCTACGTCGCGAGAGAGTTGGCCCACATGAACGGCGGAACGATAGAATACCTCGACGAAGGTTCCGGCGGTACCTTCGTCCTCAGGATGCCCCTCTCGCACCGAAGATGAAGCCGACGCCCCTCACCGTGCGAATGAACTCCGGTTTCCCTGGTGTCTCCTCGATGGAGGAGCGCAGCTGCCGAATGTGAACATAGAGGTTGTTATCTCCCGCTGCGTCGGCGTCCTCCCAGCAGTGGGAGATGATCGCCTCCTTCGTCAGAACCTGCTCGGGATTCTGCAGGAAGAACAGCATGATGTCGGCAAGTTTTTTCCGTAAGGCGACGGCCGCTCCCTCCTTGTAGAGGGTATAACTCCGCACGTCGAACCTGAACGGGCCGTAGACGACCTCTTCGGCTATGGTCTCCGGATCAATCCGCCCCGCACTGGAACTGCGTTTGAGTTGCCGTTTGACCCTACTCAACAGCTCCTCCGAATAGAACGGCTTCGTGATGTAATCGTCACACCCTATTTCGAACCCATCAACCTTCACACTCAGGTCCATGCAGGTCGACACGATGATCACCGGTAGCGAATCGGTCTGATGACGGATGGTCTTCAGGATCTCGAGTCCGTCGACGTCTCCGAGTTTCAGATCGAGCAGGACGAGATCGATGAGGGCGGCGCGAAGATGAGAGAAGGCGCTCTTCCCGGATTCGGCCAGGAGGACCTCGTACCCGGCCTTCCGGAGACATCCCCCCATGTAGCGACGAAGAGCGGCATTGTCCTCGATTACGAGTATCGTTTCCATAGTGGTTGTTACCATACAGTGTAGATCTTAAAACCATCTTAAATTAGTGGATATATTTCCTAATATCAAGTTTTTTGAAAATTTAAGGTTAAATTAATGTTCTTCCCGTATGGTCAGACTCAACATCATGAAGGATGAAGGAAGGAGAAAAGACATGAAACGACTGATCGGATTCGTACTACTCGCACTGATAGTACTGCTTGGCTCATGTTCCTCACTGAGAGACGGAAAGGAACAGAGGACCCCAAAATCCGTAGTATCCACCCTCCAGAGTGCTCGGAGAGTGGCCGTGTTGGGATACAACACAAGCCACGGATTGGATGATCGACTACTCGACAACGCTGTTTCTTCGCCGATGTTCGACATAAAGATCGATCTATCTCTCGACCGCGGACCAAAATTTCCCGTGGGTGACCGGGTTGACGCATATGATCGGGATTTCCTGGAGATGATGAAGACCGGGCCCTTCGAGTTGGTAGCCAGGGCGGATATCCTCTCATCTCCGGCATATGGCTCCATCAAGGGTGATCCCGACATGGACCTGAACAACGTGAATGCGGCGGAGGGGTACACCCTGACATACCAGTTCGACAACTGGATGGATAAATCGCAAAGCCAGTCGGCGGCCAACTCGGTGCCGGAGCGGGGACAACTGGTAAACTCATACAAGGCCACTCTCGAAGCGCTGGACGCCGACATCGGCATCATCGTCGTGCAGAAGCCCTGGGTACGCACCCATCACTATGCCCTGATTCCCGACCGCCTCTTCAAGCGCAAGAAGAACTACTTCGCAGTCGGCACCACCGCACACTACTATCTCGTGGTTCCGCAGACCATGAATCAGGTGCTCTACCAGAAGACCATCTACACCGAATCGGACGTGCAGTATCTGCTGAAGGGTTACACCCAGAAGCAGCGGGAGATCGACGAGGTCCAGTTTCTCGAACAGCTGGACTCGGTAGTAGAAAAATCACACACCGAGTTTCTCGGGTGGATCAATTCCGTGTTGCAGCAATAAGTCACCGTCATCCCATGCCGTGGATCACGAACTCACCGACTGTGAAACACCAGGGCATCGCTGTGTCGGAAGAAACGAAAAAAGAAGACGCGGAGAAAATGAGGACTTATAGGCACATCGAAAAACCATACATATTGGTGGCGAATATGAACTCCGTATATAGTATGGTTTTTCGTATGTGCATGACAGGTGTAGCGCAAATACAACTCATGATGAAGAGGTTCGAGTACCGACAACCCGGAGAGGTCTCCCGCTACAGTAGAAACCTGTCGCCCATAATAGGAACGTGTTTCTTCTTTTTGTGTCCGTGCATTGCGTTGATGAAGGAGATGAACTCGATACGCTCCTCCAGGGTCATCCGCCTCGCAATCCGTGCCGAGTTATTCCGAACAATTTCGAATTCTCGGGCGGCCGTCTCATTCGTTCCTCCATCCTCAATTTGATTCCCGGTAGATCGCCGTTTCATCCGAACCGCTTCCGAAGATCGACACAGGTCGTTTCCATGCCGAACATCTTGTAATACTCTTCTATCCGGTTCCAGTCGAGGCTCCCCGAAAATTCCCGCACGATCGCGACTATATCAGCCGTATCTTGCTCTCGGCGAGTACGCACTCGCATACGACGAGACGACCCTCCGCTCTGGCACGACGCAGTACATCCTCAGATACCCTTGCGAATTGTACCTCACCGGTCAAGACGTCGAGTATTACAGATGAATCTATCGCGGAGATCACTCGCGTGCCTTTTTTATATATTCATCAACCGAGAGATCTCCTGGAATCGTTCCCCTTCCACGCCACTTGGCGAACACATCGGTCTGTTCTCGTTTCACCGCAACGAGTTTTCCTTCGATCGCATCCACCTCTAACACGGTTCCAGGAACAAGACCCATTCGATCACGGAGGCCCTTCGGGATCGTAATCTGACCTTTTTCCGAAACGATTGTTTTCATACCTATACCGTATGAATTCCTATTTCATTGGTCAAGAGGATTAGATACATAGACACCCCTAAAAACGGGTGTCTGGATGTCATGAAAACTCTATCTCCTCCCATCCGTATCATCCGTGGTGTATTGATTCCCTTTTCCGATATTCATCCAATTACCTACGGCGGTTGAATCAAGCCTATCGCGCCACCCGAATCTCGCCCAGATCGAGTTTCCCTCCTTGTCAACACATATGACTCGGTGAAGCTATAGATTCCGTCCTCGGTAACAAACAACATTGCCATCTACGAAGGGATAGTTCCGACAGTTACAGTCCGAGTTTCCGTCTGATCTCCTCTATCGGCGCATGACCGCGAACCAGGGATTCCACTATCTTCGCACGGTCCTTTCCGCCGAACATGAGCACGCCTGCCGCCGCTCCGGCTTCGTAATACACCCTGAGGTAGAGTTCTTCGCCGTCCCGCAGAATCTTCGACGGCAGATTGGGTGAGTAGTTCATGGAGAAGAGATAGGTCCCGAACACCTCGCATTTCATCCTGAAGGCGCGGCCGTCGAAGTGCATGGAGCCGCCTGCCGCGTTCGTACCGGCGACGGTGCCCTGGTACTCCGCTGCATGCCACAAACCGTATGAGTTCCATTCGCGCATCCCGGCGGCGTCTCCGGCTACGTAGATCCCCGGATATTGAGTCTCCAGAGTCGGGCTTATTTTCGGCCGAGGGATGAGATCGATCACCGGTTCTATGCCGATGGACGCAATCACCGCGTCGCACTCGACCGCTTCTCCCGACCCCAGGATTACCGAGTAGCCGGTAGACTCATCCGGCGGACCTGCTTCCACCCGTTCCACCGGCTGCCCCAGACAGACCTTCACCTTGTGCTCGGAGAACAACGACTCGATGCGTTGACTGAGATTCTCGTCAATTTTACGATAGAGGAGTCTTGCTCCCCGGCCGATCAGCGTCACCCGTTTGCCACGGAGACTGAGCTGTTCCGCGGTCTCCACTGCCTGGACCCCGGCGCCGATGACGGCGAAGGAGTCGCAGGCAGAGGTCCTGGCGATCAAAGATTCAGTGTCACCGGCGTCACGCAGATACACCACGCCCTCCCACGGCCCGGTGCGAGGTCGGGAGCCGGTAGCAATTATGAGGATATCGAACGAGTGGACCGAACCGTCGCTCAAGGCCACTCTCTTCCCGATACGATCCACTGTCCCCGCGACAGCATTGACGAGAGAGACCCCCTGATCCCGGTACCA
>CAZAKE010000248.1:0-5978 GCA_964485495.1 uncultured Spirochaetales bacterium
TCAAGATGTATTCGGTGGTGTAGTAGGTCTCGATGCTTCCATAATCGATGAAACGGTTGATGTCTGCATATACCCGCAGCATGTTGATGGGCATCCGCAGTGGCCCGCCGAAGAAACGCCAGGGCTTGATCAGGTCTTCCGCCGTTCGAGCCATCTCGAGGACGATTCCGTCGAAGGGCTCAGATGGGTCGACGACCGGCTGGGTCACCCGGTTTCGGTCGTAGTGCCATAGGGGGTGGATACGAAATGAGAGGGGTGTGTGACCGTGGTACCAACGATGGACGAATTCATCATCCGAGAGAGTCTGTTTCTTCCTGAAGAGGGTGAGTAGTCCCGGAGACGGAGTCTGCTCCTCCAGGGGCCATTCCCTGGAATAGGATGCAGGCAGCGCGTGTTCGACGCGGTACCCACCGGCGAATCCTTCAACCCCGGCCAGTATCTCTCGCCATATTCCCGCTTCGTTCTCATCTTCCCTTCCGGATACCGACACCGTTGCGATTAGGTCGTTTTTGAAGGGGATCACGGCGAACCTCGGCGGGGGGGCGACGGTGAGGGCTACCTTGAGTTCCTCGGGCCCCTCCGCCGCACATCGACTGCAGGTATCGTCGAGTACTCTGCTGCGGAATTCACTCCGCTCCTCCCCTTCCACTCCCCTGATCAGATATATCTCGTAAGCCATCTCGATCCTTTGCTCCTTGTATTTCATTATGTTGAATAATCTCCTAGAATATTCACTGAATGTACACGAATGCGACGATCGTTTATAGTGAGTGTTGCGCAGGCATCACCGATAAGAGTGGTTTGGGAGGCAACATGAGTATGGAGCAACAGAGAGAAGGCGGTCCGGTGATCGTGCTGGTCGGCGGGGCGGGATTCGTCGGCAGGGCCGTGATAGCCGAGTTGGAATCGGAGGATCCGGTGGTGAAACCGAGTGAGGTGAGGATCTTCGACCGGCATCCACCGAACCTTCCGGAGACCGACTCGGGGATACGGTACGTCTATACACCGGGGGATATCCGGGACAGGGATGCCCTCATCAGGAGCTTCGACGGTGCCGATGTGGTCCTCCACCTGGCCGCCATCGTCGATTGGGGGACTCATCCGGAGGCCGAGGTGCACGCCGTCAACGTCGCCGGAACGGCCAACGTGCTGAACGCCTGCAGGGCGGCGGGTGTCGACTCGATGGTGTTCACCAGTTCACTCGACGCGGTGTGTACCGGGAAGCCGATCGGTGCCGGCGATGAGCATCTTCCCTATCCGGACCGGTTCCCGAACTCCTACTGCCGCTCCAAGGCGGAAGGGGAACGACTTGTTCTCGACGCCGACGGAGTCGGCGGGCTACGGACGGTGGTACTGCGACCGGCAGGAGTGTATGGGGAGGCCGATCCCTATCACATCAGCGCCCTCGTGCGGATGGCCCGCTCCGGGTTCTACGCCAGGATCGGCGACGGTTCGGCCAGATGCATGCACGTGTATGTCGGGAATGTAGCCCACGCGCATCTCCTGGCCGCCCGGGCCCTGCTGGAAGGTAGGGACTCCCTCCGGGGCAAGGCGTATTTCATCACCGATTCGCCTCCTGAGAATTTCTTTCGGTTTTTGGATCGTATCGTCATGGAGGCAGCCAACGAGATCAGGCCGAGGAACCTCTGGATTCCCAAGGGGTTGATGTATGCCTTGGGAATTCTCGCGGAGTTCGGTGCACTCCTCCTGCGTCCCTTCAAGCGGATCAATCCCGGCGTCTCCAGGTTCGCCGTGAGTTATACGTGCAACGATTTCATCTTCTTGGATACGCGATTGGAGGGTGATCTCGGTTACACACCGAAATACGACGTCGAGACCGCCGTGGCGCGTACCGTCGCGTTTTTCAGAGAAAACGGCCCGGTCGATCGCCCCGAGGTGTAAGCAGCTTCAGGCTTGCTTCCCACAACAGTCGCCCGTTTTCCGGATCCATCGCTTCAGGTGACGGTTTCTTCGGTGACATGAGGTGCAGATACCGGCCGGTGGTTCCTTCGATCTCCGGTGATCCGGCGAGATAGAGAATCGGCTCCGACGCCTTCTTCGGGCTTCGAAAAAAGATGCCGAAGATCAATTGTAATAACGGCTGGACGAGTGCGGGGGCCTCCCTGGCGATGCGGGTATTCACGGGCCCGGGGCAGAGGGCGTGAACGGAGACCTGGGGTACCCCGCCGGGTGCGAGGCGCCGGGCCAGTTCGGCGGCGTAGGTCGAGAGCAGGAGCTTCGTATACCCGTATTCCGCGACGGACCCGGACATTCCGTACTCCCGGAATTCGCCGAGGCGGTCGAAATCGATCGGCCGGGACGACCTGTGGGACTCCGAGGAAACGAAAACGATCCGCGGGATAGGCGCATCTTCCGAATTCGTCTTCCCGGCACGGTCGGCCGAATCGGAGAGAAAGATAGAATTGGGAACCACTCCCGTTTTCAGCAGCGTATTGACCAACAGGAAGTTCGAGAGATAGTTCACCTGGAACATCTCTTCGAACCCGTCTTTCGTCTGCCTTGCCTGTGCCGGCACGACGCCCGCGTTGAGGATCACGATATCGAACCGTTCACCCCGTTTTTTCATGCCCTCGCAAAAAGCGGTGACGCTGTCCAGGTCGGCCAGGTCAAGTAGTGCTATCTGCACGTCGGAGTTCCTGGAAGCCGCCGAGATCTCGTGTGCCGCATCGGGTATCCCGCTCCTGCAACCCATCATGATGCGGCAGTCTCTCGTGGACATGTGTATGGCTGTCGCCTTGCCTAGCCCTGAGTTCGCCCCGGTGATCAAGGCGGACCGACCCTCCAGCGATATTCCGGGTGAAAGGGGTGCGACCGTCTCCCGTTTCTCGAACAGGTCTACGATCCCGGTCAGGATGGCCGTTACGGCCGAATCATGCCGTGCTCTTCGCGGCATCGTTCTCCTCCGTGTATTCGGTTGGTATGTCGTACCGTTTCATATAGGCCGAAAAAAGCTCCTCGATGGTACCGGCGGTCAGTCCGAAACTCTCGAGGTTGTACTTGTGCCGACCGTATCGATCCTTGGTGTTTTGCGCGAGGGTCTTGTGGATGGCCTCTTCGGTGCGGCCGTCGAGTGGTCGACCGAGGAACCGATAGACTCTCTCGATCTCGTTCAACGGGTTCGCCACCAGATCGTAGTAGGAGACATCCAGGAATCGGTCTGCCGGGAGCCTCGATCTGGACTCCATGGCCCGGGTGATCATCCGGTGGATCTTTCGCGACCAGTGTGTCCCCACCTCGACGGGATCCACCGTATCGCTGAACACGCCTCTGCCGTGAGAGACCATGCTGCAAAAGGATGTCACCGCCGAGAAGGGGTCCCGGTGCGTCTGTATGACCCTGGTTCCCGGGAACACTGCGAAGAGGGTGTCCATGAACTCCAGATGGTGGGGGGTCTTGAGCACCCAAAACTCTCCAGGCCGCTGTCTGAGCAGTATCCTGAGGAGCGTGCGCATATACCGGTAGGCCGGTACCTGATCGTGCTCCTCTACCCACTTCGAATATGTAGGGACCCTGAGGGTAGCCTCCGGCACGGTGCTGGAGAAGGTGTAGTCCAGGAGGAGTACATCCTCCTCCGGCGCGGCCGCCTCCACGGGATGGATAGCGAAGAAGTCCGGTGCCAGATAGGAGAGTGCCGTCTCGCTCAACTTGGCCTTTCGTTCACGAGAATCTTTGCCGGAATCGGAGTCCGGCGGGACGGGATTGATGGCCTCCCAGGATGCCAGCGATCTGGCCACCGGATCCGCGGCAAGAAGCCGATGGAGAAGCGTCGTTCCCGTTCGCTGGAGTCCGGTGATGACCACCGGGGCGGACACATCGATCTTCTCCGTCTCCGGGAAACGATCGAGATACTCCTCCACCCGAAGACGGCAGTGGAGTGCGTTCTCGATACGCATGATGGTGATCAGCCGACCGACGGTGTGCAGGTTTGCCTCGGCTCGTACCGAACGGATCAACTCCTCCAGTCCCTCCCGGAAGTACTCGTCTCCGAAATCCGACAACCCGGTCTTTCGAGTCGCTCGCCGTATGAGTGTATCGGGCCTCAACGCTCCCTCGATTCCCAAAGTATCGCCTGCCGTGTGTACCATCCCGCCGATTCCGTTGATGATGCGCACCGGCAGCGGACGGTACGGGTGGCGGTAGTCCAGTGAGGTCATCCGAGTCGATGCGAACCCCCTCATCTGCGGTTTCCTTCCGCCGGGTCTTGTCCTGAGTTCGATGGCGGGCTCGCGGGAGCGGCGATCTCGGAGAACTTCACGACCCGTGTCTCCGGTTGGGGATGGGAGGCGGCCTTCACCCATCGGAAACACATGGTGCCGTACCTGTGCCCGGTGGTGTTGATCCAATTCGGGATGCCGGGATCTTCGTGTGCGACCACGATCCGTACCGATCCGTCCGGCTCGTAGACGGCGGTGTGTTTGTTGATGTGGATCGTGTAGTAGCGATAGTCGAGGCTCTCCATCCAGTGGTTGTTGAGTTGGAAGTTCCAGGTAGAGCACTCCGGTGGCGTCGCCTCAATGATCAGGGCCTCGTCCGTTTCGAGGCTCCAGTAGCTGTGGTAGTAGGCGATCTTGGGGTCGCCTCCGGCGCTGTTCGACTTCTCCTGGTCGAATCTCGGGAGTCGGTTGGTGTGACTCCGGAAGTCTTTCGCCCATTTGGCGAACAGCAGCGAGGCGCCGGCCACCAGGTTTGAGGCGGTCTTCAACCCCTCGTCGATGGAGCGCGCCGTGACCGGCTCCGGCAGCCCGTCGCCGTCGATCCGTTCCAGCACCAGCTGGGCCGGCACCTCGTGCACTCTGTCCATGAAGGTCTGGCGGACGATCAGGGTTCCCGCGTCCGGCGTCATCGGGAGCCAGTTGGCGCCCTTCTCCTCCTGACTCATGAGTATCTCGAAACGGCCGTCAGCATCGATCTCCATGTCGGCCGCGTCCAAGAATCCGGCGGGGGGCATGCCGCCGTTACGCCCGTAGTTGCCCCGCTGGGTGCTGAAGCCGAGGAAGTGAACGGTTCCCCTGGAGCCGCTGAGGCGATACTCGTATTCACCGCTGATAGTGGCGTTGTAGTACATGTTGTCGGGATTGTCCGCTCCCATCTTCACCGTCTCGTGTACCATCCGTCGCAGGACCGGCGCCGCCGGATCGTTGAATTCGACGAACGCCTCGAGTCCGGCCCGCAGCAGCCGCGTGAGATATCGATACCCCTCCGCCTGTGTCCGCGGATCGGTCGGGGGGTTGAATCCGCTGATCGCCCCGCCGGCGGCCTTCAGTGTGTCACAGAACTCGTCCCAGCTCGTACCGGAGACGATCCTCTGCGCGGCTTCGTCCTCCTCGGTCAGCCCCCTTCGTCGAAGACGCCATCGGGCGAAACCACGGTAGAAGTTCATCAGCTTGATCAGCGCGCCTCTCATCCTCTCCTCCCGAGACGGACGAACGTTGCATTCATGGCCGCCATTATGGCATCCTTCTTACGGTACGTCCAGGTTCGGCGTACGCTGCCCGGTGATTCCGGGCGGAGGAGATGTGGTATGGATATGGACGGAGAGGTCGAAACAGACAGAGCGGTAAACGCTGAACAGGAGGTCGAGCGGATTGCCGATCAGCTCCGGAGCCTCGGAGTGCGCCGGAACGGCTGCTTGCTGGTGCACTCATCTCTGAAGAGCCTCGGTATCCTTCAGGGCGGTATCGAATCACCGATTTTGGGTATGGAACGGGCGCTGGGGCCGGACGGGGTCCTCCTCATGCCTGCACTGAGTTACGGGAATATCGATTGGTCGAACCCGGTCTTCCACTATCACCGGACCCCGTCCTGTGTCGGGGCGCTCCCCGAGTATTTCAGAAACAGGAGCGGGACCCTCCGCAGCGTCCACCTGACCCATTCGGTCTGCGGAATCGGCCGCCCGGCCTCACAGTTTCTCGATTCCCACATCCGATGTACGACTCCCTGCGGACCCGAGTCCCCGT
>CAZAKE010000249.1:0-5935 GCA_964485495.1 uncultured Spirochaetales bacterium
GAGTTCTGTGCATGCCTAATGGGTCGGTTGTCGTCTTTCGATACGAACGGGCGGGGGAGACAATAGGCCTGCACAGGATATTTTAGAAATTGACTTTTTTACTGTTTTTTCCACATCCTCATCATTTTTCTTCGACTTCATCACTTCGTTTTTCTAGATAATAGGGCGGAGGCCACTACCCGAGGTATCCTGGTATTACGCGAAGTTGTTCTATCGTATCATACATCCGAGGGATCGCACGGATTATTAGTCCATATGGACTAAAAGTTGGGCAGTTGGGAAGACAGAGAGCGTTTGAGTAGGATGTTGGAGGAGACGGAATCAACTCACCTCGTTCCAGGCGAACCCGACCAGATTTCGTTCTTCGGTGCCGAAGAGCAGCCCGATCTCGAAGACTCTGTTGCCGGGTGATCCCGAATATTTCTTGGCGTATTCCATGGAGTGGATCTGTTCCAGTGCGGGATTTACCGTGTCCGGCGGAGGAGCCGCCGCCACCTCCTTGATCTCCGTCACGAAGATAGAATCACCGAGTTTGACCGTCAGGTCTACCTGTCCGCGATTCGACACGTCTTCCGGGATGGTTTCGCAACCGGTTGCCGCGAAGAGGGCGTAGAGTACGGATGCATAGTACCCTTCGAAATGCGAGAGCCGGTTGTGAGTAAAATTCGACCAGGGGATGCCGGCGAACAACCTAGTAATGGCGTGTTCCAAAGCCGGCATGTCGTTTTGCGACAGGGCTTCGTAGACTCCCATCTCATATCGTACCTTCCCGTATGTGAGCCCCGTATACCCGGCAACCAGGTGATCGTTGAACGCAGTCCTTACTTCACGATTGGGAAAACCGAGGGTATAGAGCAGTCTTTTCATGGCGACCCTTTGGCTCTTGATCGTGAGATAGCCGCTTTGAAAGAGGAGTGTCACCGGTTCCAGCGCCTCGATTTCGAAAGATGAGAGCGATTCCTCCCCGACCTCGATAGTGTCCAGTTCGGGCAGGAAATAACGGTTCTGGGTAAAGAGTCTGATAAGGAATGATGGAGTTCCAGTCTCGAACCAGTAGTTCCGAAAGCTTTTATTTTTTTGAATGAAAAGCAGGATGTCGTAGGGATTATACACAGGCTCTCCAACGAAGGAGTAACCATTGTACCAGGCCTGTAATTCATCCCAATCGACACCTTCGAGGTGGCTATAGAATGAGTTCTCAAGGTCTCCTTGTGTGTAGCCGCAGATGGTTGCATAGGATTCTTCGAGGGTAATATCGGAGAGATTATTGATCCCGCTGAAGATGTTGACCTTGCCGAACTTAGTCACTCCCGTGAGAAAGACGAACTGCAGCATGCCGTCCAATGCCTTAATCGGCGAGTAGAAGTTTTTCAATCCCTCACGAATTGCTACGGCTGTTTCTGTGTTTTCGATATTATCCAGTAACGGCTTGTCGTACTCGTCCACGAGTATGACGGCTGGGGATTCATATTTCCTCACTATCGAGGTGACCAGGTTCTCCAAAATCCCGGGAATATCCGTCTGCCAATCGGGGTCGACGCCGAGTCTATCCGCGTTCATTCTCAGAATATGTGTGATGCGGGTGTCCAACTCTCGCCTGGAGCGTACAACGCCGGAACTAAAGTCGATTTTTATCACCGGGTATGATCTATTCCAGTCCCACTTTTCATGGATGTACAACCCGGCGAAGAGAGTACGGTTAGCCTCGAAGATCTCTTTCAGCGTATCTACCAGAAGGCTCTTTCCAAATCTGCGTGGTCTCGAGAGAAAATACCGACCCCTCACCTTGATCATCTCATAAATCGAGTCGGTCTTGTCTATGTAGACCATATCTTCTTCGATGATCGTCTTGAGGGTGCTGATTCCTACCGGCAGGGCTTTCATAAAAATCTCCGATATCTGTCTATGGATGAGAGAACTCTCGCTCCAACCCGGAAAAATCACCCCCCAATCAGGGTGATGGTCTTACTCTCATGTCCTCGCTTCTCCCAGTAAAGACGGCTCTCCCAGGGGGAGGACCGTCCTTCCGGAGTGCGGTCGAAGACTACCAGATAAGCCGAAGCCTTCGGGTCCACCGTGTCACGGTACCGGCTGATCTGCCTCAGTCCCTCCTGGATGGTTCCTTCTCTGCCGCGGCGGTTTACCAGTTTTATTTCTATGATGTACCACTGTTGGGCATACCATACGGCCAGATCCATCCTGCCGCGTCCCGCGGCATACTCCCGTTCGACCCGGCCGCCGCCGTTTACGATCCTCTGCAGAAAGGCCATGAGCAGAAGGTGGGGAAACGCCTCGGTGTAATCCGCCCTGGCCTCCCAGATGTCGGAATGCCAGGACCAGAACTCCTGAAATCCCTTGAGGAGGGCATCCATATCCAGGCTGCCGTCGGGTTTCTTCCATGCAAACTCCGGTTCCGGTATCGCCGCCTGCATCCCCTGGGAGAGGATTCTGGCGATGGTTTCCCGGTAGATGGGATTTGCTATTGCCGGATTGCCGTTTTCCATGGTGACCAGACCAAGATCGAGGGCCAGACGGAAATCATCCCCTTCGGTAAGGGTCGGATCCATCTCTCCGGTCATGATTACTTCTACAATCCTTTTTATTCGCGGTTCCTTCAGCCTTTCCGCCAGACTGTCCAGGTGTACGGCCCGCTCCTCGATCAGCAATTCCCGGGCTTGCCGGATATGTTCTGTCTCGACCGGTTCCCCCTCCGGGCAGAGCGTCCATGTGCATTTCTTCAGCAGGGCATTGACCAACCAGGGCTGCCCGCGGGTGAAATCCCACACTAGTTCCAGGGCTTCATCACTGAATGGTTGACCTGTTTCAGCCGTATGCATCCCTGCCAGTGTGCGTATATCCTCTATAGTAAAATTACTTAAGGTGGCGGAATCTTCCTTGATATTGAAAGGACTGGCCGGATTCAAGGGCACTCCTTCCTTGCTGCGAACCAGGTAATCTCTCAGGTCCCGCAGACCTACCAGGGCGATACTCACTGGGAATCTGCCTACACCCCTGGCGGCGAAACCGCCCCGCAACTGGCGCAGAAAACTGATCATGGCCTGATCTTCCAGTACGTCCACCTCGTCGAAGAGCACCACCAGGGGTTTGGGAGCAGTCAGGACAGCCCAGTTTATGAGAAGGCTGGAGAGCAGGCTGGCTGTATCAGTCTGAGGCAGGTCCGGTACAAAATTTTCGCCAAGAAAGAGGCGTGCATACTCTCTTATAGCCGAACAAACCGCGGGAATGGCATCCTCCGATCGGGGTAATTGCTGACAACGTTCCACGCTGACATAGCAGGCCAGGGCGTGCCCCTGCCCGTTGATTTTCTTCATCCATGACTGGAGAAAGGTGGTCTTACCGCTCTGACGGGGAGCGTGAAGCACCCAGTACAATTTTAACGCTATGTATCTATCAATACTTGCCCCCACCAACCTGTTTTCCGGAGGCAGGGTATAGTGTTCCTCCGGAGTACAGGGACCGGTGGTATTGAAAAATCTTGTCATGGGTAGAGTATACACGGGTTTTTGGGGAAGGAGTACCTGCTGTCCCTCTCATCTACCTGGAGAACACCACGATTCCATATGTCTCGCCTGCCACATAGAGGTGCGTGTCTGTTCCGGCGATGTCGTGGACTCGATCACCGCTCTCGTGAATATGAAGTAGGCAACACCGATTATATCAGCAATTCGAAATATGGCTACCGCCATATTTCGAATGTGCTACATCACTCTTTCTTTCCAGCCTTTTCGTGGCGATTCGACGAGGTACGAAGTCGATATCGCAGAAAAGGTACTGATGAGCGAACAGTACACTATCCATAATGAGAACTGCTGCGATTATATAGAGTGTTGCTGACAAACCCCGTTCTCTCTTTTATAATTATACCGTGGGAAAGGCTTATCGAACCATTGAGATTTTACAAGCCCGAAGGATAAATCCGGAGCGACGTCGTATGGCCTTGGTGGATGCTCGAAAAATCGCCCGGTTTCTCAAGCAAAACGGCGGGACCAAGGTGTATGGGATCGGATCATTATTCGAGGAAGAGCGGGAGTTTACCGATACATCCGATATCGATCTAGTGGTAAAAGGACTGCCGGAACAAGATTTTTTGGCAATTACCGCTCGTGCAGCCATTATGACCGGGTTCGATATAGATATAATTCCGTTTGAAGGTGCAAAAGAGTACATAGTAGAACATATAGCTAGCGGCGGAATAGAATTATGAATAAAGACATGATGGTCCTGCGTCGATTGAAAGCAGAGATTCAGAGTGAGTGTGACGACCTGAGACGCCTGAAGGACGATCTTGATTCGTGTAGATCGGTGGATAATGAAATGGTCGTCCTGCGCGCGAAAGCGTCGATATTTCATGATTTTTATACGGGTGTCGAACGGATATTTACCAGGATTGCTTCTGAGTTAAACGGAGGAATTCCTCACACACCTCATTGGCATAGCGATTTGCTAAAAGATATGACCTTGGAATTGGAGGACATTCGTCCTCGGATCATTTCTGGTGATTTGTATGCTCATCTGCTGGCATACTTGCGGTTTCGTCATCTGTTCAGAAATCTCTATGGATTCAACCTTGAAGAGAACCGTGTCGCCGAATTAGAAAATAAATTTTTTGCTGTGGCCGATGGCTTCATTAAGGAGATCGAAGCATTTACCCGATGGCTTGATGAGCTTTGTCGATAGCTGCCGAAAGTAATGATCGTTACTGCTCTGTTCGGTTCTTCACCGAACCCTCAGCCGCACCCCCTCGAACAGCATCAGCTTCCATCCTCCGGTAAGAATATTCCGCCGGTTAGTATGCCGTTGCAGATTGTCTTGTAACGCGTGCACTGGGTGGCATTGTAGCTGTTGGCGATACACTCCCGGTAGGTCCATTTCTTCACGCTCCCTCCGGCATTGGCATCGGTTCGGACCACGATGGTCCTACCCAAGATAATGACCCAGACACCGAAGAGCGCAGCCTCGATCCGAGAAGGCACGGTAACCTGGGTGTGATTTTTTACTTCATTCTTTTCGATTTCCTCGATCGTTTTCATGGCATCTTTCCGAACTAAACTATTCGCAATGTTCTTTGGACTCGACATGGAGAAAGTAGCACGTAGTATGTTATCCGGCAATCAGGAGTGGTTAGAATTCGGTATCGGATTCAGGAAAATAAAAAGTATTCGAGTCGGGAACCACAATTTTGCATCATGGTGCTATTCAGACAACATCAAGACATCAGTTATTTGACATACCACCATAATCAGCCTATATTTTTAGTATGCGTACGACACTCACATTAGATGATGATACGGCCGCGATGGTAGAGCAGATTCGGCATGATGAAGGAAAGACCTTGAAACAAATCGTGAACGAATTGTTGCGTCTGGGCATTGTGGCAAAGAAATCGGCCGTACAGCGGCAGCCGCAGTATGACACGCCTGAGCTGGACGCCGGACCGTGTAGATATTCGGATCTCGATAATATCGGAGAGATCCTGGCGGTGGCAGAAAGGGAAGATTATTCGTGATATTGATCGACGCGAATCTGCTTATCTATGCGAGTATCACATCGGTGGCGAATCATGTTGTGGCAAAGACCTGGCTGGACGCCAAACTCAACGGAGATGCACCGGTAGGAATCCCCCGCCGCCTTAACTACCTGGAGAACACCGCGATTCCATATGTTTCTCCCGCTACAAAGAGGTGTGTGTCTGTTCCGGCGATGTCGTGCACGCGGTCTCCGCTCTCGTTGAATACGGAGTAGGTGCTGGTGAGCCAGGGGAGATCCGGGTCAGACAGGTCGGCCACCCCCAGTCCCGCGCTTGCCCAGGTCATGCCGACATAGGCCCAGGTTCCGTCGACGAAGAGCCCGTCCGTGCTTCGCGGGGTAGTGGCTTCGCTCAGAACGACCGGCGCCGTCGGATCGGAGATGTCGA
>CAZAKE010000250.1:0-5912 GCA_964485495.1 uncultured Spirochaetales bacterium
TCACGGAACTCACCGCCGTGGATGGTCCGACAGGCTGAACATGCGGTCAGACTGTACATGATCTTCATACATGAAGCGGAGAATGGTCCAAGAAAGCAGGAGCAAGCATCACCAACACCCCCGCAAAGTAAACCACTCAGGATCGTAGCATCATGGGGGGCAATCGAAAAACGATACATCGAATGCATTCGACTTCGCGGTCTTTCCTATCGAACCGAAAAATCATACATAGGATGGTTTTCACCGTTTCGAAGGATGCATAGAGATACCGCCCCGGAAAAGATTACGGAGGACCACCTGAAAACGTTTCTGACCGCCCTGGCGGTCGAACGAAATGTCTCCAAGTCGACACAGCTTCGCGACTCATCTCCTGGAATCAGGGTACGACATTCGAACAACCCAATCACTCCTCGGTCATTCGAATGTCAAAACGACCATGATCTATACTCACGTCGCCAAGAGCAATATGTTGGGTGTGCAGAGCCCATTGGACCGGTCTACAACATGATTTCACGCCACCACCCTCTCAAAATGCGCCTTCAACCCATGAACGTTTACCACAGTTATTCCAACTATGGCAGTAGGCCATAGTTGGAATAGCCACATTTCTCTGTATTTCATGCCTTTTGGAGGCGATTCGACGAGGAACGAAGTCGATATCGCAGAAAAAGAGCTGATACACGACTATAACTCTGATCACAATTTGAACTGCTGAGTTCACCAACAACCCCAACCGCAGCCTATAAATTCGGAGATAGCTGATAACCTGAGCCCCCTCCCATGTTGACACACCTCCGCCGCCGTAGTTTCATGGAGTCACGGAATACACGGAGGCACACAAAAAATGAAGAAACGCACACTTGGGAGCACCGGGCTCGAAGTCACCGAGATCGCCATGGGCGGTCTGTTCGTCTCGTCGGTGGGCGGCGAGTATGAGCAAGCCGAAAAGGCCATCCATCGGGCGCTGGAGCTGGGCATCAACTACATCGACACCGCGCCGGGATACCGGAACAGCGAGGAGGTGCTGGGTAAAGCATTGAAGGGTGTCGAGGCGCCTTACTACATCTCCACCAAACTGGGCGGCCGGCCGCAGCCATTCGACGCCAAGGATAAAGGCGCCTTGAGGCGGTCTGTGGAGGAGAGCCTCCGGCAACTGAAGCGGGACACCATAGACATCCTCATGATCCACGAGCCCGAACGGCCCGGCCAATACGACTGGTGGGACAACCTCTACGCGCCGGGCGGCCCCGCCGGACCGGTCCTCGACCTGATGGATGAACTGAAAGCCGAGGGGATCATACGATTCACCGGCATCGGCGGCACCACCGCCTACGAGCTGCCGCGGCTTATCGAGAGCGGACGCTTCGACGTGGTCCTCACCGCCTTCAACTACAGCCTCCTGTGGCGGGAGGCGGAGATCGAGATACTACCGGCGGCCAAGAAGGCCGGGATGGGCGTCGTCATCGGCTCACCCCTGCAGCAGGGAGCCCTATCCAAACGCTACGACGACGAGGTGAACGGCGGCGCGCCCTGGCTGAGTAAACCACGCCGGGAGCAGTACCAGGCCCTGTACGCCCTCCTCGACGAGATCGACATGGAGCTGCCGGAACTCGCCATGCGGTTCGTCGTATCGAACCCGGACATCTCCTGCATGCTCAGCGGATCGCGGTCGGCGGCGGAGGTGGAAACCAACATCACGGCAGTTGAGAAGGGGCCGCTCCCGGAGGAGCTGTTGAAACGACTCGACGAGATCGCATCCATGGTCCCGTTCCGCCCATTCGAGGAACCCTTCGGCCTGCCCTTCGGCGCCCGAGGCGAACACTACAAGGGGCCCGGCCACGCCATGCGGGGCAGTTGGAGATGAGCAGGCGCAGGCGGGAGTCACGACTCCTGAACACCATCCTTAGAGCGACTCTTGGCCCAATTCTACCCGTCGCGTTGGTTATCGTTGGTAGTCTGTGGTCTACCGGCTGTGCCGCCTTCATCCCGGACGATCCCGGGGGATGGGGCACCATCGAATACATCGGAAGCGGAGACGACGAGATCGCCGTGGTGCGTGTCGGCGGAACGCGATACCAGATGGGATACTGGTACGGACGGTTATTGGGGTCCCAGATTTCCGAGGCGGGCGAACGACTCATGGAACTGGCCGAGGAGTACGACGTCAGCCGGGTACAGATGGCGATCATTACCGGGATGATGTGGAAGGACACCCATTTCGACACTGCCGCCTGGCGGGAGGAGCTCGAAGGCGTGGCCGACGGCTGTTTCAAGGCCGGATTCCCGGACGTCACGGTGCGGCTCCTGAAGCGGCTGATGGCCGTCCCGGACATGTCCGAATACGGCTGCAGCCTGATGGTGTCCTGGGGAGAGGCCACCGTGGGAGGCGAGACCTACCAGATCAGGAATTTGGACTGGACGCTGGAGACCGGAATTCAGGACTTTCCCGTGATCGCCGTATATGAACCGGAGGACGGATACGCCCACGCGGTAGTCGGGTTCGCGGGAGTTCTCGGTGCGGCGGTGGGCGGTATGAACGAATACGGTATCGCCCTGAGCGAGATCCAGGGACACTTCGGCGACGAGGAAACCCTGCGTGGGATACCCTATCCGGTATTACTGCGGGATATTCTCTACCATGACGACGATCTCTTCTCCGCGCTGCGGCGGATTCGCACCGCCGTCAAGACCAACATGTACCACTACGCCATAGGTGCCCCGCAGGCGACAGCGGGGCCCGACGGATCTCTGGGATATCTTCTTTTCACCAGTGCATCGCGTTGTGACGTCTTCGGCGGCGGTGTACAGGTCACAGAGCATCCGGCGGAAGATCCGGCACCGTTCCACGACTCATTACTCGACGCCGTCTATTGGAGCCGCCACAATGGAGGTGGAAATCAGGGACTGTACGACGCCATCTCAGACAGGTACGGGCTCATCGACCTGGATGCCACAGTCCAAATCGCCCGGGACGTCGGCGTAGACGGGACTCTCGTCAGCATCGCCTACGGTAACGACGCACTCGAGATGGCCGTGTCCTTCGCCGAGGGGAAGATCCCGGCTCAGGAGCGGGAGTACTTGCACTTCGAACTCGAAGCCGGCGGCCGCTAACGGTTGAAACGATGGAACTGAAGCACATCGCAGGCGACACCCATTACATTCCCGCTCCGACCAACATCGGGCTATACGTGCGCGACCAGAGTGTAACCCTGATCGACTCCGGCAACGACCGGGATGCCGGGCGTAAGATCCTGAAGCACATCGAATCGAAGGGGTGGACGCTGGAGAGGATCGTCAACACCCACTCCAACGCGGACCATATCGGCGGGAACGCCCTCCTCCAGCGGCGGACCGGTTGCCGCGGCATGCGAGCCCTCGGCGTCACCGGACCAGGTGCTGCAGCGGGTCTGCGAACGGTTCGGGATCGAACTCAACGCCAATCAGCACATACTGGTGGGCTGCGCGGTTCGGTCATACCTCTCGGATCTTTCTCGTATGGGAAGGATCGAGTTATCCTTTGACCGGACGCTTCCTGTTTGGCGCAAAATCTAAAAAGAGAGATCACGATGAGTCATTACGAGAACGGAATCGCCAGTAAGGCGATTATTTTCGGCACGGGCGGAAACTGCTCATGAGAGCATGCATGAGAGCATGAGAGAAAGTACCCTACCTAAGTAAGAAAGAAAGAAAGAACCAATACCGAGAATATTGATGAACCGTAATTTTTTAGTTGATAATCGAAAGGCTATCGGGATCAACAGGATATAATGGGTCGGCCCCGTCTATATATCTCCGAAGCTCTTCGACGGCTGTCTCACCCAACCGACGGCAATCCTCTCCGATGGCGCCTGCCATGTGAGGAGTGAGTATCACATTAGGCAAACTATACAGGGGACTTCCGTCCGAAGGGGGTTCGGGATACGTGACGTCTATGCATGCATTAATTCTTCCCGTCTGTAATTCACTGATCAAGGCTGCTTCGTCTACCAACTCACCACGCGCAGTATTGATGAACCATGCACCATCTTTCATGACGGATATACAGCTTTTATCGATCATGTTCCGCAATTTTGGTAAATTCGGTGCATGCAGCGACACTATATCACAACTTATCATTAGTTCTCTCAATTCTGATTTAGTCGCACCGAGTGATTCCGCCTCAATATGCGTCAGATACGGATCATATACTAGGATTGTACATGGAAAGCTGGAAAGCAAGCGAATAAGTTCCACACCAACCGCGCTTGCTCCTATAATCCCGATTGTAGCATTGTAAAAACCTCCCCGTCCCGGCCACTGCCGCTCCCGTCTGAAATATGCCGAGATGTTCTCTTCACGCCGCACAAAGACCCAGGCATTCTTCAAACAAAGCGTCATAATTGAGAGGGTGTATTCAGCTACGATCCTACCGTTGACCGATGCAGCGCTGGTCACGGTGATCGAACGTTTTAACACCTCCTCGGTGAGAAAGTATTTTACCGAACTCGCGGCATAGATAATTATTTTTAACGTAGGAACCGAATCCAGAATCGCCTTCGTCATCTTCGGCATGCCCCAAGTCGATAGAACAACCTCGGCATCAGATATTACCGATTTTACCGTATCTTCGTCGGTAGCCGGAAGATGGTCGGCCGTGAGGGAAGACATATCTCGTATCTGCTCCAGTAAGTCTCGGCTAAAGACTCTATCAACCTGATGTTTGGGCGCCAAGATGACGGTGGGGCAACGTCGTCTCATGATACTCTTTCCTGATCGACACTACTAAAAACACTCTTCACATAATGTAGATTGTGTTGCATTCCTACTCGTGCTTCAGGCAGAGACTCCCTGTGCCAATATCGCTCATATTCATCGGACAGGCTCCCGTCATAACCCGCGCCTTGCAAAGCTGTGAAGAACTCTCTCCAAGGAATATCACCTTTTCCCATTAGTACCGCACTCCTCTCGGCTTCTGCTCCCTGACCTGATATTTTCCAATCTTTGTAATGACAATGCTGTATGTATGGGATACACATCTCTACTGTTTCTGCGAACGTTTCCTTACCGAGTAAATAGACCCATGCGAAATCGAGCAGTATTCCCACATTGTCCCGGCCTATCTCCTGTACCATCCGGACAGTATCGGAAGCTGAAAAAGTCAAACTGCCGTTGTGAGTTTCGATGCAAATACCGACCCCGTGCTGTTCGGCATAGCCGGCTAATTCCTGAATACCGGTTACCGTATGTTTCCATGCCTCTCGGCGGGAGAAGTGATCGGGCGGTGGATCAATCCCACCATACACTCGTACCAACGGGCAACGGAGAGAATCAGCAATTTGGATTACTCTTTTTAGATTATCAATTTCACGGTTCCTGTTATCGGATATGAAATCTTTATAATATGAAGTTAAGCATACCGGTTTGATACAATGTCTTTCAAGATGCTTATTTACTAACAGCAGGAACTCATCATCGGCTGTCTCCGTGTCAATTTGTCCGTCTTTTGCGCATCGCACTTCGATACCATCAAACCTGAGATTACTGAATAATTCAATTGCACCAAAAATATTTAGATTCGGCACTCCCATTGTATGTCCCGAGAATTGCATGCATTACTCCTTTGATTTCGCGATTCAATAAATTTTGTATTTCCCCTTTCACAGCACCCGCCGTCAGACCTTTGACCAATCCTTTTCCGTAGATAACGAAAAAGAGGAGCATAGGAATCTGCACAATAGTGGCCAAGGCCATCATCATGCCCCAATCGATCATCATGTCCCCTCGCATTAAGAGGTATAACCCGGCGGAAATGGTCTTCCTTGATTCGGAGGTGATAAACACAAGTGCATATAGAAATTCATTCCATGACGTTATGGAACTAAATATTGCTACCGTAGATATACCCGGCATCGACAGAGGTAAAATAATCCGAA
>CAZAKE010000251.1:0-5837 GCA_964485495.1 uncultured Spirochaetales bacterium
CTTACGTCTTTCATCGGTTCATCATCGTTTTTCTCAGACACTACTACTGGGCACCTCTGAAACTCGGCGATTGAATGTCAAGATCAAGCGATATCGTGTTTTTGAGTACATAGTTGACACCTCTACTCAGTCCAGTTAGCATTTTACTAGTTGATGACCAAGAATTGTTCGCCGAAGGATTAAAAGATGTGATACACGGAGAGAGCGGCGGAGAACTCGAAGTATTAGGTATCGCCGAAATCGGCTCTTCTTTTCACTACTGTATGCCACGGCCGTCTTCGGGGATAGATCGGGACGGCGGTGCAGAGGAGATCGAGTAACATGAGCAACAGCCGATACGGACACATGGTCCATGAATACTACGTTCGCAGACTCAAGGAGATACGATCCGAACGCAGAGAAAGGTTGGCCGGCATCACCTCTCGGGCCGGAGCGGAGGCCTATGTACGCTACGTACGGAACGCGGTCCGCCGGTCCTTCGGGCATCTACCGGAACGTACACCCCTCAATGCGCGGGTAGTAGAAGTTGAAAGCTACGATAGTTTCGCAGTCGAGAAGGTTCTCTTCGAGAGTCGGCCGGGGTTTCTCGTCACGGGAACCGTATACCGACCGAAACAATCCGGTGATATGTTTCCCGGAGTCCTCGGGTTGTGCGGCCATTCCCAAAGCGGCAAGGCCGAAGACAAATACCAGGCGTTTTGCATCGGGCTGGCACAAAAGGGATTCATCGTATGTATCATAGACCCGATATCACAGGGTGAACGGATTCAATTCCTGAAATCGGACGGGGCGCCCCTGCCATCCCTGTGCGGTGGCCACAATCTCATGGGAAATCAGCAGGTGCTCCTCGGGGACTTCTTCGGGACGTGGCGAGTATGGGATGCGATGCGTGGATTGGATTATCTACTCTCCCGCCGGGATGTGGATCCGTCCAGAATCGGCGTTACAGGAAACTCCGGAGGAGGTACCCTCACAACATTTCTCACTGCGTTGGATCCGCGGATCACCATGGCGGCCCCGAGTTGCTATATCTGCTCGTATCTCGCCAATCTCGAAAATGAACTGCCTGCGGATGCGGAACAAAACCCGCCGGGCATACTCGCATTTGGATTAGACGAGGCCGATCTACTCATGTGCTACGCTCCAAGACCGACCATGATCCTCTCCCAGATCGAGGATTTTTTTGACGAACGAGCGGCTCGAACCGCATTCGAGGAACTACGACGCATCCACGAACTCCTCGGTAGTCCCGGAACTGCGGAATACTTCGTGGGCACCCATGAACACGGCTTCCACAGGGAGAATCGAGAAGCCATGTACGGTTTTTTCCTGAAGCATGCCGGAGTGAGTGGTGACCCCGTCGAAGATGAGTTCGAACCGATTCCTGAAAGCAAGCTTTTCGCTACCGAAAATGGTGATGCCTTCGCCGCAGGGAGCCGGCGCGTTTTCGATTTCATACGAGAATCCGGCATACGTCTCTCTACAGACAGAGCCCGTCTCGATGAAACCGAGTTGATCGATGCCGCCAATCGACTCCTTTCTATTCCGGAGACTTCGGGTCCACCACCATACCGTGTCCTTTTTCACTACCACAGACGACGTGCCGATCTGAATCAGCGGAGTCAATTCGCCATCGAAACCGAGACAGGAATTCAGGTGATCCTAACCGTATTCGGAACAACAGGCGGCAAGGCGCATCCCCCCGAAGGGCCAATCGCCGTCTATGTAGGCCATACAGACGGTGAGACGGACATTGAAACCATCCCAGTCTTTCGCGAGATGACCACCGGAGACCGTCCGATTGTCGTCGTAGACCCGAGAGGCATGGGCGTTTCCCTCGCGGATACGTGTAATTCCGAAGATTTTTTCGATGCGTATGGAAGTGATTATCTCTATGCATCGGTAGGAGAGTTGCTGGACGAAAGCTACTTTGGGAGGCGTGTATTCGATCTCCTCCGGGCGATAGATTTTCTACTTTCGCACAATGCCGGCGATATCGAGCTCATCGGACGTGGACTTGGGTCGGTCATTACTGCTTTTGCAGCGCTGTTGCATCCGTCTCGTCCTACGGTTCGACTGTTTCACTATCTACCGAGTTTTACCATGTTGACCGAGGATCCGCCGGCATGTTGGCCGCTTTCATCTCTTCCTCGCGGTATTCTGAGATACTGCGACTTGCCCGACATATATACGGCATTAGGATCGCGACTCACTATGGACGAACCTTGGGATGCCAGGATGCAGCCCTATAGATAATTCTGCGACTCAAGATGCAGGTACCGCCCCGGATGGATTTTGCCGTCGGCGTTTACCGAGTGGCCGTACCGGGTGATCCGGTTCGGTGCCGGGTCCTCCCGCAGGGGATGCACGGTGACCGGCCGGGTGGTCGAGATCAGCCAGTCCAGGAGCGATGCCTTCATCTCCGCCACGGTGTCGGCGTATGCCGGGTCGAGGGCCAGGTTGGTCATCTCCCAGGGATCGGCCTCAAGGTCGTAGAGCTCGCAGAAACCGTCGGGATGCTCCTTCTCGAACATAACCTTGGGATAGAACACCAGACGGTACTTCCCCTTGCGGATACTGCGGCTCATGGCGAACTCTGTCACCCCCAGCCGTTGCGGGTCTCCGGGTTCGCCCCGCAACATGGCGGAGATGTCCCGCCCGTCGGCGGTCTCCATCGGTTCCAGGCCCGCGAGGGCACAGACCGTGTTCACCATGTCGACCGCCTCCACCACCTCGGAGGCGGTGTGTCCGGCCTCGATACGGCCCGGCCGGCGCCAGATGAAGGGAATCCGGGTGATGGCGTCGGAGCAGATCCCCGGGGCTTTCTCCATGATGCCATGTTCGCAGGCGTAGTCGCCATGGTCGGAGGAGTAGATCACGATGGTGTTCTCGGCCATTCCCTTCTCGTCCAAGAAATCCATGAGCCGGCCCACCGCATGGTCCACGTGGCTGATGTTCCCGAGATAGCCGTGCAGTTTACGCAGCCTGCCGGCTTCGAAGGTCATAGGCTCGAAGAGCTGCCACTCCCGGCTGCGCCATCCCTCCGCCATCCTTCTTACGTGAGGAGCCTTGCCCTCCATGGCGTAATCGGCATTGGGCGGCAGGGTCAGCTTCTCCTCGTCGTAGAGGTCCCAGAACTCCTTGGCGGGGGTGTAGCACTGGTGCGGCTTGGGGAGGCTTACGTGGAGGAAGAAGGGCTTCCCTGAATCGACCGATTCGGTCATGAAATCCTGAGAGCGTCTGCAGATCCACCCCTCCTGGCCGTCCTCGTAGGAGACCTTGCTGGGCCGGCCCTCGACGGTCTGTCTGCCCCGATCGCCGAACTCGTTCATGGCGCCGTGGTCCTCGAGGTCGGTGAGACCCCGCTCCTCCAGGTAGCGGGCGTACTCCTTGCTGCGTCCACCCACGCTACAGCCGCAGGTCTCGTGGAAGAAGTCCGCATCGTCCTCCACCCAGTACTCCGGGCAGTGGATCTTTCCGATGGCGCCGGTGGTATATCCGGCGGCCCGAAAGTGGCCCAGGACGGTGGGGAGTCCGCCGGGATTGGGGCCACTCAGGGCGTAGTACCCGTGGTTGTGGCAGTACTGGCCGGAGAGCCAACTCACCCGGCTGGGGGTACAGATCGGATTCTGAGTGATCGCACAGCTGAACCGGGTCCCCTGCGCGGCCAACCGGTCCAGGTTGGGGGTTTTGACGTCAGGATGATCCAGGTGCCCCATACACTTCGCGTTGTGTTGATCGGAGAGGATGAAGAGGACGTTCGGCCTCGACTTGGTAGTATCAGCAGGCATCTACTTGCTCCTCAGGCAGTGAAACAAGAAGCAGCCCTTCGGTTCTTCCGAAGGACCGTTCTCACTAAATCCACGATAGGGTTGCACTTTGTTCGGAGTAGATACTACTGATCGTACTCGCCCAACTCGCGCACCCAGATGTTGCGGAAACGGACCAGATCCTTGTGGTCCTGTAGCATGAGAGGTTCCTTCTCTCCATGAGGCTCGTATTCGGTGAGGACCTTGTGGCTGGTACAGCCCAGGAGCTGTTTATGGTGGTGGAGGACGATGCCGTTCAGAATCACCGTCACGAATGCAGGTTTCACGACCTTGCCGTTATCGAAGGTGGGGGCTTCCCAGACGATGTCGTAGTAGCTCCACTCACCGGGCTTGCGAGACGCGTTGACGAGGGGCGGATACTGGCCGTAGATGCCTCCGACGGTGCCGTCGGCGTAGGTGGGGTTATCCCAGTTGTCCAGAACCTGAATCTCGTACTTGCTCATGAGGAACACACCGCTGTTACCGCGGCCCTGTCCGTCGCCCTTTACCACGGTGGGGGAGGAGAACTCCAGATGGAGCTGCATGCTGCCGAACTTCTGCTTGGTAGCGATGTTGCCGGTGCCGGGCTGCACCTCGAAATATCCCTTGCCCACGGTCCATTCGGCGGCCCCGCCCTTGATGGACTCCCACTCGTCGAGGCCGTAACCGTCGAAGAGAACCACCGCGTCGGATGGCGGCATCGACCCTTCACCGGGGGTGACTTTCGGCGGCTGCGGCCGGGTGCCGTCGTGCACGTGATAGCCGGAATCGGCCAATGCCGGTGTGTCGCTGTATCCTAAGTGCTCGTTTTCAGTCTGTCGCTTCATTATCGTCAGTCTCCTTGGTTGATTCACCGCGTTCCCACGGAAGGCGGTCATACTATTGCTGAAAAGCCTACGCCCACTCGGAAGATCTGTCAATGGGCCACGCGATCCGCCTCTCTTGTGTCCCCCCTCCCCCATTGTCTTCCCAACCGGTTCCCGGCTACAATCGGCCTATGAAATCGGCATTCGTCGCAATCGTCGGGCGGCCCTCTACCGGGAAGTCCACCCTCCTCAACAAGATCTGTGGCGCCAAGATCTCGATCACGTCGGAGACCCCTCAGACGACACGCAATAAGATCAGGGGTATCGTGACACGGTCGGCCGGGCAGCTCGTGTTCGTGGATACCCCGGGATACCACTCCTCCCTCAAGAAGTACAACAAGTACTTGAGGGAGCTGGCCGAATCGGCACTCGAGGAAGTCGATCTCGTGCTCTACCTCATCGACGCTACCAGAGAGTTGGGAGAGGAGGAGCGGGAGCTGACCGGCATCGTGAACCATCTCGACGAACAACTCGTGGTGGCGATAAACAAGACCGATGAGACCGGTCCGGCATTGGACGACGTGCGGGCCTTCTGTGAGGTCCACTTCAAGGACACCACCGTGCTCGAAATATCGGCCTTAAACGGCACCGGTGTAGATGATCTTCTCCAACTGCTGTTCGAGTTGGCTCCCGACGGCGACCCCATGTATCCGGAAGGGTTCTATACCGACCAGGACCCTGAGTTCCGCATATCGGAGATCATCCGGGAGAAGGCCCTCACCGGAGCACGGCAGGAACTGCCACACGCGATATACGTCGAAATCGCCGACATGGAAGTCAAGGAGACCGGATCATCCAAGCCGGATCCGAACGCCGATTCTGACAGAGGGGAGGAGGAAGACGGCGCAGACAAGACGCTCTGGATCAGGGCCGTCATCAACGTCGAACGAGAGTCACAGCAGGGGATGCTGGTGGGACGGGGGGGGGAGACCATCCGGCGGATCAGGGAGGAATCCCGGCGGGAGATCCTCGCCCTCTTCCCCTACGGCAAGGTATATCTCGATCTCCGCGTGAAGGTGGATTACAAGTGGCGCAGGAAGGACGAACGACTCCACCGGATGATTACCTGAAGTATCACGTCATGTGCTCGGTACGCGCGATGACGGTCTCCTTCAGTTCCTGTGAAAGAGAATTGAAGTAAGCCGAGTATCCGCCGATCCTG
>CAZAKE010000252.1:0-5753 GCA_964485495.1 uncultured Spirochaetales bacterium
GTCCTTGTTGACACCTCACTTCCGGTGACCTATCATTGGAGTAAGGACCCCACGGGAGGCTGCTCCATGTCCAGATATCCAAGACACGGTTCTATCCGTTCCCCCATCATCGGGAAGCGTCGCAGGGTTATATTTTTCGTGATGGCGATCATGCTCATAGGCGGTTTCGGTTCGCTCACGGCGCAGGAAGAGTTGAATCCCAATCGCTATTACGCCTATCCCGCCGGGTTGTTCGTAGATTACATGATGTACACGCCCTTCATGTTTCCGCCGGACATGTTCACCGTGTTCGAGATCTCCGGCGGCGTGAAGATACCGATTCCCGGGGCTCCCGTGCTTCAGCCTTTTGTCAAGGGTGGGATAATCCGGTTCGATTATCAGAATGCCGACACATCCAAGGCCAAACTCTGGGACCACATCCACGCCTACGGCGGATTGGGGCTCGGGTTTTCCTACCGGTTCTCGAAGACCTTCGAGATCGGCGCGGACTTGATGGGGGCCTACTCGTATGCCATCTATTCCAATATCGAGACGCCGGAGAATCCGGAGGAGGTGGCACCCAGATACGGGTACCACAACATATTGGCCAGGGTGGGCTTGAACGTGGGGCTGGACCCCTCATACGCCCTGTCGATTCAGTTCAATCCCAACGTCACCTACATGTATTCCTTCGCACCCGAATCCATGTGGCTCTATGACGGCCTCTTCTTCTGCGTCGGATTTGGAATCAGTTTCCGGTTCGGCCAGGATCCGGACGTGACCGGCGGGGCCATACGCAGCATCAACTTCGTAGACGTCGAGGTCTCCGATTCGTTTGCCGCCATGCAGAGCTACTACGTCGACCATCCCATCGGAACGGTGACCATCGAGAACAGCGATGAAGACGAGATCGAGGACGTGGTCGTCTCCTTCTACCAGGCGGGATTCATGGATTCGCCTACCCCTGCCACCAAGATCCAGACCTTGGAAGCGGGAGAGACGCTGAGTGTCGACCTGTTCGCATCCTTCAACGATGAGGTGTTCTCCACGGAAGGTATCACGCCGCTGACCGGCGAGGTACAGGTTTCCTACTCCTCCAAGGGAAGGGGTGCGACCCAGTCCCAGGCGGTGACCTACGACCTCTACGACAAGACCTCCCTCACCTGGGACGACGACCGCAAGGTCGGGGCTTTCATCACCCCCGCGGACAGTGCCCTACGGAACTACTCCAGCTTCGTCCGGCAGACGACCAAGGAGGATGTGCTGGCCGCGGTGCCGAAGAATTTGCAGACCGCCATGCAGGTCTACCACGGGCTCTCGGAGCTGGGGATGCTCTATCAGATCGACCCGACCTCGCCCTTCACCGAGGCACAGGGCAACCCGATCGTGGTGGACTCCATCAGCCTACCCCGTACCACCCTGCAGCGGCGTACGGGCGATTGCGATGATCTCACGGCCCTCTACTGCAGTCTCTTGGAGACGGTGGGCATCAAGAGCGCCTTCATGACCGTCCCCGGGCACATCTACGCGGCCTTCGACAGCGGCGTCGCGGCCAAAGATTACGATGAACTGCATCCGGTGCGGGAGATGGCTTTGAGCGTGAACGGCAACCTCTGGGTTCCGGTGGAGATCACGATGATCGGTCGAGGAACCTTCATGGAAGCCTGGCAGACCGGAGTCCAGGAGTGGCTGGGAGAGAACGATGAGAAGAACCGGGGCTTCTACCTGACCGCCGAGGCACAGAAGGAGTTCCGGCCGGTGGGCCTGCGCGAGACCGACCTGGGATTGCAGTATGCGCAGACCGCCGAACCGTTGAGTAGGGTCTTCGATGAGGAGTTGGCCCGTTATGCCGATGTCATGCTGGCTCCCCTGATTGCCGAAGCCGAGAGGAGCGGGGGCTTCCGGGACTACAATATCCTCGGTGTCACCGCGGCCAAATTGACTCGGTATACCATGGCCGAATCCGCCTTTCGCAGTGCCCTGGAGTCCCGGCCCGATTCACTCAGTGTCAGGGTCAACCTGGGGTCGCTCCTCTATCTGCAGGATCGCCATGCCGACGCCATCGAGGCATTTATCGGCGCCTTGGACGCGGTCGATCAGTCTCAGCGTGCCGGCGACTCCTTCAAGGCCAAGGTCTGCCTGAACATCGCCAAAGCCTACTACGAGCTCGAAGATTTCACCCAGGCCAAGAGTTATTACGACAGGGCCGCCGGATACGACGAGACCACCGTCACCAGACACGAATATCTAGCCGCCGCATCTTCAGGCGAGGGTCGGGCAACCGAAGCCCAGGAATCGCAGATACTGTTTATAGAGGAAGATCTGTAAGTATCAACTTGCACTGTAGTCATGCTCCTCGACTTTACTCGGAATCCTGGTACTGCTACACTCATCTATATGAATCCCACCATGCGTGCCAAAATGATCGATGCGATCCGGAGTGCGTACCCGAGAATGATCGCGGTGTATCTCTTCGGTTCTGAGGCAGACGGCACAGCTGGCCCCGATAGTGATATCGATGTCGCCGTTCTCTTTCCGCCCGGGAAAGAGTCCCTTCCCGAACCTATGGAGTTCCATACCCTTCGAATGTCATTGCAGCAACTCATGGGAAAGCCGGTGGACCTGATCGATCTCCGCCGGGCTTCGACGGTCTTTCAGAAGGAGGTCATCGCGGAAAACGATCCCTGCTATGTCGCAGATCGGTATGAGGTCGATACCTTCGAGATGCTGGTGCTGTCGTATTACTGTAAATTGAACGAGGAGCGGGCGGATATTCTTGACGAATTCTATCGAACGAAGAGAGCATATTCCTTGTGAACGATGTGTTGATCAACAAGACACAGAGTATTCAACGGTGCATCCGGCGAGTGCGGGAGGAGTACTCCCTCGCCGGTGATAACTTCAAAGAAGACTACACCCGTCAGGACGCGGCGATCCTCAACCTTACCCGGGCATGCGAGCAGGCGATCGATCTTGCGAACCACATCATCAAGGCCAAGAAACTTGGTATCCCAACCAAAAGCAGCGATAGTTTCGCACTCCTTTCTCAGAACAAACTTATTCCTCCGGATTTGTCCGAGTCATTGATCAAGATGACGGGTTTCAGAAACACTGCGGTGCACCAGTATCAGGAACTCGACATGGACATCCTGGTCGCGATCATCGAGGATCACCTCGACGAGTTGACTCGGTTTACCGAGTATATGTTAGATGCCGGGAAGGATTGATACCGGATCTCAAACATGACCGACAATGCCTAGCAGATCGGACACGAGTAGCATGTTTTTCCCGCTATGCTCTCACTCGGATCTATCAGAAATAGTTGGTTCAAATCTACTCCGTAGAATCCGGCATCAGGTCGATGATCATCAGCCCGTCGTTCTTGTCGGCCGCCGCGGCGTAGTCTCCCGACACTACGAAATCCTGGGTGTATCCGGAGGTGACGATGTAGTCCGATGAGTAGATGAATGGATTACTCGGTTCCGCGATGTTGACGAACCGGATACCCGTTGACGGATTGGAAAAACCGTAGTCCTTGTTTTCGCACAGCACCGCCAGGGTCTCGTTTAACACCGTGATATAACCCAGGCTTCCGGACCAGGGTGCGGTGATGCCGACGGTAGTCGGGTTGCTGACTTCGAAGATCTCTACCACGGCGATATGTCTGTCGGTGGTGGTGCTGTCCCAACCCATTACGTACATGTAATTTCCGAGTACGTCTACACTTATTACGGCTTCGATGTCACTCCACTCACCGGCGATCTCCGGCTCTTCTGGATCGGATACGTCCCATATCTGCACTCCGAAGGAGTATGCAGCTGCGAAGAGATAATCTCCTCGCATTTCCATGCCGATGGGCATGCCCTTGGTGGTTAATAGACTAACCTCCTGGGGATTGGCCGGGTCGGCGACGTCGATCACGTGGATTCCCTTCTCCGTGTCTCCCAAGAACGCGTAGTCTCCCTTGATGAGAATGTCACTCATTGAGTTACCGACCTCAAATGTTCCTACTTCGGTAGGTGACGACGGAGTCGATATATCGCCGATCACCAGGTTTCCGTCGGCGGCCAGGAAGAGGTAATCGCCGGATGCCTCGAGACCTCCCAATGCAAGATCTGTATCGAAGGTCCAGGGGGTGGAGATCCGTGTGGTCGTAGGTGTCGAAGCGGAAAGGTCGATCGAGTAGAGAGTGCCGTCTGTCTGGATGGCGAAGAGGGTATTTCCTCTTATTTCGAGCTTGCGTGTGTTCGCCAGTTCCGAAAAGGTGCCGTCGCTGATCACATCGGGAAACGGCCAGATCGGTAGCTGGGCGGCAAACATGCCGGCCCAGCCGTCGCTGGCGATGATCAACTCGCCGGCCACCACGCGGATGCTCTCGGATGAGTTACTCGGGCTGTTGAGGGTGTAGGTGCGCACCGGAGATGAGGCGGTCGAGACGTCGAACAGTGCGATTCCTTCATGGGATGCCACGGCGAAGGTCTCTGAACCGGCTGAAGAGTCGGCGACGACCACCTCCATCGCGGTGTCACTCCCGCGGAAGGTGTCGCCCACCTGAGTGATTGAGCCGGGAGTCGAGGCATCCGCGAAGACGATATGGTATTCGTCGTCGGCGATACACAACTCGGTGCCGATGGCGGCGAGAGAGGTTATGTCTCCCAAGGGGTCACCGTCAGTGTTTTCGTCATCGTCGAAGTCGTCGGGATCGTCGATTGTGATGTCGGTTCCTCCATCCAAAGATGGAGTATCAGAAGAAACATCATACACATCAACCCTTCCTACAATGCCACCGGCGTAGAGCTTGCTTCCTGCCAGGGTGAGAACGAGATCGGCTTCGCCTATGATCTCGTCAATCTTCGATACCGCCGTGCGCGGTGAGTCGGACAAGCCGGAGATGTCGTAGGTGTAGAGCCCATCATCGTCGGAGTAGTAAAGCACATCGCCGTTCATGATCAGGTTCACGGGTCCATTGGAGGGTATCGCGAACGTGTTTCCAAGATCGACTGGTGCCGTCGGGTCGGAAACATTGATGACCCGGATGTCGTTGTCGTCGTCCTTGTTTGTCCCGATCAGTACAAGATCGGTTCCGGCCGCCTCCAGGCAGTTGACCTGCATATCGAGCTGCAGGCTGCCGGCCGCCTCATCCATGGTGTCGTTGTCCAGGATGTCCACAACGGTGAGGAGGCCGTATTCCTTTGGATCGGAACCACTCTTCTCATTGTCCAGTAAAAACGCGTACTTGCCGTCGGCGGAGGTCGCCACATCCATGGTGTCGTGGTAGCTGGTGTGCAGGCTGGTGATCCGTTTCACCTCGAAGTCGCCCATGGTGTTGGTCTCGCCGGTGGCGGCGTAGCTGACCACTGTCATGTCGGGATCGCCCATGGGTCGGATCCGGTAGTAGTAGAGTTCGTTCGGCCCTACGTCGAAGTCTGTGAAGGCGCTGTCTTCGGAGATCCCTATAGTGTAATAGCTCTCATCCTCATCCGTGGTCTCCGAACGCAGCACCTCGTATTCATCCACTCCCTCGATGTCGGCCCAGTCCAGGCCTATCTCGAAGGAGCCGACGGACACTCGAGGAACCAGGCTCATTCGGGAGAGGGGGATCACCTTGAGCTCCTCGGACCTTGGGTTCATCACGCCGCCGAGATCGGAGTCTATCTCCTCCTCGGATTCCCCTTCGATCTCGTCGGAAGGCTGCAGGATGGCATCCTGATCCAGGACGGCCTCCAGGACCAGCAGCACCGGCTTGCCGTTCTCCAGGCCGGTGCCGTCGGGTC